>JAHZMA010000091.1 GCA_022599575.1 Alphaproteobacteria bacterium | reverse complement strand
TTGGTAGAATTATAAAAATGCACAATCACATTTTTCGCGCCTTGAATCGCTTCAAATGTGCGCTCAATCAAATGGGAACGACATTGCGTTAGCACCTGAATAAAAACATCATCAGGGATGAGATTATCATCAATCAGCTGCCTGACAAAATCAAAATCAGTCTGCGAGGCAGAAGGAAAGCCCACCTCAATTTGCTTAAAGCCAATATCCAGTAATTTCTTAAATAGACGCAATTTTCTATCAGTGCCCATCGGTTCAATCAGCGCCTGATTGCCATCACGCAAATCTACCGAACACCAAATCGGTGCTTGCTTAATTTGCTTATCTGGCCATTGCCTATCTTTCAAGACAACCGCTGGAAAAGTTTGATATTTGCCTACAATCTGTTTCATCATTAAACCTTACATTATATTATGGCTATCTGGATATGACTATCCAATGCTATAATTGTAAGGCGAAACATAAAATCTGTAAAGATATTTTATGCCGCTTATATTGCCTCGATTAATTCTGGTTCTCTGCCTTTAATATGTCCATCAAGCACCGCATCAACAATTCTATCATGATAGAGATTATAAATAAGATGAAGATGTTCAACGCGCCAATCTGATGACATAAAAACTTTGCCATAATTTTTTTGAATAATCCCTTGAGGCAATTGCTCCATATTCATTTGAGATATTTTGCTTTTAAGAATTTCACAAAAATGCATGACATTTCTGCTTGCTAGCATGTGCAAACTATCGCCGCGGTTCATCGCAGCTGCGGTTTGTAGTATAATGGCACCTGCATCCAGAAAATCCGTTGTTTCATGCAATGTCATCCCCGTCATTTGAGGTTCTAAAAAATATCTTGGCCAAAAATGGGTTATGGTTCCGCGATAATCTGGCGATAGACCACCATGTATATTCCAAAATTTAGAGTTAACATTCTGCATGAAATCTTTAGAAAGCTTGTGACAACCATAAGATAGTATGATTTTTGGTGCAAAATGATTGACAAAATTAACCGTCTTATCTGCATTTAATGTTGAGGCAGACACCTGTAATATTGGTGCATCCGTTATCGTATCATTACTGTTAAAAAACTGATTTTCAACCTCATCTCTGAGTGCAAAATGTTTAACAAAAAGATATTTTAAGTCTTTTGCTATATTTTGTGGCGGTTCTGGAACAAATGATTCTCTTTTTTCTTGTACCCACGCCGCCAAACAACCCGTGCTGGCAATGCAGTTCACCAAATATTTATGTCGTGGATGATCACCTGTGATAATAATAATGGACATGAGACTACTCTATGATGTTCTTATTTTTAAGTTCTGCAATAATCGGCATAATATCAGATAAGGGTGCCGAAAGTTTTGTTGCAATATCTATGATGGTGCGTGTGCCATCAATAACAGACAATGTGCTTAACAAAAGATTGAGCTGTTTTCTTAAATCAACTGTTTTATCGCTAGACATTTTGTTACTCATGGGTCCATTCAATGTTGGATATAGGTTATGCCGTCCTAATTGTGGCTCGCCACCTTCAATTTTAGATTTTAATTTTAAGTCCATAATTTCAAATATACGGATAAATAAGAATAATTTATTAATTGAATCTTCCACAGATGCTATCTGCATAAAATCTTTATTATCCAGATGCGTATGATATTCTTTATAGTTTGCGTAAACTGTTCGCGCCGCTTGGATAATTGGCCAATTAATAGCAGGCGAGCAAAATTGCCTTTCATCCGACCCTTCTGTTGGTGTAAAATCGCGGATGCGATAATTATCTGCATCGTAATCAGCCAAATTTCTTGCTAATTTATCACTCATTGTAGGCGCACCAAGCCAATCAGACCTGCTAAGCTTAAAGCTTACCTGCTTATTGGGGCCTCCTAAACAGGTCAGCACCATCCCGCCAATAATATCTTTTTCAAGCTGTTTTCTTCTGGTTGCTAAATAGGATATCGAGCCAATTGTTTCTGGCAATAATACAAAACGGTAGCTAAAGCGTCTGTTCGGTAAATTTTTAAGAGCATAATACAAACCCACCAAAGCTAATGGTCCTGATAATTCATTATTTGCCATGCTTGGGTGACAAAGATATGATGTCAACAAAACAGTTTCAGGCGTGTTTCCTGCTAAAAACAATTCACCGTAATTCAGATAACCATCATATTTTTGCGTGTCAATATCAACATTATACTTACAATCTGGTAACATTTTTCTATGTTCGTCCGCGATACAAAGCCCCCATCTTTCCTTGTAATAACTGGTAACATAGGGAATTGCTTGTGGGAAATCTGGAATTGAAAATAAATGTTCTTCCAATTCTTGTTTGGTAACCCGACCCTTAAAATTTTCTGAAAAATTAACAACATGCAAATTAGATTGCTCTGTTGATAAAATGACTGTGCCATCCATTGTTGTCAAAGAAGCTTTATTAAGCTGCCATTCTTGTGGCACTACCCAATCAAAAACCTGTGTTCCTGTCGCTATTTTTTCAATGGTAAGCGGCATATAATCTTGGATGATCTCTAAAGATTGACGAATGCCGGGTCCAGTAATTGAACGGCATATTGGGTATAATTTATCAAACAATTGATCTAATTTATGATAATTCATCTATCACATCTACAATAAATAGTTTACAATACAACATCAACTTATAAGCAATTAGAATGCCACAGAGAAACCACCTTATGTCACAGCAAGATAAAAAATTTCAAGGATTAGGCACGCGTCCATTTTTAGGCGTGATGCTAGCATTGATTTCGGCTTTGTTCTTGGGCTTAACACCAACCCTTGCCAAAGTTGCCTATAATGAGGGGGCGGGTCTATTTACAGTTATCTTAGTGAGAAGCGGTCTGGTGCCAGTTCTCACATTATTTTGCTATAGCATCATTATTAAACAACCCCTTCGCCTGCATAAAATCCCGCGCAAAGCGGTGATGATTGCAGGGCTATCACTCTCGCTGACGGCATTTGGCTTAATGAGTGCCATTAACTTTATTTCACCGGGTTTGGCAGTAACGATTTTATATGCCTTTCCAATTATCGTGCTAATTTCTGTTGCTTTCATGAACCGACAATTACCCTCATTAAAGCTAATATTAATTTATCTTATTGCCTTTTTGGGGTTAGCCGTCGCCATTGGTGCTAAATTTGATACTGTTAGTTGGCTAGGGGTTGGCTTGGCGTTTTGCGCCGCTATCGGCGCCAGCATGTTAATGTTTTTAGGGCATATGGCGGGCAGCGAGGTAAAATCGCATAGCATCTTATTCGTGGGTAGTTCAGCAGTTGGCTTGCTTGCTTTATTGATGATGTTGCTAACGGGCAATGTCGCGTTGCCCGCATCTTCACTGGGTTGGGGCGTGTTAATATTAGCGGCATTATGTTATACTTGCGGTATGGTAATGGTGATTGTTTCCACCACCGTCTTGCGCCCAGATTTGGCAACCCTATTCATGAATATCGAGCCCTTTGTGAGTATCGGTGCTGCCTATTTATTGCTAGGCGATATTCTTACCCCGATTCAATTTATCGGCGTGATTGCGGTGATTTTCGCGATTTCGGTAGGGGGTATTGTTGCTCATCGCGAGCATTTAGAACCCGAAGATATGACGATTATAGAACATTCATAGCAGTCATTATGAGCAAATTAATATCATTAGGCACACAGCCCTTATTAGGCGCGTTGATTTCATTGTTAGCCGCCCTTTCCATTGGCATCACGCCTGTATTATTCAAATATGCCTATGAAGATGGCGCAGGTGCGATTTTTGTGATTTTATTACATGGGCTAGTGCCCGTGATATTTTTATATTTATTTGCAATTTTCTTTAAAAAACCACTTTCTTTGCATAAAATTCCACGCAAAGCAATGATACTTGCCTGCCTTTCGCTCAATCTTACCGCCTTTGGTTCAGTCTATGCCATTACATTCATCTCGCCAAGCCTGATGATTATCATTCTATACACATTTCCGATTTTAGTGTTATTAACCACCGCCTTTCTTACCAAAAAAGCTCCTTCTTTATTGCTGACTGTATTTTATATCAGCACTTTTTTAGGGTTGGCTTTAGCGATTGGTCCTGAATTTCAAACCATCAATCTTTGGGGCGTTTTATTGGCATTTTTAGCGGCCATTGGTTCGGCAATGTTTTATTTTGTAGGGCATGTGGCAGGCGACGATGTAGGCACGCATCGTCTGGTTTTTATCGGCAGCGTTAGCCTGACAATCATCAGCCTTGTTTGGTTAATTGCCAGCGATGGCTATAGCCCGCCCGCTTCTAATATCGGTTGGGGATTGTTACTAATAGGTGCCTTTTGTTACATGTTGGGCATTATCTTGATTTTTCTTTCCGCCACCTATTTGCGCCCTGATTTGGCAAGCCTGATTATGAATATCGAGCCCTTTGTAACCATTAGTACCGCTTTTTTGCTGTTAGGTGATAGATTATCAGCCATTCAAATTTTAGGCGTGTGCGTGGTGGTTGCATCTATCACATTAAGTGGTATCATTGCCCATCGGCAACATTTAGAACCCGAAGATATGACGGTTAGAGAACATTCATGACCAGCTTTATCGATTCGCCCAATGTTAACTTTCTAGTGTTAAATTTAATGTGTTATAAAGTTAAAAATTTTTTATTCTTAAATATGGAGATAACCACAATATGAGCCAACTCGAATCATTAGGACGCCACCCCCGATTAGGTGCGCTTTTCTCACTCTGCGCAGCAGTTAGCATTGGTATCACACCCAGCTTTTCCAAATATGCCTATCAAGAGGGTGCAGATGTGTTGTTTGTACTACTGTTAGACGGCCTTGTGCCAATGGTTGCTTTATGGGTGTATGCCATCATCATCAAACAACCGCTAAATATCAAAGAAATTCCAATAAGAGCCGTTATTCTTTCCTCCATTGCGTTGATTTTTACTGCCTATGGGGCACTGTATGCCATCACTTTCATTTCGCCCAATCTGATGATTGTCATCCTCTATACATTTCCGATGATGGTATTTTTTACGATCGCTTTTTTAACAAAAAAACGCCCATCACTAAAACTTACCCTCATTTATCTCACCGTTTTTATCGGACTTATCTTAACAGTTGGGCCACAATTCAACATGCTTCACCCGTTAGGGCTGATTTTAGCAGTGGTCGGGGCAATTGGCTCTGCCTGTATGTATTTTGTGGATTATGCCGCCAATCATAAAATTCAAACGCATCGGCTGGTATTTGTCGGCAGTGTATCGGTAACTATATTAACCCTAATTTTGATTATCATTACCGGTGATTATCAAACTCCGTATTCTGTATCAGGCTGGGTCTTTCTAATAGCAGCCGAGCTATTCTATGCGCTTGGTATATTTCTTATCTTTTTATCGGTGGCATTTTTGCGCCCAGATCTAGGAAGCCTGATTATGAATATTGAACCCTTTGTTGCCATTGGCACTGCCTATCTGTTACTGGGCGATGTATTGTTACCATTACAATGGGCAGGCGTATGCGTCGTTATCGGGGCGGTGAGTTTGGGTGGTATCCTCGCTCATAAAGAGAATATTGAGCTAGACTAGCAATCGAGGTAGGCTTGCGGTGAATACGCTTTGAACATTCATGGTTTTGGGAGGTTTTTAGTTGTGCCAAGTTTGCTGGCGAGTCGAAATAGGTTAATAAGGCTATAATCTATATATAGCCTTATATCTTACATTCTCATTGAGGTCATGTAATCCTCATATGAATCCTCAACTGATAATTTAAGAGTGCCATCTGTTCCGATTACTTCTAATCCTGGTTTTCTGATGCCATTAAACCATGTAGCTTGAGTTGTTGTATAAGCAGTTTGATTCTGAATTGTAAGTATATCGCCTTCCTTTAATGGTTTCTCAAATGAATATTGACCAATTATGTCTCCCGTTAAGCAAGTGCAACCACCAACACGATAATAATGTGGTTTGTTATTATTTAACTCACCTTCCTTAAACTCTACTGAATAATCAGGTGACTCGAGTATATCAGGCATATGGTTCTTAGCAGATGTATCCACTATCGCTATATTTATATCATTATACATTATCGATAAGACTTTAGTTTTTAAAACACCACAATTATGAAATACATGCTCAGATGGTTCTAAATAGATTTCTAAATTATAAGTTTCCTTCAATCTAATCATTATCTTTTTCAATCTATCAATGTCATAATCTTCCTTTGTAATTGTATGGCCGCCACCAAGATTTAATCTGGTTACTTGATGTAAGAGTTTATGAAACTTCTTTTCTAATATAGCCACCATCGCTTCTAAATCTTTCGCACCTTGACTATTAAGAACGTGGATATGAATACCACTCACTCTTTCTAGTTTATCTTCTTGTAATTCAGACTGAGTTACACCAAATCTACTAAATGGTCTATTAGGGTCATAACCCTCAAATACATTTGCATCAGATATTACATGCTGAAGATTCAATCTTAAATCTATACCTATGTAATGTGGAATTTTATTTTGATGGTGTTCAAGTTGCTGATGTGAATTTAACACAATAACTTCAGGTTCCATATCAATTATTGCTTTCATATCTTCTTCGGAAGTGGCTGGAGCATAGTAGTGCTTAGATAATTTAGGAAAATAAGTATGAGATGCGCGATGTTCATATACACTTGAGGTTGATATACCATCTAAATATTTTTCTGTAAGTTCAACAGAATGAAAAGGGATGTAACCTTTCAGTGCTAATAAGAATTTACAACCAGTCTCTTGTGATATCTGCTTTAGTAAAATTAAATTCCTTTCATATTGTCTCTCATCAAAAATGTGGTAAGGGGTTCTCATATTACGTTCTTTCTACATGAATATCAAATTTGCTGTATTGTGACTTAACAGATTTAGGATCAAGTTCTTCAACCGTATAAACACCCGGTTCTTTATTTGACATAAGACCTGCGAACATAACAGCAGGTACACCTGTAGACCAGGCAACCGCGCCTGCACCGACATCCGCATAGCATGTTTGGTGGTCCATTAGCCATTTATAAGTTACTGCTATATCTTCTTTATCTTTTACAATCACAGTTATAAAGGCTTTACCTTTAGTGATTGAAGCTACCTCAGATGGCGCTGGGAGCACACTGGCTAAAACTTTGATAGGTGCTATACTAATACCATCTACATCAATATTCCTATGGTTAAACATACCGACATCTTTTAAGACATTAAAGTAGTTAAGATAAATATCTCCAAAGCTCATAAAATTTTCTATCTTATGGATATTTGGAAATCTTCTTAGTAAAGTTTCCTGCTCTTCGTGATAGATACGATAATAATTAAGACCATCATCTAAATTGGTTTTACAGCTGAACGGTGTGGTTTCCAACCATTGGCCATCTTCATAATGTTTGCATGGATTATCTAACTCTTTGATATTATCTTCAGCTGAAAAGTTGGTGGCAAATCTATAAGCACTTTGAGACCCTGCATTACCATCTAGTATTCTAATCTCTTTCACATCAGAAGCTAACTCTAAACCCGCAAGTGCTGCCAAATGATTTGACACTCCCGGCGTTCCTCCTGCCCCCAATATTGCAACGATACCTGCTTGCTTGAATTGTTCTTGGTATTCCAACTGCTCCTTATAACTGAAGCCTTTGGTATCCTTAGCCTCATAACATGCAGTATCTAAATAATTAGCTTTAACAGCCAAACATGCATCCATAACCTTCAAATTAACATACGGACTAGCGAGATTAACAACTGTATCTATTTGATAAGTTTTAAGGAATTTAATAAACTCATCAATGTTATGATAAACATCGATGGTTTCATAATCAACATCACATGCTGCTTTAACCAAAATTTCTTTTTTTATATTTTTCAGCTTATCAGCAGACCTTGATACTAAATAAATATTCAAATTCGGATTAACCTTTGACAATTTAACAGCACCTGCCTTAGCGACATCGCCTGCACCTAAAATAACCACATTTTCCATATTCAAACTCCTTAACTTATCGTATTTAAGTTACCTATAAAGTTTTGTATGTTATACATACAAAACTTGTCAATAGGCTTACAGGAGGTTATGTTATTGATTTTTATAATTTGAGGCAAATTTTTGGCTATATTCGCAACAAAAATATTTTTTTGGTTTAATATTTATATTTATGTTCAATCATTGCAAATATATTGCCCTGAATATTCTTATTCTTATCTTTATCAATCATATTTTGTTGAATCACCTCTCATCACATCCCGTTGAGCGGATGATTTTGTAGCACGAATTTTTTTAACTCATCACTTAAAATATGAGTATAGATTTGCGTGGTGGTAATATCGGCATGGCCTAGCATTTTTTGAACCGATAATAACCCCGCACCATTATTCAATAAATGACTGGCAAAGGCATGGCGCACCACATGCGGACTAATCTTTTCTGGCGGAATATTGGCTAAAACCGCCAATTCCTTCAGCATTTGTCCGAATCTTTGCCGTGTTAAATGCCCTTGCTTGCTTTTTGAGGGAAATATAAAACCCTTATCTTCTTCCTTATTTTTCGGCACATAAAGATGACGGATGCTTATCCATGCTGTTAAGGCTTCTAACGCCAAATCAGAAAGCGGCACGATGCGTTCCTTACCGCCCTTGCCCATCACACGTAATAATTTTGCATCGCTTAATATCGCAGATAAAGGCAGGCTGACCAATTCAGAAACCCTTAACCCACTGCCATAAAGAATTTCTAGCAAACAGGTGAGGCGGATAGCATCATGCGGCTGACTTTTTTGCATATCTTCTAACACATCAAATAAATTCTGCATCTCTTCATCTGATATGATTTTCGGCAATTTCCTGCCTAATTTTGGCATTTTTAATAATTTGGTAGGGTTATCATCGCGCCATTGCTCAATCAGCATAAATTTATGAAGCTGACGAATAGCTGAAAATTTTCTGGCAATGCTAGAGGCTTGATGGCCACGCATTTTGGCATCAGCATGCCATAACATTAACAGCCGCGCATCAACATCGGTAACATTGCTTTCTTGTTCATGTAAAAATTGCTGATAATCGGATAAATCTTTGCGGTAAGCGTCAATGGTATAGGCGGCAACACCGCGTTCTACCATCATCATTTCCAAAAATTGCTCTAATATATGCCCGTCATTCATTGCCATATATCACTTTATTAACCTTACAGTTTTTGTTCTAAATTAAACTCTAAATTAAATCTTTTGGTCTCGCGATCGATCCCAGATCTTGGGTCTTTAATCAGCCCTAAATAAATAATAATAATCACAATAAGGCTGATACCAGCCAAAATCATATAGATTGTGCCCATCTGATTATTTTGCTTGCGTCTGCGTGGCATAAAAAACCTTTCCATCAATTGTTGTTAAAATCTGTTATTTCTGTGCAATATCTATTTGTGCCATGATTGTTGATTTTATGTCAAGCTCTCAATTATTAATCGCGTTATAAAAAGACTCATCATTTTTTTCTATCCTTGTATAAAATAATAATTTTTTTATATTATAGACTTGCGTGATGATATATTTTGCGTTATATCTTTTTAAGTAAAACAATTCACACTGTTTAAATAAAAATTATAAATAACTGCCTCGCGGTTTTTTTTAAGGCTTGCCATGCTATCACATTTATTGGGTTTTTTATCTTCCGATATGGCCATTGATTTGGGAACAGCCAACACGTTGGTTTATGTGAAAGGGCGTGGTATCGTGCTGAATGAACCTTCTGTTGTTGCTATTTCTGTTGATGATAAAGGCAAACGCGAAGTATTAGCAGTAGGCGAAGAAGCAAAATTAATGCTAGGACGCACACCCGGCTCTATTAAAGCAATACGACCGTTACGCGATGGCGTGATTGCCGATTTCCATGTTGCCGAAGAAATGATTAAGCATTTTATCCGTAAAGTTCATAATAGGCGTAATTTTTCAGCTCCTGAAGTGATTGTATGTGTGCCATCTGGCTCAACTGCGGTTGAGAGACGGGCGATTCAAGAATCTGCCGAATCCGCTGGTGCTAGACGCGTTTATCTGATTGAAGAACCAATGGCAGCGGCGATTGGTGCGCGCTTGCCAATTCACGAACCCACAGGTTCTATGGTGGTGGATATTGGTGGTGGCACAACCGAAGTTGCCGTATTATCGTTGGGCGGTATTGTTTATGCTCGTTCGGTGCGCGTGGGCGGTGATAAGATGGATGAAGCCATTATCAATTATGTCCGCCATACTCATAATTTACTGATTGGCGAAAGCACCGCTGAGCGCATTAAAAAAACCATCGGCACTGCAAGGGTGATGGGCAAAGATAAAGAGCAAACAATGGAAATTAAAGGGCGCGATTTAATGAATGGCGTGCCAAAAGAAATTGTGATTACATCATCGCAAATCGTTGAAGCGTTGGCAGAGCCAGTACGCGCAATTATTGAGGCGGTTAAAACCGCCCTTGAACATACCGACCCTGAATTAGCATCTGATATTGTTGATAAAGGCATCGTTCTGACTGGTGGTGGCGGTATGTTACATAATTTTGACAAAGTCTTGCGTGATAGTGTTGGGCTACCAGTATCAATTGCCGAAGATGCGCTATCATGTGTGGTGCTTGGCACAGGACGTTGTTTAGAGGAAATGAAAGTCTTACGTTCACTACTTATTGACGAAATTTAATCGGAGCGTTTAGTCAATGAGACGTCGTCGCTCACGCCACGGTTTAGCTGCTAGAATTAACCCACAACATACTTTATTGATTGTTCTCACTGTTATTGCGATTTTATTGCTGGTAAGTGGGCAGGTTTATAAAAACCTCTATAGCGGTTTACGTGGCAGTGTGATGAGCGTTACCGCGCCGCTTATTAATATTGCCACAGCCCCGTTCCGTATGGTGGGTAATATCAGCAATAATGTTGGCGATTACCAAACATTACAGCAAAAATATCAAGATTTGCAAATTGAGATGCGGCAAGCCAGCTATTGGGAATCTTATGCAAGGCAATTATTGGCTGAAAATCAGCTATTGCGCCAAAGATGGAATTTAGCAAATGATTTTCCAAAATTGCCCGGTAATTTTGTGGTTGCAAGGGTGATTGCCGATTTATCTGGCACTTTTATCAATAGTTTTTTGATAAATGCTGGTAAGAATCAAAATATTGCAATTAACGATATTGCAATGGATAATGGCGCATTGGTTGGGCGCATCATTGATGTTAAAAATAAATATTCTCGCGTGTTACTGATAACTGATATTAACAGCCGTGTGCCGATTGTGGTAGGCGATGAAAGATTGCGCGCCATTATGGGCGGTAATAATTCAGACCAAACTGATTTATTATTTTCTGCCATCGATTCAGTGATTACTCCCGGTATGCAAGTATTAACATCGGGGCATGGCGGTGTGTTTCCAGCGGGCATTCTGGTTGGAAAAGTAATTTCTAATGATGGTATAGACATTAAAATCGCACCTTTGGTAACACCACATCGACTAGAATATGTTGATATTTTAAGCTTTGCCGCAAAAATTATTCCTGATGATAAAAGCAAAAATATTGCGAATGATTACCAAGAAAGACAAAATTAATGACATACCGCAAAAGCATTTCTACGCAGGAAGAAAAATGGTATATATTCACTGTAAAAGCAAGTTTGCCATTTTTATGCTGTGCTTTTTTATTATTATCGAGCATTTCGCAATCATTTCTAACAAATCTTGAAGGTTTTACCGTATTTTTTCTATATATCGGAATTTTTTACTGGGCTTTTAACGGGCACCACTATTTTCATCTTGGCATGGCACTCTTTTTTGGGCTATGGCTGGATTTATTAATTGGGCAAATCATTGGCGTTTACAGCATCACTTTTTTAGCCTGCTATTTGCTTTGTAACATCATCCGTGATAGTTTTTGGAATCGTTCAGTGATTGTTAGTTTAGCAATTTTTATGGCAATGTTATTCATCCCGTTTTTCATCCATATCATCATTACCATTATTGATGGCAATTACCCGAATATTGCCCAATTAATGTTAAGCATGGTTTTTGCTAGTCTATGTTATATTCCCCTACATGGTATTTTCGCATTTTTGCGGCATAAATTATGGTGATAATATGGCTTTAATGCGTGAATCGCGTCAAAAAATCTTTAACCGTCGCTCAATATTGATGTTGGGCGGACAGCTAACAATATTCGGCATATTGGGTGGCAGACTTACCTATCTACAGCTTTTGGAATCTGACCGCTATAAAACATTGGCTGATGAGAACCGTATCCGTTCGCGTTTGGTTGTCCCCGAGCGTGGCTACATTTTTGACCGAAACCAGTTAGAATTAGCACGCAATACCGATAATTACCGTATCTTGCTTATCCCCGAAGAAGCCGATGATGTGAAGCACACATTGCGAGAATTAAGTAAAATCGTGGTATTACCAGCATCAACACAAAAAAAGATTCTAGACAATATTAGCCGTTCACCCATCTTTCAACCGATTGAGTTGATTGAGCATCTTAACTGGGTCGAGGTGAGTAAAATCGAAATAGAGAGGCTTAATTTACCCGGCATATATATTGATGCAGGACAAGAGCGTATCTATCCGCAAGGCAATCTTTATGCCCATATTATTGGTTTTGTTGCTCAACCTAACAAAAAAGAAGTTACGCAAAGCCGTTTATTCAGTATACCGGGTTTTCACATCGGCAAGAATGGCATTGAAAAATTTTATGAATCCAATTTGCGTGGTGAGGGCGGAGCGTTGCATTTAGAAGTTAACGCATCGGGACGGCCGCTGAAAGAAGTGAAGCGGATTCCTGCCATTAAAGGCAAAAATATTCGCTTGAGCATTGATAACCGTTTGCAAGATTATGTGACGCAAAGAATGACATCTGTTGAATCGGGCTCGGTAGTGGTGATGGATATTCATAGCGGTGAAGTTTTATCGATGGTTTCCACACCTAATTTTGACCCCAATAAATTTGTGCGCGGTATTGAACAATTAGAATGGGATAATCTGCTCAACAACCCTTATAAGCCGCTTATTAATAAGGCGGTATCGGGGTTATACGCACCTGCTTCTACATTCAAGCCCGTTGTAACAATGGCCGCTTTAGAAAATGGTTTATCGCCTAATACCAGACATTTCTGTTCAGGTTCTATCCCTTATGGGCGTCGTAATTTTTATTGCTGGGCAAGTTGGGGGCATAAAAATGTTAATCTCACAAAAGCAATGAGCAATTCTTGCGATATATGGTTTTATAAGGTTGCGCTGGAAACAGGCGTGGATAACATTGCCAAATATGCGCGCATGTTTGGTTTGGGCACAGACTTAAATATTCAGTTACATAACAATAAAGTTGGCACTGTGCCAGATATTGCATGGAAGAAAAAAGTAATTGGCACAAATTGGGAAAGTGGTGAGACATTAATCACGGGTATCGGGCAAGGCTATCTAACCGCAACCCCTTTGCAAATGGCGACCATGATTTCACGTTTTGTTAATGGTGGCTATGCCGTGAAGCCTACTCTTTTGATGCTAGATGATGATAAAAAAGATTTATTATTGAACCAAAATCAGCCGATTTTTGATAAAATACCCGTTAAAAAATCTCATTTAGACCTTATCAAGCGTGGCATGTATCAGGTGGTTAATCATAAAACAGGCACCGCCTATCACAACCGAGTAACAAATCCGCGCTGGGCTTTTGCTGGCAAGACTGGTACAGGACAGGTGCGTAATATTTCAGAAAAAGAACGTGAAACTGGTGTGATTGCCAGCCATCTATTAGAATGGAAAAAACGCGACCATGCGTTATTTGTAGGCTATGCGCCCGTGCAAAAACCACGCTGGGCAATTTCAGTGGTGGTAGAACATGGCAATAGTGGCTCGCTTGCGGCCGCACCGATTGCCCGTGATGTCCTCGTCAATGTGCAAAGATTATATAAGGCATAAATGTAAGGCATAGATAATGATTTGGACAAAATTACGCGATATTAATTGGTTTTTAGTACTGATTGTGCTGAGTTTAAGCTTATTCGGCTTTATCATGCTTTATTCAGCAGCAGGGGGTTCAATGCAACCTTGGGCATCAAAACAGCTGGTGCGCTTCATTGCTGCCTTTATCGCAATGTTAGTAGTGGCAAGCATTAATATCCGCTTTTGGTATAATTCTGCCTATTGGCTTTATTTTGCCTGTCTTTTTGGCTTATTGCTGGTAGAAATTATCGGTTCAATCGGCATGGGCGCGCAACGGTGGATAAATTTAGGCTTTATTCGCATTCAACCCTCTGAATTGATGAAAGTAGCAGTTATTTTAGCATTGGCGCGTTATTTTCATCGCTTGCCATTAGAACAAATTAACCGTCTGCCCAATATGATACCCCCTGCATTAATCCTTTTAGTGCCGATTATACTAATTTTGCGACAACCTGATTTAGGCACATCTTTGGTGCTGATGGTTGGCGGTATCTCAGTGTTATTTTTAGCAGGCATTCGACTATGGATTTTCTTATTAGGCGGTGCGGGTGTGTTGGCGGCGATTCCAATTTTATGGGCTAATTTACGTAGCTACCAAAAAGATCGCGTCATTGCATTTTTGAACCCAGAAAACGACCCGCTAGGTTCGGGCTATCATGTGATTCAGTCTAAAATTGCATTGGGTTCAGGCGGTTTGTGGGGCAAAGGCTTTGCACAAGGCACACAAAGCCATCTTAATTTCCTCCCTGAAAAACATACTGATTTTATTTTTGCCATGCTTGCCGAAGAATTAGGTTTTATTGGTGGGTTTACAGTGATAACTCTGTATTTTATGATTATTTTAATTGCTTTTGCGACTTCCTTTTATTGCCGTCATCAATTTGGTAAGTTACTGGCGATGGGCATTAGCATGACGCTATTCCTCTATATTTTTGTCAATTTAGGTATGGTGATGAGCATCTTACCTGTGGTAGGTGTGCCACTACCATTGCTTTCTTACGGTGGTTCTGCCCTTATCACCACCATGTTTTCAATCGGTCTATTATTATCCATCCATATCCATCGCGATACCTGGACCAGCGGTTTATCGGAGTAATCATGCCCCATTTAACGATTCAAGGCGAAACGCAATTAAACGGTAAAGTTGCCATTAGCGGTGCTAAAAATTCTGCCCTTCCCCTTATTTGTGCCGCCTTATTAACCGATAAGGTTTTAAGCCTGCATAATTTTCCGATGCTAACCGATACCACAAAATTACTAGAAATTTTGAGTGAATTGGGCGCAAAAGCCACCATCATTGCCGATAAAAGCGGCCGCACTGGTTCGCCACAACAATTAGAAATCGAGTTTAAGGATATTATCTCGCCATTGGCAGTGCATGAGGCAGTGAATCAGATGCGCGCCTCAATTTTAGTATTAGGGCCTTTATTAGCGCGTGAGGGGCAAGCCACAATCACCCTGCCGGGCGGCGATGCCATTGGCGCCCGCCCGATTGATTTGCATCTTAAAGGCTTGCAACAAATGGGCGCGCAGGTGGAAATCATAGATGGTAAAGTGATTAGCACCGCGCCTAAAGGCGGTTTAACAGGCGCGCATATTAAGTTTCCTTTTATTTCAGTAGGGGCAAGCGAACATTTGATGCTGACTGCTGCCCTTGCCAAAGGTGAGACAATATTAGAGAATGTTGCGCTAGAACCAGAAATCACTGATTTGGCGCATTTGCTACAAAAAATGGGCGTACCTATCGAGGGTATTGGCACATCAACATTACAGATTCAAGGCAAGAACGGTGTGCCACTCACATCAGCGAGCCATCACATTATTGCTGATAGAATTGAGGCGGCAAGCTTTGTGATTGCCGCTATTGCCACCAAAGGCAATGTTACCCTTACCCATGCTCATCCAGATATTATCAAAGGTTTTTTAGATATTCTGACCAAAAATGGCGCAAATATCGCGATTGATGGCCATCAGATAACAGTAAGTGGCGCGCCCGAAAATTTTAACCCGATTACCATCGATACCGCCCCCTATCCGGGTTTTGCCACCGATATTCAAGCACAATTAATGGCATTGCTATGTTTGGTTGATGGCAAATCGCAAATCAATGAATTGATTTTTGAAAACCGCTTCATGCACGCCACCGAATATCAAAAAATGGGCGCGAAAATTGATATTCAAGGTGCAAAAGCTACCATTCATGGTGGCGCAAAACTTCACGGCACTGATATTGCCGCATCTGATATTCGCGCCTGTTTCGGTTTGGTGATTGCCGCCCTTGCCGCACAGGGCGAAACAATCTTACGGCATATTTATCATTTAGACCGCGGTTATGAGAATTTTGAACAAAAATTCAAAGGGTTAGGCGCGGTGATGAAGCGACATACGTAAATTTCATCATGCAAGATTTTGCTTTAATCACTGATGATTTGCAACGCATCGCCCAAGCAAGTCATATCTTATGGGATATTCCAGCAGATGCTGATTATCAACTTATCAATCTTTCGGAAAACGCCACTTTTAAGGTTCAGTATAATCCTGTGATAAAAATCTTGCGTATCAACCGAGTAGGCTATCATTCTAGCGATGCGATTTTAAGTGAAATTGCATGGATTGAAGCGTTGCAGCGCGATAATATCATCATCACTGCTGATATTTTGCACGGCAAAAATGGCAAAAAATTGCAATGTTACGATGATAATATTACTCAACAACAATATCATATGTTGCTGTTTGAATTTTTAACAGGTCATCACTTAAATGAGCATCAGCAATTACCTAAAAATTTTTATCATCTGGGCAATATCACTGCAAAATTGCATCTGCATAGTCAAAAATTTGCGGGCGAGCTCCCATCATTTTTCACCCGCTTAAATTGGGATTTTGATGGTATGATTGGCGCAAATCCACATTGGGGCGCATGGCAACATACAGTCAATAATAGTGACTCGACCATAAAAAATCCAAGCATGAGTAATGAGGCAATAAAATTACTGACGCGCACCACTGAAAAAATAAAAAGTAAACTATATCATTACGGTCAATCTGATGATAATTATGGGCTGATTCACGCTGATTTACGGCTTGCCAATTTTTTAATTGAAGGCGATAAGCTAAAAGTGCTGGATTTTGATGATTGCGGTTTTAGCTGGTTTTTATATGATATTGGGGCAGCATTTTCTTTCATTGAAAATCACCCCGAAAAGCCTGAAATAATTGAAGCATGGCTTGCAGGTTATCTAAAAACCCGACACTTAACGCCCGATGATATTGCCATGATACCCTGCTTTATCATGTTGCGAAAAATGGTGCTATTGGGCTGGATTGGCTCGCATGCAACCACCTTACTTGCCGCCCAACAAAGCAAAGATTTTACCACACAAGCTTGTTTGCTAGCTGAAGAATTTTTATCATCAGTATGATGCAAAGCTCTCGCCTAAAAACATTGCTGATTTGTTACTCTTTTTATGCTAATATATCAGCCTTAATAGCGGAGTAGCAAATGTTGCAAAGACTTATATTGGTGATTATCGGGCTTACGATAACGCTGGCAATAATATTAGCAGGCTTGAATGCCGACCGCATTCGCCGAACAACTATTCTTGCCCAACAAGGTGATGTTGATTCACAAAATGAATTAGCCGATAGCTATTTATTATTTGCCAAATATGGCGTATTTAAGCTCAAATTTTATAACAAAGCTGAAGAATGGTATCACCGCGCCGCGCGTAAAAATCATGTGGCAGCGCAAACCTCGTTAGCTGATATTTACTATCAAGGGTTGGGGCGCGCGCCTGATATTGTAGAAGCAGTGCGCTGGTATGAACCAGCAGCCGAAAATGGTAACCTTCATGCCACATTACGATTAGCAGACATCTTTTTTTATGGCAGGAATGATGTCGCACAAGATTACGAATTGGCATTGCAATATTACACGCAAGCCGCTGACCAACATGAGGATCTAACAGCGATAAAACAAGTGGCGCTGATGTATGAACAAGGTTTCGGCACATCAGTCAATGATGGCAGGGCGGCAAAATGGTATTGGCGCGCCGCCGAGAGAGGCGATAAAGAAGCGCAAGCCGCATTAGGGCGTTTATTTGCCGATGGCAGAGGCGTGCCACAAGATGGGCAACAGCAACTTTATTGGTCAAAATTGGCAGCAGAACAAGGCGATGAAAACGCACAAGTCGCATTAGGAAAACTCTATCTTGAGGGCAGAGAAGTAACACAAAGTGATGCCGAAGCCTTTGCATTATTTACCAAAGCTGCGCAAAAAGGCAATGCAAATGCCCAAAAAGCATTAGGCGATTTATACAGCACCGATAATAATGCCGTCGCGCAAAATCGTGATATTGCCATTGAATGGTACGAACAAGCGGCACGCAATAATCAGCGTGATTCTTTTACCGCATTAGGAAAATTATACCTTAATGGTGATGAAGAGACTGATAAAAGAAAAGCCTATAGATGGTATTATCTCGCGGCAAAAAGCGGCGATGAACAAGCCATTTTACAACTTGAACAATTACAACAACAAATCACGCCAGACGATATTGACATTGCCGTCAATAATGCTGAAAATTGGTTGCGACAACCTTAATACATGAATGCGGATAATGAACCATGAATAAAATTCTTATCATAAACGGACCAAACTTAAATTTACTCGGCACACGAGAACCTGACCTTTACGGCACGAATACGCTTGATGATATTATGGCGCGTTGCCAAAAAACATTCAGCAACCTACAAATTGACCATCTGCAATCCAACCATGAGGGGGTGTTGATTGATAAAATTCACGAGGCACGTGGCACTTATGCTGGCATCATCATCAATGCAGGCGCGTTTAGCCATACATCTATCGCGATTTTTGATGCGCTAAATGCCTATGAGGGCTATGTGATTGAAGTGCATCTCAGCAATATTTATAGCCGCGAATCCTTTCGCCATCATTCTTATATCACCACCCGCGCCAATGGTGCGATTGTGGGGCTAGGCGCATCAGGCTATATCTTCGCCGCACAAAAAATGAGTGAATGGTTGGGGTGATTATTCATATTATGAAATCATTGTCAGACTCTTCGTGAATTTTTCTACCGATAAACAAGCCTTTAATATCATATTCTTGAAATTTATCACCTAACCCTTGTTCAAGTTTATTACAAACTGCTCTAAAATGAGCACCTGAAGTAATAACATCATCAAAAATAATAATTTGTTCAATATTTAAATCTAACGCATCTAACTTAATTTCATAAATTGATTCAAGCTTTTCCTTTGATATACGATTTCCATCGTTTTCATGTGATGCTGGATAGCTTTCTGTTTGAATCAAAATATCATCCCTATACGTAACTTTAATATTTTCTTTAAGTGCAATCTTTAAAAGCTGTACAACTCTATCATCATGTCCATCATGTTCTACTATTTTCGATGGTGGTATAGGAATAACAATCGTTTGTTTATTGTTAAACTTATCAAAAACACTGTTTTTAAAAATATCAGCTATTTCTCTTATTGCTTTTTCTTTATGTCGCCACTCTAATGGATTGGGTTTTTTATACATCGGCTTTTTAAAATTATAAAGCAAATCTTCCTCTACACCATTTCGGTAATCTAACGGTGATACAAACGCCATCATATAAAAACATTCATCATTTTTATTAATAAAATGATGGTTATCTTTTAATTCTATTTTACGTAAATTAAAATTAACCAAGGTTTTTTATAATATCCTCTGGTTCTTTAACGCGAATAGCTCCTTTTGCCAAAAATTGATGTGGCCATTTCAAATCTGAATTATTAAAGCAACTATCAAGAATAAAAAGCTGTCTGCCTTGTTTTAATGCTTGTTTTGCTTGTATCAATGTTCCTGACGTATCAGAAGCTTCCACAATGATACTTGCCTGAGACAAAGCGGACATAATACTATTACGTTCAGGAAAGAAAAAATTAAGCTTTCGAGTATCTTGCTGCTGATAAGAACGTAAAACAGGAACATGCGACAATAATAAATGATTCTTTGCAATTTCATCTTGCAAATCTCTATTTTTTGTAGGGTAGTAACGGCTGATTGGTACACCCATCACCGCAATCGTTTTACCCCCATTATTAATGGCGGTTTGGTGAGCAACAGTATCAATGCCTTCCGCCAACCCTGATACAATAATAAAACCTTCATCAACTAATATTTTGACCAATCGTTTGGTGCGCGCCTTGCCCTCATCAGTTGCAGTTCTTGTGCCAATCACAGCAACGGCAGATTTTTCTTCAAGGAAATTGATATTACCCCTTGCATACATCAAGCTAACAGGATATTGGGCATCATTTAATCTTTTAGGATAATTATAGGTAGAACGTAGTATCAAAGAAGGTTTAATTCTTTCTTTATCAAAAATATCATAAACCCGTTTCGCATGTTCTTTAATCATTGTTTCATTATCAATTAAATCAGCATGTGATGCTTCAGGAAAAGATTTAAATTTAGTTGCAATCCCTTTTGAACTTTTCACATCTTCGCCAAGCCACAAAGCTTCAAACGCACCAATTTCATCAGAATCGCATAACGCATTGTGAAAAGGCGATTGATTATCAAAAGATTTTAAAAGCTGTGACTGTGTATTCATATTCATAATTACCTTAATGCCATTATAAATGATTATGAACAAAAAATGGCACCCGTCAAATTCATTAGCCAAATTATTGAGTCAAGACTCTGATTTGATTCAATAATTTTTTATAATTTTCTGTGGATTGTTTTTTATATCAATAAATTTCTTTATTTTAATTTTTAAGACTCTATGGATAACTAAAGGGATAAAGTGTGAATAAAGCATCTTATTGATTAACAGCGACCTTGATTTTGCTTTTAATGTGAAATTCCATTACTCACCCTCAATCAGGTTGGTTTCTTCTGTTGTTAGCCCGTAAAGTTGATAGGTGAGTTGGTTGAGTGTTTGCTCGGCTTGGGTGATGGCGGTATCTATCACCTGTATCTCGGATTTTAACCGTTCGAATCTCTCTAGCCATTCTTCTTTTACTTCGCCTTTTAGGGTGATGTTATCTTTTTTCAGCTTGTTGGTTAAATATGACCCTATTATTAGCCATGCTATGTCAGAACTTGGCAAGCGAAGCGGTGAAGCAGGGCGTAAGAAACATGATATAGATAATGAATTTGGATAACTCCATTGTATCTCTTGTATGTATCTTATAAAGTATGTACTTTATATTCAGGTATATTAATTTGCAGGAAGCTATGTATCAATTATCGCTCAATATTCTTTCTAATGAATCTAACAGTAACTTAGTCACTGTGAAAGAAGCCTCGCGTTGGGCAAGTACATTTCTTTCGCGCAACATTTCTAATAGTAATATCAGCTATCTTATTCAATATGGAAAAATTCAAACCTTTGATGGTGGCTTGATAGATATTGCAGAATTACAATCTTATTATAATTCTTACCTTGGCAACCGTGAAATCCGTTGGAAAGAAAAATTAGGTGATGATTTAAATTGGGCGCTATCTTTTGACCATTTAAGAGAAAAAGATACAACCAAGCATGTGCACCGCTTGCACCCTTATAAAGGAAAATATATCCCTCAATTAGTAGAATATTTTATTGATAGCCATATAGATAGTTTTAAGCGTGACATATTTTTTAATAAAGGCGACACCATTTTGGACCCCTTTAGCGGTTCTGGTACAACCTTAGTACAAGCAAACGAATTAGGTATTAATAGCATCGGAATTGATATATCAAAATTCAACTGTTCGATTGCTGAAGCAAAATTATCCAATTATCAACTTCATGAACTAGAAGAAGAAATAGCCAATATAATTTTTCAATTAAATGAAATTCCAGTGAATGCCAAAATTATGGAATTTGAAAAAGAACTTTCAAACGAACTTTCAATGTTTAATCAAAAACACTTTCCAAGCCCACAATTCAAAAGAAAAGTTTATAAAGATGAAATCGATGAAGATGTATATTCACAAGAAAAAGAAAAAAAATTCTTAGATAATTATCATCAGCTTTTACAAAAATATAATATAAAATTGCAATCCGACCAAAACCACACCTTTTTAGACAAATGGTACATTAAAAATATTTATGATGAAATTAAAAATATTTATGCTTTGAGTAATAATATCAAAAACAAAGACATTAAAAATATTGTCTGTATTATTTTAAGCCGTACCATACGTTCTTGTAGGGCTACAATGCATTCTGACCTTGCAACATTAAAAGAGCCTCAATTTAATAGTTATTATTGCCATAAGCATAAAAAAATATGCAAACCTATTTTTTCAAGTAAAAACTGGTTTATACGCTATGCTAATGATACCGTTGCAAGATTAAAAGAATTTTCAACGCTTCGTACTAATGCCTACTCAACCGTATTATCTGCAAACTCTCAAGAAGTAGATATAATAAGCGAGGTAACAAAAAATAATTTAACTTTTGGCAAATTACTTTCAAAAAATAAAATAAGCGGTATATTTTCTTCTCCCCCCTATGTTGGACAAATTGATTACCACGAACAACATGCTTATGCCTATGATTTATTTGGTTTTGAACGCAACGATGAACTAGAAATAGGTCCCTTATATAAAGGGAAAGGCAAAAAAGCACGTGATGAATATGCTCAAGGAA
The DNA here is from genome assembly GCA_022599575.1 of Alphaproteobacteria bacterium. Lineage (GTDB taxonomy): Bacteria > Pseudomonadota > Alphaproteobacteria > JABAAW01 > JAHZMA01 > JAHZMA01. The sequence goes on along the minus strand of JAHZMA010000091.1, from coordinate 43,109 downwards.
TAGCTGCGGTATTAAAAAATGCACGCAAATATATGATTGATGATTTTAATGTTTTCCTTGTTGCTAATGATAAATGGAATTTATATCCTGAAATTGCAAAACAAGCTGATATGAAGATTATTAATAGCTATGAAAGACCCGTTCTAAACAGAACTGAACGCGATAAAAATCCTTATTCAGAAACAATTTTTCACTTGAAAAAATGCTAACATGAATAATGAAATCAAAGAACACGTAGCATCCACCGTTATAAATATCTTAGTAAAACGATTTGACACATTCCCCCAAGATGCTTCAAATAATCGTAACGCACCTTTTCATGAAGCTTTTTTAGAAGCGTTTGGTAATAAATTAGGGAAAATTGGTCATGATATACCGTGTTTTATTAGTTTAAGTAGTTGGTTACACGGTTTAAACACAACTCTTGGACAAAACTTTTTTGAAAAAATTGCACATATTTTATCTGGTGGTGAAAAACGCGAATATACTTCAAAAAAGAAAGGGAATTTATCTATTCCAATCTCTCAAAAAAACAAAATTGATGAAATAGTTACTCAACTTTCTAATGGCAAAAGAAACCCTAATCTTGCAAATGAGCTTCAAGAAATACTAAAAACGAATGATACTGTAACTATCAATGTACAAGATTTTTCAGCAGATGTGTTTATTGAAAATAACGTTTCCGTTACAGCAATAGAATTAAAAACCGTAAAGCCAAATTCTAGCAATATGATAAGCGAAAAACGTAAAATTATGGAAGGTAGAGTAGCTCTCAAACGTCTCTTTAAAGGCAAAAGCGTTAATTTCTATTTAGGGTTCCCTTTCGACCCTACAAGCGATACGACAACAGGATATTGTAAAAAACGTTTTTTAAACTCAATTATTGGCGGAACCAAGTTTTTTTCAGAAGATGAAATTTTACTTTCAGCTGAATTATGGGATTTTTTATCAGGTGAAAAAGATACAATGAAACAATTGCTCGCCATTATCAATGTAATATCAGACCGTAAGTTTATAGAAAAATGCAAATTTTTAAACAATCAAGACAATCGTAATAAAATCGAATATAAACAAGTATTACAAGAATGGTGCTTACATACTGAAACTGAAATTCTTATCAATGAAGAAAAAATAGCATCTCGTATTATAAACGATAGAAAATTACAGGCAATTTTCAATGGTGAAGTTATTAAACCCGATGGCTATAATTGGAATAGAAAAAAATTATTAAATGAAATTTGATATAGCTATCAACTAGCCATGTATTTCATCATATCCGCCTCTTTCTTTAATACGCTCTATAGTCATCTTTTCGGTTTTGTCTTAAATCAGGTCGGTTTTAAGGCTTTTTAACTCTATCACCGCCTGCACATCATCAGCATTATCAGCTTCATCTGTGAAAACACCCAAGCAACCATCAGGGCGCGTGGCGTCTAAATCGGTGGCATATTCGCTGGTAATTGTCCATTGGTTATTGCCTGCGCTGCGTTTTTTGTAACCAAGCACTTTTTCAAAAATATCCGTAAAAAATTGCTCGTGCATTTGTTTTTCGGCACGAAGCTTATCTTTGGGCTTCCGCAATTCTTGATTGATTTCATTTTGCCATAATTTTAGCGCATCAACGCGTTCGGGCAGAAGCTGAAACTCTGCAGTGATGGTATTTTTATAACGTGGACTAAACAAATCAGGCTCGGATAAGGGGGTTGAAAATGATGCATTATAGCAAATTTATTCTTATAAGGTAGCAAAACATTATTATAAGGGGGGTGCGACATTTTGTAGGCATTGAGACAGAAGTCCAATGCCAAAAATGACCCCCCTTTACCCCCCGCCTGTACCACGCACTAAAATATCGATCGTTTAAACAATCAGAGGGCAACGTGATATAAAGTAAAAATGGCGCTACAATAATGGCGCGCCTGGGAAGATTCGAACTCCCGACCTCTTGATTCGTAGTCAAGCACTCTATCCAGCTGAGCTACAGGCGCGTATTGTAAGCAGGTGCTGAAATTATCAGATTCACTGCTATTTGACAAGTTTAATATTCGCTATCACTTTTCCGAATAATTCCTTACCGCATCAAGCGCACCTTGCAAAATAAACGCCGCCGCTAATTTATCTAGGTTTTTTTTGCGTTTGGCGCGGCTCATATCCACATCTTTAATCAGCATTTTTTCCATCGCCACTGTGGAATACCATTCCTCCCATAATAAAATTGGGCAAGGCAATAATACCGACAATTCCTGCGCCTGTTTTTGCGCCCTTAATGCTGATGGACCCAGCCCGCCATCAGTGTTGCGCGGTAAGCCAACCACCACCGCCACCGCATCACGCGCATTAAATTCAGGGATAATCATTTCTAAATTATCGGCAATCAATGCGGAAAACGCCATATTCTGCGCCCTATCCGAAAATGCCACACCAATGCGTTTGGTGCCAGGGTCAATCCCCATCACTACCCCATCTGTAAGGTGATTGGCAAATTCATCAAGCTGATTGTAGATTGGCATGAAGCGATGAGGATTTTAGCTGCCCGCAAGCCGACATAATATCAGCACCGCGTGGTGTACGTACAGGCGAGGCATAACCCGCTTTCAACACAATTTTTGCGAATTTTTTGATTTGTTCATCTGATGATGTTTGATAATTATTACCCGGCCATGGGTTAAACGGAATCAGATTAATTTTGGCAGGAATGCCCGCAATTAATTGAACCAGCGCGCGCGCATCAGCTTCGGAATCATTAATATCTTTCAGCATCACATATTCAAAGGTGATGCGTTTGGAATTTTTAAGGCCAGGGTAAGTGCGGCAGGCTTGCATCAGCGCATCTATGTTCCATTTTTTATTAATCGGCACCAACATATCGCGCAAATCATCACGCACTGCATGAAGTGAAATCGCTAGCACACAGCCCAATTCATCGCCAACTTTTTCTATCAGCGGCACAACGCCTGATGTTGATAATGTTACCCGTCTGCGCGAGAGACAAATCCCCTCATCATCGCAAATCAGTTTCACTGCACGCGCCACATTATCGTAATTATAGAGTGGCTCGCCCATGCCCATCAGCACAATATTGCTGATTTTGCGCTGTTCGTGCGGACTTGGCCATTCGCCTAATTCATCGCGCACTTTCATCACCTGCCCAACAATCTCGCCAGCAGTTAAATTCCGCACCAGCCTTTGTGTACCTGTATGACAAAAGCTGCAATTAAGCGTACAGCCAATTTGTGATGAGATACATAACGTGCCTCTGGTTTTTTCAGGGATATAAACTGTTTCAATTTCATTGCCATCGCTTAAACGTAACAGCCATTTCTGTGTGCCATCAACCGATTTTTGATGGTTCACAATTTCGGGACGAATGATATAATAACCCGCATCATGCAATTTTACCCGTAAAGATTTTGCCAAATTATGCATGGCATCAAAATCTTGCGCGCCGTGATGATACAACCATTGAAACAGCTGATTGGCACGGAATTTTTGCTCGCCCAAATCTGTGATTAAATCTTGCAACATGGCGCGGTCAAAACCGATAAGGTTTTTTTCATCGCTTAAAATCGTGGAAGCAGGCATCATTTATTATCACCCATACGCAATGCTTCAATAAAGGCATTTTGCGGAATATCCACCTTACCAAATTGCCGCATTTTCTTTTTGCCCTTTTTCTGCTTTTCTAGCAATTTACGCTTACGGGTAATATCGCCACCATAGCATTTTGCGGTCACATCTTTACGCATGGCGGCAATGGTTTCGCGCGCAATCACTTTACTGCCAATCGCGGCTTGAATCGGAATCTTAAACATATGACGCGGAATCAAATCTTTTAGGCGGGTGCAGATTTCGCGCCCGCGATTTTCTGCCGAACTTCTATGGGTAATCAATGCCAGCGCTTCCACAGGTTCGTTATTAATCAAAATCAATAATTTCACCAATTCACCACTTTTATAATCTTTCAACTCATAATCAAACGATGCGTAGCCACGCGATACCGATTTCAGCCTATCATAAAAATCAAACACAATTTCATTAAGCGGCAATTCATAAACCAATAAAGCACGCCCATCAACATAATTCATCTCAATTTGCTTGCCTCTTTTATCGGTGCAAAGGGTAATCACCGAACCCATATAGCTTTCTGGTACTAATATCCGCGCCTGAATCCATGGTTCGGAAATATCGGCAATCTGGCTAATATCAGGAAAATCGGCAGGATTTTGTAAATCGTTGACATCGCCATTTTTCATGGTGATTCGATACACCACCGATGGTGCGGTAGAGATTAAATCTAAATCAAACTCACGCACCAGCCGTTCCATGATAATTTCCATATGCAACAACCCTAAAAAGCCACATCTAAAGCCAAGCCCCAAAGCGGTAGAATTTTCAGTTTCATAATGGAAGCTGGAATCATTCAATGCTAATTTTTCAATGCCATCGCGTAAATTTTTATAATCGCCATTATCCACTGGGAAAATACCGCAAAACACCACTGGCACCGATGGCTTAAAGCCCGACCGCGCCACAGTCAGCGGATTTCTATCATCAGTCATGGTATCGCCAATATGGGTATCAGAAACTGTTTTCACGCCTGCGGTTAAAAAGCCAACCTCGCCCTCGCCTAGCGCATCAACAATTTTTGTTTGCGGGGTAAAAATACCCACCCGTTCCACCTGCCATACCGCATTATTAGATAGCATTCGAATCTTCATCCCTTTTTTAATAGAGCCTGAAAAAATCCTTACCAAAATCATCACGCCCAGATAGCTATCATACCAACTATCCACCAATAGCGCGCTTAATCTTTGTTCGGTTTGTTTTTTGGGGGGCGGTAAATCATTGATAATGGCGGCGAATACAGCATCGATATTTTTGCCAGTTTTGGCAGAAATTTGCACCGCATTGGCGCATGATAGCCCAATCACATCTTCGATTTGGCGCATGATACGTTCGGGTTCTGCCGCTGGTAAGTCAACTTTGTTTAAGATTGTAATAATCTCTAAATCAGCTTCTAGTGCCAGATAAACATTGGCAAGCGTTTGCGCTTCCACGCCTTGCGAGGCATCAACCACCAATAATGCCCCCTCACATGCCGATAATGACCGCGAGACTTCGTAAGAAAAATCAACATGGCCAGGGGTATCAATCAGATTCAGTACGTAATTTTTACCCTGATATGGGTAACTTAACCGCACAGTTTGCGCTTTAATGGTGATGCCACGTTCGCGCTCTAATTCCATCGAATCTAATAATTGCGCCTTCATCTCACGGCTCTGCACATTGCCCGCCATTTCAATCATTCTATCGGCAAGTGTTGATTTGCCGTGATCAATATGGGCGATAATCGCAAAATTACGAATATGGTCAGTCATTTTTACCTCTCATTTAAGGCATCCTTAATATTATGATAGTTTTGTCTTTATCGCATGTTATAGGATAATGTTGCAAGCATCAAATCGCTTGATTAAAAGCGCAAACTATGGCAATTAAAAGCATGAGCGCAACCATTCATCATTTACCCTCTGGCTTAACAGTTTTATTAGACCCGATTATTGATTGCCACACTGTGGCGATTGGCGCGTTTGTGCGTGTGGGTGCCCGCTATGAAAAAATTTCTGGGCTAGCGCATTTTTTAGAACATATGTTATTTAAAGGCACAAAAACTCGCTCCTGCTATACGATTACTCAAGAAATTGAGCAATGTGGTGGGTCAATCAATGCTTTTACTGGGCGCGAAGAAACCGCCTATCATGTGCGAATGATGGCGGATGATGCCAAAATTGGCATTGATATTTTAGCAGATATGCTTAGCTTCCCTTTATTCAATCATGATGATTTGCATTCTGAACGCGATGTTGTGTTGCAAGAAATTTTGCAAGCAGAAGATAATCCTGAAGATGTGCTATTTGACGGGTTACAGAAAGTGGTTTTTGCTGATAACCATCTGGGCGAACCGATTTTAGGTGATAAAAAGAGTTTACAAACAATCACTGCTGATGATTTGCGTCACTTCATGCGTGATTATTATAGTGCCGATAATCTTATTCTATCGGTGGCAGGTAAATTTGATGAGGCGGCTATTTTAGAATTTGCCACGCACTATTTTAGCCATGTGCCACAAAAAAAACAGGGACAGAATTTTAAAAAAGCCACACATCATCATGGCAACCAACATATTAAACGGCCGATTGAACAATTTCATCTTTGTTTGGCGTTACAAGGGCCTACCGCCAATGATGATGATTTTTATCATGCCGCCGCTTTTTCAGAAATTTTTGGTGAGACTATGTCGTCAAGACTTTTTCAAACCATTCGCGAAAAATTAGGGCTGGCATATGCAGTGCAAAGCTTTATGCAACCCTATCATGATACTGGATTATTTGGCATTTACGCCGCCACCGACCCCAGCAAAGCGCAACAATTATATCATGCTTTACGTGATGAGCTTGCCAATACCAAAAACACTCTTACTGCAGAAGAAGTTTTAATGGCGCAAAAACAATTATTGGCGCGCGCCTATATTAATTACGAAAATATTGACCAACGTATGCAATATAATGCCAAATCTTATCATATTTATCATAAGATTCATTCCATCGATGATGTAACGCAAAAAATTAGCGCGATTGATCTGAATGCGCTCAATCAATTTGCCGAAAAATTACGCAATGCTAAAGAATCTTGGGTTTCAGTTGGGGCAGCTGATGAGTTTATTTTTCATTAATAGTTTATTAGTCGATTCGCATCCCAAAAAAACATTACAAGGACATGATGTTTTTTTAGAATTGCCACAACGCAAGCATGGCATACAATGGGTGGAAATAAGAGCAAAAAATCATGGTTTTTTGCAACCATGGGAACCGCTTTGGGATGAAAATTTACTGAATAAACAAGGCTATTTGAGAATCTTAAAAAAATTTAGGCAACATCGCAAACAATGGCGCAATATCATCTATTTTATCATGCGTCAATCCGATAATCAGCTGATGGGCGGTATCACCATAGGCAATATTCGGTTTGGCTCAGCCGCAAGCATACAAATCGGCTATTGGATGGGTGAAGAATTTACGCGCAATGGCTATATGCAAGAAGCGATTGCGCTTGTTACCCGTTATGCTTTTATGGAATTGCATTTTCATCGCATAGAAGCTTTTTGTATGGCAAGTAATCATGCTTCAATCAATTTGCTAAAAAAATGTAATTTTACGTTAGAAGGTGAGGCACGCAGTTTTTTAGAAATTAACGGGCATCGCGAAGACCATCAAATGTTTTCATTGCTGAAAACCGACCTGATCAACATTGCCAAACAAAATTTTAAACATTTTTTAAATAAATAATGCCATTTTGTAAAAAAAATGGTAAAATATGCCTGTTTTGATAACAAACCCGATAGTAAGAAAAATAAACAAAGAAAATGAGCGAAAAGAAAATGCCCCTATCACGTTACTTTTTTCATTATATTTTATCATTCACGATAATCGCAATGCTTTCATTATATCATCATAATGCAAGCGCACAAGATCTCAACTTTAGCCCTGTTATTAAAGTGAGTAAAAGTAAAATCAATGCCGATTTAGAAAATATCATCATTTCAATGGACCCAAAAAGCACACGTTTGGGTAATGTCTATATTGAAGGGCAGGATTTTAATAATTCCTTTCGAACCGTGCTTGATGAATCACTCATCCGTTCCGCCATTTTTAATGATGCGTCTCAATATAAAATTGCCTTATTCGTGCAGGTGCGTAAATTGGAGTATTATCAATCAGAATCAGTCATCAGCTATGAGTTGATTGATAAAAGAACAGGCAAGAATTTCTATTTACAATATTTTGTTGTTGATAAAAATGAATTAGGCAAGGCAAAACGCAACGAGGCGATTTTCAGGTCAGTAGAAAATAACATTAGAAAATTTCTTGATTCTCTTGATGATGTCAATATCGACTGGCCCGGCGCATCAAAAGCGACACTATCTGGCAATACCAGTCCGAAAAGCACACCCAAAAAACCGATTAAGAAAGAAAGTAATTTCAGCAATAATCTGTTTAACAATAACAAAAAAGATGAGCCAAAGAATGATATTAAAAAGATAGAACCTGTTGACGAAAAAGAAACAGAGGAATCTGGCTCTTCTTTTAAGTTTTGGTAAGAAAAGCCCTTTAAAAAAATAATACCCGATTTGATAGCCTAAATTTTAATTAAAAAATTTATCAGCAATCATCAATATTAAGCAACCACTTCTTGTTGTGTTGATTCATTTTGTTTCGGACCAGAATCTTTGCCTTTTGCCTCAACATCTCTATCAACCAATTCGATATAGGCGATATCAGCAGCATCGCCATGCCGCCACCCTGCGCGTAGCACACGGCTATAACCACCTTGCCGCGTTTGATAACGTGGCGCTAGAACATCCCATAATTTCTTGGTCATATCCTCGTCACGCAAAAAAGCATAGACCCGTCTTCTATCATGAAGGCGGCCTTTCTTGCTGGCGGTAATCAATTTATCCACCACAGAACGTAATTCTTTCGCTTTTGGCACGGTGGTTTTAATTTGCTCATGCTTAATCAAAGCATTCGCCATATTCATAAACATCGCTTTTCTATGCGATGAGGTGCGGTTGAGTTTTCGATGGGCTTTACGATGTCGCATGACTAAAATTCCTTTTCTTAAAATCCATCATCTAATTTTTTAATTAGACTTTCAATATTTTCAGGTGGCCATTCTGGAATATCCATACCAAATGACAAGCCTAATTGACTTAAGATTTCTTTAATCTCGTTGAGTGATTTACGTCCAAAATTAGGTGTACGTAGCATTTCATTTTCACTTTTCTGCACCAAATCACCAATATAAATGATATTATCATTTTTCAAACAATTGGCAGAACGTACCGATAATTCAAGCTCGTCAACTTTACGTAATAAATTGCGGTTAAATGGAATTTCTTCGGCAATTTCTTCACTTTTCACCACTTCAGGTTCTTGGAAATTGATGAATGAGTTAAATTGATCCACTAAAATTCGTGCCGCATAAGCAACCGCATCATCAGGGGCAAGCGAACCGTTGGTTTCTACATTCATAATCAATTTATCATAATCAGTATCTTGCCCAACCCTTGTGTTTTCCACCTTGTAAGAAACTTTACGCACGGGTGAGAAAATCGAATCGACCGCAATCAGGCCAATAGGCGCATCTTCAGGACGATTTTGCGCCGCTGATACATAGCCTTTACCCAATTCCACATTCATTTCCATCGCAATTTCACCATTGCCACTTAGATTGCAAAGCACCAAATCGGGATTCATTACCTCAATATCGGCACCCGTTTCAATCATGCCAGCAGTCACTGGCCCTGCACCCTTATGATTGAGGTAAATTTTGCTTGGTTTGCCAGTATCCACTTTTAAGGCAAGATTTTTGATATTCAAAATAATATCAATAATGCCCTCTTTCACGCCCGGTAAAGACGAAAATTCATGCAATACGCCTTTAATTTGAACTGATGTTACCGCCCCACCTTGCAGTGATGATAGCAAAACCCTTCTTAGCGCATTGCCTAATGTAAGACCAAAGCCACGTTCTAAAGGATGCGCCACAATTTCGGCACTGCGTTTCTCATCATATCCGGGCACCAATTCTAATTTATTGGCACGCATCAAATCTATCCAATTTTTTTGGATATAGGGTTCCACTTGGTTACTCATACTTATTCCTTATAATTTTAAGCGGTTATACACGTCTTCTTTTTGGTGGACGACAACCATTATGTGGTATTGGCGTTACATCGCTGATACTGGTTACCACTAGCCCAACTGCTTGCAATGCCCGTAATGCTGTTTCGCGTCCAGAACCCGGCCCTTTAACATTAACTTCCAATGTTTTCATGCCCTGCTCTAAAGCCTTGCGTGCGGCATCTTCAGCGGCAATCTGTGCGGCATAAGGTGTAGATTTGCGACTACCCTTAAAACCTTGTGCGCCAGCAGATGACCATGAAATCGCATTGCCTTGCACATCGCTAATGGTAATCATAGTATTATTGAAAGTAGAATTGATATGGGCAATGCCTGCCGATATGTTTTTCTTCTCTTTCTTTTTACGAACAACTCGTTTTGCCATTAAATTTATTCCTTATTTTTTCTTGCCAGCAATTGCTTTGGCAGGCCCTTTACGGGTGCGTGCATTGGTATGGGTACGTTGCCCGCGCACTGGTAATCCACGCCTGTGGCGTAACCCACGATAACAGCCCAAATCAAGCAAACGTTTGATATTCATAGAAGTATCACGGCGTAAATCGCCTTCTACTTGATAATTTTTATCAATTTCTTCACGAATCAGCGCAACGTCACTATCAGAGAGCTGATTCACACGCATCGGAGATTCAATTTTACATGCCTCACAAATTTTACGCGCATGATGATTTCCGATACCGTAAATATAGGTTAGCGCAATCACGACACGCTTTCCAGTGGGAATATTAACCCCAGCAATCCTTGCCACTATATAGTCCGCCTTTCTATTAAAGTTTCAACAATTAAAAACAACACAAAAATCCCTCTCAATATATATGAGAATGATTTTTGCTTTATTGCTGAACGAATTTCAGTGATTTTAATGATAAATGATGAAAAAGAAAAGAAAAAAATACATATCTTGCGTAATATTTGTGATTATTGTCATTATTGCTCATTTCATATGGGATTTTTTAACTATTTTTGGCAAAAATCTTTGCTAAAATTTGATAAAACTGTTATTTCTATCACTTAAATATGCGAACTCAGTATACGATTCAATATTCAGGTCAATATTCAGGTCAATATTCAGGCGCATAACTGATTCTTAAATAAAGATTGTCATTTCACCGACAAGAAAACATTGATGAAAAAAACAGTTATCCTATGTATTTTGGATGGTTGGGGGCATTCAGAACAAGCAACATATAATCCAATCATTCAGGGACATACCCCGAATTGGGATAAAATTTGTGCAACCGCGCCACAAAGTCTGGTGCAGGCATCGGGCGAGGCGGTTGGATTGCCAGATGGGCAGATGGGTAATTCGGAAGTTGGGCATCTTAATTTAGGTGCTGGCAGAATTATCTTTCAAAGCCTGCCACGCATCACTAAAGCATTTGCCGAAGATTTTTTAGCATCTTATCAACCCTTAAATGATGCGCTTCAGCAATTGAAAGCCGATAATTGCGTCCATATATTAGGCTTGCTTTCCGAAGGCGGTGTTCATTCGCATCAACAACATATGATACAAATTGCCAATCATATCATGGCACACCATAAAAAATGCGTGATTCATGGCTTTAGCGATGGGCGCGATTGCCCGCCAACCAGCGCAAAAACATATTTCAAAAATTTTCAGCAACAAACTGATGCCCCCATTAAAACCTTATGCGGACGCTATTTTGTGATGGACCGCGATAAAAATTGGAAACGTACATTAGCCGCCTATCATGCCATAGCGCATGGCATGATAGATGATAAAGCCAAACAGCATTTTGTCACTGCAAATGAGGCGATTGACGCTTATTACCAACAAAATATCAGTGATGAATTTATGCCACCAACCATTATCGGGGATTATGATGGCATGAAAGCAGGCGATATTGTGATTTGTTCTAATTTTCGTGCCGATCGCGTTAGGCAAATCATGGCATTATTAGCCAATATTGAAAGTGGTATCGAACCATCACAAGCAATAAAGTCGCCACAATTCGCGGCTCTTTTTGGCATGTGCGACTATTCTGAAAGCCTCAATCAAAAATTACACAGCTTTTTTCCGCCCATACCGATTAATATGGGGTTAGGCGAGACTCTTGCGCTTGCAGGCAAAACCCAACTGCGTTTGGCAGAGACTGAAAAATATGCCCATGTTACCTATTTTTTTAATGGCGGGATTGAACAAGCCTTGAAAGGTGAAACACGGATTTTAGTGCCATCGCCTAAAATTGCCACCTATGATTTACAGCCAGAAATGGCGGCGCAAAAAGTAACCGACCATTTATGTGAGGCAATTGATAGTGGCAGCTATGATTTTATCGCAATTAATTATGCCAATCCTGATATGGTTGGGCATAGTGGTAAAATGGAAGCAGCCATTAAAGCCGTTGAATTTATTGATAAAATGCTGGGGCGCGTGTTAGAATCGATTGATAGGCGCAATCGGCATCAACCAGATAATGTTGCTATGTTGCTAACTGCTGACCATGGCAATATCGAAATCATGTTTGATGAACAAACCCAAAAACCACACACTGCCCATAGCTGTAATCTGGTAAAATTAAGCTATTATGGTGATGAAAAAATTAACTTGCAAGAAGGTGTTTTAGCCGATATTGCTCCCAGCCTATTGCATTTAATGGCAATCAAGCAACCTGTTGAAATGAGTGGCACATGCTTAATCACATAACAAAAACACACATCATAAAAATTTACGCGCTATTATTTTTAGCATTATTCAGCATATCATCAGCTTCAGCCGTTGATAATGTCGAAAAATTAAAACAAAAAAAAACCACCATCAATAAGCAACAGCGTCAATTAAATGATGAGGTTAATAAATTACAATTAGATTTGATTTCAATCGCCAATCGCAGTCAAGAAATTCAAGCCAAAATTACCCGTATTGAAGAACGAGTGGGGTTATTAGCATCACAAGAATTGCAACAGCGCAAAACAATGCTTGGCGATAATCAAAAATTGGGTGATACACTATCTGCGATGTTACAAATTTCTGATAAGCCCGATAAATTATTCTTGATTTATCCTACTGATGGGTTGGCGGCGGCACGCTCGCATCTACTCATTAGCTATATCACACCACGCTTGCAAAACCGTATCAGAGATATTAGTAGTGAAATTACTGAATTGATGGAGACGCAACAAAAGCTGCAAAATGAAAAAATTCTATTATTTGAAACCAGCGAAGATTTAGCTGAAAACCATATTCGTATTACCCGTTTGGTAGAAAATAAGAATCGCCTGTTAAAAGTTAATAAAGCCACCTTAACAAAACTGGACACAGAAACAAAAGCTTTGCGGAAAGCCGCACGCAATGTAGAAGAGCTTGTGAAAAAAGCCAGCGAAACCAAAAGCACAGCCAAAGCAGACCGCACCGAAAAACCACGAACCATTCGTAAATTCCCAATTAAGGGTAAAATTACCCTACCCGTAAACGGCGACATCATTCGTAATTTCGGACAAAAAACCGCTTTTGGCTTAAGCTCGCGTGGGATTATGCTTAAAGCCCGTGTCAATTCCGAAGTATTGGCATCATTTGATGGCAAGGTGGTGTTTTCTGGTGCGTTTCAGAATCAGGGTAGAATGCTGATTATTGAACATAGCGATGGTTTTCATACTGTTATTTCTGGCTTACACACACTCTATGCCAAACGTGGGCAATGGGTGTTGCAAGGCGAGCCGATTGGCAAAATGTCGGAACAAAACACCGAATTATATGTTGAAATTCGTAAAAATGGTAAACATATCAATCCGAAAAGTTGGCTTTCTTAACAAAAATCCTTTATAAAGATAAGGATTATTATCAATTCATCATGAGGTTTCTTAAATGCGTTATTTATTAATATTCACCCTATTATTTACACTCCCCGCTACATTTTTTGCCCCTGTACAAAATATCTATGTACAAAATGCCTATGCACAATCTGATAAAGACACAGCAAGATTATTAGACGCATTTGGTGAAGCGTTTGAGCTGATTAAGCGCGATTATGTCAATGAGGTGGATGATAAAGAATTAATTGAAGCGGCGATTGCTGGTATGCTTTCAAGTCTTGACCCCCATTCCTCCTATCTTAATGCTGAAAGCTTAAAAGATTTTAAGACCTCAACCAGTGGACAATTTGGCGGATTGGGCATGGAAGTAACGCAAGAGCAAGGTTTTGTGAAAGTCATTACGCCACTTGATGATACGCCTGCCAGCCGTGCAGGTGTGTTAGCTGGTGATATTATCACCCATCTAAACGGAGAATCGGTGCAAGGGCTTACATTAGCCGAATCAGTTGAGATGATGCGTGGTAAGCCCGGCACAAAAATTACAATTTCAATTTTTCGTGAAGGTATTGAGCCATTCGAGCTTACCTTAAAGCGTGAAATTATTAAATTACGTTCGGTGCGTTCGGATATTATCGGTGATGTCGGCTATATCAGAATCACTAACTTTAGTGGCAATACAACCTCAGAACTCACCAAGCAAGTGCGCGATATGCGGCGCAAAGCAAAAAATGATGATATTAACTTATTGGGTTTTGTTTTAGATTTACGCAATAATCCGGGCGGTTTATTAACACAAGCAATCTCAGTGACTGATGCGTTTTTAGAACAAGGCGAGATTGTTTCTACACGGGGGCGCGATAATGCTAATTCTTCACGGGCGCAAGCGAAACGGGGCGATATTACTGATGGTATGCCTTTAGTGGTGCTGATTAATAATGGTTCCGCCTCTGCCTCAGAAATTGTTGCAGGTGCCCTGCAAGACCATAAACGGGCAATTATTGTTGGCACTCAATCATTTGGCAAGGGTTCGGTGCAAAATATTTTTGGCTTACGCAAATATCCTGAAGCGGCAGTAAAATTAACAGTGCAACGTTATTACACACCTTCTGGTATATCAATTCAAGGCACAGGCATTAAGCCCGATATTGAAATTCCACTGGCACGGTTAGAAACGGTGGAATCTAATCAAAGGTTTGAAAAAGACTTGAAGGGCGCATTGGATAGTAAAGATGAAACGGATGATAAAGATAATAAGGATAAAGATAAAGATAAAGATGATAATGACCGCTATAAAAATGATTATCAATTACAACGTAGTATAGATATTCTTAAGGGCATTGCTATCTATCAAACCAATCGCCAATAGTAACAATATGGTTAAAATTAGTCGTAGAAAATCTAAAAAATCTGAGGAAAAAAGCGAATTTTTTACGTTTGATTCTGAAACAGTTCGCCTTAATAAACAAAAGCGGTTTTTAGCGCGTTTTACAAGCTTATTCACATCTTACCCTTGGTGGTTTTATTACCTTAGCTATGTCATCATTTTTTCTTTATCAATCGCTGGATTATTGATGTATGCTTTTTATGCACCAGCATCGATTAACCTTTTTGTTGCAGAACGTTCTTTTTTGCGTGTTCCAGTCAGGCAATATATTTATCCAATTTCATTGCAAAATATGAGCGAACAATCACAACAAAATTTTTGGCAATCTTATTTCGACAACCCAACCGATGCGCTTGACCCTAATTTTATTAAATTAACCAATAATGGCCCTATCCCTAATTCCTATCAAGGCACACCCGTCTGGCAAAGATACCGTTCAAGCTATAGCCAGCCGATTGATGATAACAAAAAACAATTTGTGTTGATTCTTGCTGATTTAGGTAACCATAAGGATGTGACTGAATTTTCCATTGATACTGCTGCTGAAGTCACATTAGAATTTAGCCCCTATGCTGATTTTCTTGGGCAATGGGTTCTTTTTGCCCGCTCAAAGGGGCATGAGGTGTTGTTGCATGCCCCAATAAGCGCAACAGAACATTTCGTCAATTTTGACCCAGGTCCGCTAGGATTTGATTTTAGTAATAATGAAACGCAAGAAAATAATGAGATTATCCTTAATAAATTAATGACTGTTACCACAGGCTATGTTGGCATCTCAATGCCTTATGCAACTAACACGCCGATTGCTCAACAAAATTTTGATAATATTGTCAACATCATTAATCAACACACGCTTTTATCGGTGCTTCATAATAATTATTTAAATAATGCCCGTACCACTAGTCAAAATTTAAGCGATTCGATTGATTGGCAATTTTACAATTATACCAGCCGTGATAATCATCAAGAAAGCCTAGATGATTTGCTTGATGCAATCCTTAATAGCGATAAAGATATTTTTGTTGCCCGCCTTCATGCCTATAATTTTTCTATTAATGATATTGTCACTTGGATTAATGATTTAAATGATGTCCAAATCGTACCACTCTCTTATTTATATGACCCGAAATAACCATGAATAATAACGCTCCTTACAGACCCAATTATAGACCTTGTGTGGGTATCATGCTGGTATCAAAAACTGGCAAAATTTTTACCGCAAACCGCATTGATTATCCGGGCGATTATTGGCAAATGCCACAAGGTGGTATTGAATCAGGCGAAGATATTCTGGCAAGCGCAATACGTGAATTAAAAGAAGAAACATCAATCGAATCGACGAGGCTTATTTATCAACATCATGATTGGCTCTATTACGATTTACCTGATGATTTGCGTGAAAGATTCTGGCAAGGCAAATATAACGGGCAAAAGCAAAAATGGTGCTGTTTTGCTTTTACTGGCGATGAAACAGAAATCAATCTTGATACCGATATACCAGAATTTTTAGAGTGGAAATGGCGTGATATTGATGAATTGCCCAATATTATTGTGCCATTCAAGAAGCAACTCTACCGACAGCTCGTAACAATTTTTAAACCCCATATTAGCCATTATTTATCATCATAAAATGGGCATATTTAAATTACAATCCGATTTTCAGCCCGCGGGCGACCAGCCGCAAGCAATTAAATTATTAGGTGAAGGCGTTGTTGCCAATTTACGCAATCAAACCCTATTAGGCGTTACAGGTTCAGGTAAAACTTTCACGATGGCGCATGTGATTGCCCAAACCGAGAAACCAACCCTTGTTTTGGCGCATAATAAAACCCTTGCTGCCCAGCTTTATGCCGAAATGCGTGATTTCTTCCCTGATAATCATGTCGAATATTTTGTTTCTTATTATGATTATTATCAACCCGAAGCCTATGTGCCACGCACCGATACTTTTATTGAAAAAGAATCGACAATTAACGAGCAAATCAACCGTATGCGCCATAGTGCCACCCGTGCGATATTAGAGCATCGCGATGTGATTATTGTGGCATCAGTTTCCTGCATTTATGGCATTGGCGACCGCGAAACCTATTCAAAAATGGTGATTGATGTTGAAAAAGGAATGCAATTAAAACAACAAAGTTTCATCAAGCAAGCGGTTGAATTGCAATATAATCGCAATGAAATTGATTTTTCACGGGGTAGATTCCGTGTACGTGGCGATAATATTGAAATTTTTCCTGCCCATTTGGAAGATTGTGCGTGGCGTATTAGCTTTTTTGGTGACGAGGTAGAGCAAATCAAAGCCTTTGACCCTTTAACTGGCGTCAATATCGAATCACCCGACCATATCAGACTTTATGCCAATTCGCATTATGCTACCCCGCGCCCTAGCATCTATAAGGCGATTGACAATATTAAAGAAGAATTGCAGATTCAACTGCAAAAATTGCACGATAATAATAAATTACTAGAGGCGCAACGATTAGAACAACGTACAGTCTTTGATATTGAAATGCTACAAACGACTGGCATGTGTCAAGGCATTGAAAATTATTCGCGCTTTTTAAGTGGCCGAAAGCAAGGTGAGGCACCGCCAACCTTATTTGAATATTTCCCTGAAGATGCGCTGTTATTTGTCGATGAAAGCCATGTGATGATACCACAATTAGGCGCGATGTATAAGGGTGATTTCAGTCGAAAATCCACCCTATCGGAATATGGTTTTCGCCTGCCTTCATGCTTGGATAACCGTCCGTTAAAATTTGAAGAATGGGATAATAACCGTCCACAAACCATTTTTGTCTCTGCCACCCCCAGACAATGGGAGCTGGATTTAAGTGACGGACATGTGGTGGAACAAATTGTTCGCCCAACAGGTTTGCTTGACCCGATTTGCGAAATCCGCCCGATTGCTGGGCAAGTAGATGATGTGATTGACCAATGCCGTAAAACCATTGAAAAAGGTGGACGCGCTTTAATCACCACACTCACCAAGAAATTTTCTGAAGAATTAACGGAATATATGGATGAGGCGGGCTTAAAAGTGCGCTATCTACATTCGGATATTGATACGTTAGAGCGAATTCAAATCATCCGCGATTTACGACAAGGGGTTTTTGATATTTTGGTGGGTATCAATTTATTGCGCGAAGGGTTGGATATTCCTGAATGTGCTTTAGTCGCGATTTTAGATGCTGATAAGGAGGGCTTTTTACGCTCAAAAACATCTTTGGTGCAAACCATTGGCCGTGCTGCCCGCCATATTGACGGGCTAGTCGTGCTTTATGCCGACCATATGACTGATTCATTAACATATGCGCTTGATGAAACCACCCGCCGCCGTGAAAAACAGCAACAATATAACGAGGCAAATAACATCACGCCGCAATCAATTAAGCGTGCTGTGCATGATATGCCTTATCTTAAAGAAAGTCAGCAAGATATTCTTATCGCCACCCATCAAGACCAAAGATTAATGTTTGATAGCATCGCCTTAAAGCAATATCTGCCAAAATTAGAACAATCAATGAAACAAACAGCCGATGAGTTGGATTTTGAACAAGCCACCATCATGCGTGATGAATTAAAAAAATTGCGCTATAAAGATTTAGAAATGCCACTCAGTGCCTGTGCTATCGATTATGATTTGGCGGTAAAAATCTTAACCAAAAAGAAAAAACGCTGATTTTATCAAACTGATTTTATTTGGTTGGTTTTACTGAGGTTTGTTTGCCACGAAACATCCAAAATAACAATAAAGAAGTGCTACAAAACGCTCCCAGTAATGATATAAATTCATAATAAATTGATAAAATTGCCAATAATATCAACAGGCAATTATTCAATAAAATCGCACGGCTAATCACATTATGCGGATAGCCCGAAATACGCGCCATATGGTAAAAATGCGAAACATGTGGCAACCAGATTTTTTCTAAACGAATGATACGCTTTAATAAAGTAAGCCCAGCATCCATATAATAATAAAGCGGTAAAATCACTGCCGCTTCCCAATAGCCATAGCTGGAAAGCTGTAAAATAAGACCAGCAATGATAAAACCAATCGGCACCGACCCACAATCACCTAAAAATATTTTAGCTGGATGCCAATTCCATAATAAAAACACAATAGCCGCACATAGCAATGCTAAACCGGGCAAACCTGTGGTAAGAAAAATATCATCATTGCCGATAAATAACGTCACCAAAAACAATCCAGCCCCCACTGAACCCATCTGGACACCACTAATACCATCAATCCCATCCATAAAATTGAAAAAATTGGTGAAACAAACCCAAAATAAAAAAGCAAAAAGCCAATCAAACCATTGCGGAAAATAATTAAGTAAAATTGAGCCAGGTAATAACGGTAATAATAATGCCACAAATATCATCTGCACTAATAAGCGTGGTAGTGGTGGTAATGGCTTAATATCATCCCAAAATGATACAAGGCAGATACCAATCAATGCCAGCAAAAATTCATAACCCAAAATTGTTGGTAAACTCACCTTTGATGCCAAAAAAATTAACCACAAAATCAATGCCAACACAAACATATCAACCAGCGCAATCCCACCACCATAGGGGACAGGACGCTTATGAATAGATGCAACATGAATCACTTTGCTCACAATCCGTTTTGAAAGAAAAATTTTGCGTAAAAATTTAATTTCAAACCATGAAAGTATGCTTAATAAAATAAGCACCAAAACACTGTAATAAAATTCAGGTAATAATAAATAAGGCATAATTATCTTATTTTATCATATCCATCACTGACCCATCACAAATGGAAGCACTTTCCTCTCATGAAGCCCGCCCGGATATGAGACATCCAATTTTTTTCTGGTGATATATAGATGATGCACAGAATTTTGAAAATAGCGATCATCATTAATGGATATGGGTGATTCTTGTGCTTGTAAAAAGTCATATTTTTCTAAATTATCTAAGCTTCTGTTGAAGATAAATTCAGTATATTGATAATTCTGCGTTAACAAATCTTCTAAATCCGTTAACATGCTATCCATGAACATCATGTAATTTTTCTTATCAATATACATAAAAATTTTATAAATATGATGCAAATAAATAATAATTGTACCGACAAGCAGGGTATTGACTTCGCTATTTGTTAAATCTAACTCTTTATTCTTTACATTGTTTTGACTAAAAACCATCATAATTTGTGATACAAATTTTTCAAAATCCTCATATTCCTCAATACCAAAGGTACGATAATTGGTAATAATTGATTGAATCTCATTCAATTGTGCATGCAACACATCACAATTATGAGCAATGCGCATTTTAATTTCTTGTTGCTCTGTTTCACCAATATCAATATTATATTGATTATCAAATAATTTTGCTTTTTCCTGTTCTTTATCAAGATTTTGTAAATTTTCGGGTAAATCAGGTATTAGATGAGGGAATAACGGGGTAAGATGGTCTATATATCTGCCATCACTACAATTATAAAGCTGATAACGATCGATATGAACCATTTCGATTCTATTAACAAGATGTTCTATTCCTAAAGAAGTATGATCTAAAATAAAATTAGAGACCGCACTACCGCCAAAATTAGCACGCATTTTTGCATCGGTAAAATCAGGTGATTTCAAGCGCAGTAATCGATAAATCATTTCATCCATTTGATAACCGCGCTTGCATGTTAAGCCAAGCTTAAAATCATCAATCTTATATTGCTGATAAAATGATTTTTTAGAATGACCAATGCCAAACCTTGTACCCAAATCCATACCCAAGCAATAAATATTTTGAAATCCTAAAGGAAGCGTAATTCCTAAAGCAATATTAACAACGTTGGGCGTGACAAAATCAATGACCCATTTTCCTTTTTTCGCTTCTTCAGCACCAAACACAGTAAAGGCAGTATCTATTGCATTGGTACTATGTGAACGCAACACATAAATAACACGTTCAAATAGCCTTACTAATGTTGGTGATGTGGTTTGAAAACCAATAAAAATAATATTTTTCCAACGCGCATCATCTCTATATTTTCGCGTGAATTTTTCCAACAGCCAATAATCAACAAATGTATTTTCAGAATTAATAAAAATATCAGGAAAAATATCATATTCAAGCAAGGTGACTAATGTTGTACCACAAGCCATAATCATATAACCTTGTGCTGCCTTTTGCTTTATAATATCAATAGATTCATCCAACGAGGGACCATTAGCGACAAGCAAGAGTGGTAATTTTTGATAGTCGACTAATTTTTTGGTTAGAATTTTATCATTTTGCAGACGTTTGGTTTTAAGCGTTCTAAAAATATTAAGCATAGAGTTATGATGCATTTGTGCCTCATCTTCTAAAAAACCTCTGCCAAAGCGTAACGAGACTGATGTTTTATTAAAATCAACATCAAATTCGCGATAATTAATATCGTCAATATGGGTAAAAAATAAATTATTATCAAATAATGGATAATAGATACTGCTATAAATACTACTGGCAAACTCTCTATCAAGATTTTGCGTTTTCATTTTAGCACTATCAAGAATTATTAATTTCCCTGATTTATTTTCACATTTTTCTTCCCAAACTGAAAAATCATGAAAATGCGCGGCATATTGAATAAAATCATAATTCTTTTCAAAAATCACCAAATTAGCAAATTGATATTTTTCAAATAACAAATCAATATGATGCCCCAAGCCCAGCCCGAAACAAACCAAAAAAGCACTGCCATTAAAATGAGGATGATGTTTATGATTCACCATCATATCATAATCAAGCAAACCATCATCAAAAAAATGTTTGATATATTGTGTGCCAATAATATTTTGCCGTGAAATCAAATTATTAGTAAAAAACATTCTTTCTGCATAGCTTAAACCAAAACAATATTCAGGTGAGTAAAACTCATTCATTGGTGTGGATTTTCTGGAAACCGCTTCTTTATCGTCCATCTGTGCTGCAATATGTGTATGCAAATCTTGCGGATATAATTTTTTATCTTGCTCAAATATATTAATAACATCACCAGAATCATCAAATTCTAATGCATCAAATGTAACTTTTTTTTCGGATAAAATTTCATAAATATGCGGATATCTAATTGCTAACCATCGTAAATTTTTTGTATATAATTGATCAGCTTGTATTAATTTTATTTGCTTTACATCTTCTGCCATGGTTTTACTCAAAAAAATTCTTTGTTATAAATTTCAAATCATCATACGTAATCACAATATTTTCAGATAATTTTTTCTTATCTGTTATATCAACCGAACCAATCATTTCTTGATATTGTGTTTTCTTAGTATCATCTTGCATGATATCAATAATCGCCTGATAATAATCAGGCCAATTATCAAACACCAATTTACCCTTAAAATTTTCATTAAGTGTCAATAAAATAGATGCATCAACGCGTTCACTAGGTAACATGCCTTGATAGCATAAACAAATTCTTTTTTGCGACAAACATGTTTGCACCAAATCAATATGCGAATATGATAAATTAAGCATAATATCAGGATATAAAATAAATGTTTCCAGTGGCAAATCATAATTAACGCTAATGATACGCGCCTGCAATGCCTCATCATCACCCGCAATCAGCTCCATTATCTCTTGAAACATCACCTCGCCACCCAACATATCAACCTCAAACATTATCGTTATTTGCGTATGTTGTTGCAAAAGATTGTGTAACATTTTTATTTTATCATCATCTAAATCAACGCGTTTAACATGAATACCAACGATAAAAGAACTTTTTATCGGAACATCAGACTCTATTGGCTGGATACCTCCAAAATATTCTAACAAAGGAAAACGCATTCGTAAAATCGTCGCTTTATCTGTTTGATGCTCAATAATGGCTTCCCCCTTATCAAAAGATTGCCCCTTTGTGATTGGGTAAAGATGTTGGTCACCTAGCACTGCATCATAACCCCATAAATGGGCGGTTTCATCATCACCAGCATATAAAACATTTAAGAAAGCTGGTTTTTTTCGCCAAAAATTGATACGTGACGCAATAGCATAATCATTAATATCTAGCAAAATATCAATTTCATCACGATGAACAATTTCAGCCAATGTTTCATTATCAATGCGTCCGACATAAAAAATATTTTCTACAAAATTGTTATATTTTAAATAATCATCAAAATATTTTTCGCGGTCAAAATAAAAATAAATGGATAAATTTGTGCCACGAAACAATAATAATTTATTTGCCAAATAATTTAACCGATGTTCTGATTGCGGATAAGAACCAATAAAAACACCTAATTTCAAATCTTTATTTTGGCTTGATTTTTTTCTATCATAGGGTTTTATCGGCAAATGCGCTTTGGCATATTGTTTTTCTAGTTCTCTTTTTTTATCAACCATATTAAGCCGATAATAGCTTGTAATGGCATGATAGGAAGGGTCTTGCCTGAATGAATGTCTTTGTTCATGCGCCAAAAGTTTGCGACTATCAAAAGCTTTTTTTGCCTCATCAAGCCATAAAGAAAGGTTTTCTTCATCTCGTAAATATAAAAATAAATCACTCATCAGCAATGCTTCTGATGATGTTAATTCGCCTTGATAATAATCAATAATTTTTTCTACAAAATGTGTTACATTATGAGGCCGATTATTCAAAATTGATAGTCGAATCATCATGGTAAAAATTTCTATATGGCTGGTAAAAGCCAACGTTAAATCGGAACATTTCTCATAAGCGCTTTTGTAATGGCCACGCTTAATTAAATAGGCGATAGAATCTATTAGCTCTTTTGAATCACGAAAGAAAAAAGCACTTTCAAATTTTGGCAACCAATCTGGAATTAAATCCTGATTACCATCTTCCAGCGCGGAACTTAATTTAATATAATAAAGCGCTTCATCGCTCAAACCCAAAGCCGCCGCGATCACCGCCAACACATAAATCGTTTCAGCATGCTGATAGCCATCATCATGCACCTTTTTTAAAATCACATAAGCGTGACCATATTTTTGCCTTTGATATAAATACAAGGCTGTTAAATAATTCCAAAGCAACAGATGGTCTGGAAAATTTTGATTACCTGCATTGATTTTAGCAAGAAGACTGTCATCATCTTCCGTATATTCCAAATCTTCTATAATATCTAGAATATAATCCTCTAAATCTTCATCTAATTCCAGAGCCATTATCAACCTTTTAAAAATTTACTTATATTATTAAAATCAAACTATTATAGCAAGTATCATTACAAATACCCACTAAAAATATCGTTTGTTATCATTTTTAGCTTAAACATTACTGGCATTAAAATTGCATCATGATATTTTTGATTATAGGAGTAACTAATAATGCGTTTCTTGCAAAAAAATTTATTCATATTCACCAATAGCCTGATTTTGTTTATCAGCTATGTGATATTAGCTAATATTTTACCAATCTTTACCCATCATGATGCGCTTGCCGATATTCAGCGCAATCCAGATGATTTATGCGCCAAACATAGCATTACATCACCACAAAAAAGCAGCCATCCGCCTATCATTATCCCTGATAATACCCAACCATTATTATGCCTAACAACGAAAAAATTTAATTAAGCATTATAAACATCATTTTCGCAAAAGGTGAGGAAAAAATGAGCAATAAAAATATTAACAAAATCGTGTTGGCCTATTCAGGTGGCCTTGATACTTCTGTTATTCTACATTGGCTTAAAGAGACCTATCAAGCTGATATTATCGCCTTTTTTGCTGATTTAGGGCAAGGTGATGATGCTGAACAAGTGCGGCAAAAAGCAGAACAATCAGGCGCCAGCAAAGTTTATATTGATGATTTGCGCGAGGTTTTCGTTAAAGATTATGTTTTCCCTATGTTTCGCGCTAATATATTATATGAGGGTGAGTATCTGTTAGGCACCTCAATTGCCCGTCCACTGATTGCCAAGCGACAAATTGAAATTGCTACCGAAAATAATGCCGATGCTGTGGCACATGGCGCAACAGGCAAAGGCAATGACCAAATCCGTTTTGAGCTTGGCTATTATGCCTTGAACCCCCATATTCACGTGATTGCGCCATGGCGCGAATGGGACCTTAACAGCCGTAACAAACTTATCGCCTACGCCCAAGAAAGGCAGATTCCTGTTCCAAAAGATAAGTTTGGTGAAGCACCTTTTTCGATAGATGCCAATATGTTGCATATTTCCGCTGAAGGAAAAATTTTAGAAGACCCCGCACAAGAAGCCCCCGAACATATCTATCAACGTACCACATCTCCCCTTAATGCCCCTGATAAGCCCGAAGATATTACAGTCGGTTTTGCACAAGGTGATGCGGTAAGCGTGAATGGTGAAACATTATCGCCCGCAAATTTATTGATAAAATTGAATCAACTTGGTGGCAAACATGGCATAGGGCGCATAGATTTGGTAGAAAATCGCTTTGTTGGTATGAAATCCAGAGGCATTTATGAAACACCGGGTGGCACATTATTGCTAAAAGCGCATCGTGCTATCGAATCACTCACCCTTGACCGTGAGGCAGCACATCTGAAAGATGAATTAATGCCACGCTATGCTAAAATTATTTATAATGGTTTTTGGTTTTCGCCCGAACGTGACATGCTGCAGGCTTTAATTGATAAGTCGCAAACCAATGTCACGGGCGACGTGATGTTACGCCTCTATAAAGGTAGTGTTGCTGTTATCGGTAGAAAAAGCCCTAATAGCCTATATTCACTTGACCATGTTACATTTGAAGAAGATGATGTCTATAACCAACGCGATGCTGAAGGCTTTATCAAACTGAATGCTTTGCGCTTACGGTTGGGCAATTATTATAAGGATTAGGTTAAAAAAAATTTAAACAAAAAAAATTAAACTGGTAATTTTAAGATTCTTCAATCACAATGGAAGGACGGTTATCATCATTTTGTTGCAATTTTTCTTCTGGAACATGTGGCACATTTTTTATGCTAGGAAAATTTTCCATACCACATGATGCCAATAAAATGACCAAAATCACAACCAAAATCACATGAATATATTTCACCATAATCATAGTCATAAAGCAAAATGAACCAAGAATCACCTCATATTTTTTTTCGCTCGCAACCGATGGATTGTCCTTATCTTGATAATCATTCGGAATATCAGCTTTTCACACGCATCAACCGTCCGCTGAGTATGGAAGAAACCATGCATTTTTCCAATGCTGGCTTCCGCCGTTCCCATAATATCATGTATCGCCCAATTTGCCCAAAATGTTCAGCATGTGTATCAAGCCGCATTCGGTGCAATGAATTCAAAATGAAGCCTTCTTGGCGCAGAATTTTGAATAAAAATCGTGATATAGAGGGTAAATTACTGGAAACCAATATCACTTACGAACAATATGAGCTGTTTCATCTTTATGTTTCCACGCGCCATCATAATGGCGAAATGTCGCATATGAGTTTTCAAGAATATGCTGATATGATGCTACAATCGCCGATTAATACGTGTCTGATGGAATATAGAACCAATCAAAAAGAGTTGATTGCCGCTTGTATTTTAGATAAATTCACTGATGGCTATTCGGCTGTTTATAGTTTTTATAACCCTTTTTTAACCGAACGTTCATTGGGTAGCTATATTATTTTAGATTTGGTTAATTATGTTAATCAGCAAAATCTAAAATATCTTTATCTTGGCTATTGGGTAAAAAATTCACCAAAAATGAGCTACAAACAGCGTTTTCGTCCATTAGAAGGCTATATTAATCGCCAATGGCAAGTGATTTTGCCATAATAATATTTTCATCGTAATGGCGACAATAATTGCCATTATCGCTATTTTCTGCTATAAATAATAAGCTTCATGGTCAATTAATTGTTGTTTACCAATTATTATATGCCAATTATTATTGGAAAGCCTGCTGATGAGATTTTTTATCACCCTTATTTTAATCACCACCACTTTATTGCTCAGTGCTTGTAGCAAAGATGATGATAGTGCAAAACGCGATGATGTGGTTATTGGGCTTGCATTAGAACCCGACCATCTTGACCCCACCGCTGGTGCCGCTGGCGCGATTGATGAAGTCACCTATCATAATATTTTTGAAGGGCTTACCCGTATCAATCACAATGCCGAGATTGTGCCAATGCTGGCAACAAAGTGGCAAATTTCTGAAAATGCCACCATTTATGATTTTACCCTAAAACAAAATGTCACTTTTCATAATGGCGAAACATTTACCGCTGATGATGTGTTATTTTCGCTCAATCGTGCGCGGGGGGGAAACAGCGTTAATGCCCAAAAAATATTATTTGATAACATTAAGACAATAGAAAAAATTTCTGATTTTCAAATTCGTATTATCCTTAACCAATCCGATAGTGATTTTGCCTATAAAATGGCATGGGGCGATGCGGTGATGATAGATGAATCATCAGCTGATAATAATAAGCAACACCCGATTGGCACGGGTGCGTTTGTTTTTGATTCATGGCAAAAAGGCCAAAAAATTACTCTCAAACGCAATCCTGATTATCATGGCAATGCGCCCGCATTGGCGCAAGTGATTTTTATGTTTCTCTCCGATACCACAGCCGCTTTTAATGCTATTAGCACACAAGTGATTGATGGCTTTCCTAATTTTCGTGCCGCCGAGCAATTAGAACGGTTAAGCAAAAATGAAAATCTAACAATCACCATCGGTTCAACTGAAGGTGAGACGATTCTTGCCATCAATCATGCCAAGCCATTAATGAATGATATTAATGTAAGGCGTGCCATTGCCCATGCCATTAATAAACAAGCCATTATCGATGGCGCAATGTTTGGCTATGCCACAGCTATAAGCTCACATATGCCATCGCATCACCCTTTTTATCAGGATTTATCCCATATCACCCCGTTTGATATCTCCATTGCTAAGCAATATCTAGCAAAAAGCATTTATCAAGGCGAGACTTTGCAAATCGACTTGCCACCATCGGGTTATTCGCGCCGTTCGGGCGAGATTATTGCCGCACAATTACGCGCGATTGGGATTGCGGTGGAGCTGAATAATATGGAATGGAGTGGTTGGCTAAAAGACGTGTTTCGCGGTAAAAATTACGATTTAACCATTATCGCCCATACCGAACCCAATGATATGAATATTTATGCCCGTAATGATTATTATTTTTCTTATCATAATGATGAATTCAATCAAATCATAGCGGATATGCAATATGCCACCGATGAGGCTACGTTAAAAAATCTTTCACAGCGCGCACAACAAATTTTAGCTGAAACAGTTGCAGCAGGATTTTTATTTCAACTGCCAAAATTGGGCGTATGGCATAAAAATCTGCAAGGCTATTGGGCAAATAGTCCGATACAGGCGGCTGATGTCACTGATATTTCATGGCAATGATTTTTACTGGAATTTTTACTACAGTTTTCATCAGGCAATTTTTATTACTGATTCTTTGGCTGTTACTAGCATCTTTTTTTATTTTTACTCTTTTTTATCACCTGCCGGGCGATGCCAGTGAATATTTGCTTGGTATTCAAGGTAATGACGCGATATTGACAAATTTACGAGAACAATTAGGCTTAAACCAATCTTTTTGGGCGGGCTATTATGACTGGTTGCTAGAATTATTACAGGGCAATTTAGGCACAAGCATCATTTACCAAACTTCCATTGCCAAATTATTAGCCGCTAAAATTCCGATTAGCATCATTTTGGCAATCAGCTCACTCTTATTAAGCAATATTATTGCGGTGCCGCTTGGCTTATTTTTAGCACTTCGCCATCATGGCAAAAAAAATGACAGTGCCAGTAATGCCATCATGTTTTTATTGTTGATTTTTTTGGCAATTCCTAGCTTTTGGTGCGCGATGCTGATTACTTTATTATTATCAATTTATTGGCAATTACTGCCCGCTGGCGGGTTTGATTCATCTGCGCTTTTGCAAACATTTTTGATGCCAGTGATTGTATTATCATTGCCGCAAATTGCGATTATGGCGCGTTTTACCCGTATCCAAGCACTCAATATTTTACAACAACCTTTTATTATCACCGCTTATTGCAAAGGCTGTTCGCCAAGAAGGATTTTATCGCATCATTTGCTAAAAAATATCGCGCCACCCTTATTAACGCTTTGTATGTTGCAATTTGCCTTTTTATTTTCAGGCACGATTGTGATTGAAAATATTTTCTTTCTGCCGGGTATGGGGCAGTTTGCGGTGCAATCTTTGCTAAAACGTGATATTACCGCATTGCAGATTATTTTCTTATTTTTTACCTTATTAATCCTCAGTCTTAATCTATTTAGCGAGGTTGTACGTCGCTTGCTTGACCCCCGTACGCGATGATAAACACGTGATAAATTGCCCGATAATTACATGCAGAAAACCACAAAACATTTTACCATTATCTCATTATTAGCTATCATCGCGCTTTGCCTATTGGGCGTTTTTTGGCAACCCCACACTATCAGCGATATTGATATTAGCGCACGGTTTGCTATGCCATCATTCAACCACCCATTCGGACGCGACTATTTAGGGCGCGATATTTTATCATTATTATTATTTGGCATGGGGCAGAGCCTATTCATCGCCTCTATTGCGATTGTGCCATCAGCCATGATAGCAATTTTTTTGGGCTTTATTGCCGCTTATTATCCGCGCATTGGCGTATTTATCACCGCTTTGTTTGGTGATTTTCTATTTGCTTTTCCTACCATTATTACCGCGATTTTTATTGCCGCGTTTTTTGGTGTTGGGCGTTATGTGCCAATTCTGGCGATTGCGCTATTTAGCCTGCCCGTTATCTTGAAATTAACCAAAAGCCAAATTCTTACATTGCAATCTGCCTATTTTATTAAATCGGCACATTTGTTAGGGGCGTCTTTTTGGCAGATTTGTATCATTTATTATCTTCCCAATATCAAAAAACCACTCATCGTGCAAATTGCCAGCCTGTTCACCATCGCGATTTTAACCGAAGCGGGTTTAAGCTATTTAGGATTTGGCGCATCGCCCGACCAAATAAGTTTAGGTAAAATGCTATTTGATGCTCAGAATTTTTTCCATATCGCGCCCCATATGGCGATTGTACCAGGTTTAACGCTCACATTGATTGTGATTAACATTAATATTTTAATCGACCAATATAATGATAATAAGCCCGTGATGGAACTGCGCTTTTAGCTCATATTTTTAACTGGCTTCACGTTCAATAAAATCTGCCAATAAGCCATAATCAGTCTGCACAAATTGATAGTCAAGCCCCAAAAATATGGCGGCATCTTTTGCTTTTTGTTGTAAGCCCACATCATTAGTTTGCGCCAGATAGGTTAATTTTTTGTAATTGGCAAAATAAATCTTTTTTAATTCAGGATGTTTATCGATGCCCAACCCTTTGATAATTAGCGAATCGAAAAATTTAGCCATATAATCGGTGAGAAAAAATGTACCAATCTCTTGTTCCATCATCTCATCAAATTGTTGCAAGCCACTAAAAAAAGCATAGCAATGCGCGCCATCGATTCGAGTTAAGCCATGTTCAGCGATGAATTTATCTAACCCGCCACCAGTGCCGCAATCACCATAGCCAATGACAATTTTTTGATAGCCTAGATTTTGTAATTCCGTTAATTTTTCACGCAATGCTGGTACAATTTGTTTTGGGCGGTTATGTAAATTGGCAGGCAAGCAAAAAAGCTGAATATGGTGAAAATCATTCAATCGAATCAGTTGCATGATTTCATGCGCCAGCGCACCGCAGGCGATAATCGCAACCCTTTGCTCGATAGCAATAGAGTTAATCGGTTTTTGCTTATTAGCAAAAAAAACCTGTCCCTTTTTATCAGGTAATAAACGCGTATCACCGCTTGCTTCCATCACCATATCACCTATCAATATACTGATTACTACCACGCAATATCATATTGCGCCATTATTGATTATGTTTGCGCTTCATCAAATCTTTGGCTGTTTCCACCGCAACGGCCGCATCACGGCAATAGGCATCAGCCCCCACCGCTTCACCAAATTCTTCATTCAGTGGCGCACCACCAACCATCACGATATAATCATCACGAATGCCTTTTTCAATCATGGCATCAACCACCACTTTCATATAGGTCATTGTGGTAGTAAGCAGAGCAGACATGCCCAAAATATCGGGCTTATGTTCATCAAGCGCGGCAAAATATTCTTCAACCGATGTGTTAATGCCTAAATCCACCACTTCAAAGCCAGCACCTTCCATCATCATCGATACCAAATTTTTACCAATATCATGAATATCGCCCTTAACCGTGCCAATCACCATCTTGCCTAATTTAGGCGCGCCAGTTGCAATCAGCAAGGGGCGTAAAATCGCCATACCCGCCTTCATGGAATTGGCAGAAAGTAAAACTTCAGGCACAAATAAGATGCCATCGCGAAAATCAATACCAACAATCCGCATGCCCTCAACCAATGCTTTGGTCAGAACATCATAAGGTTGCCAACCGCGTTTGAGTAAAATATTGGTGCCCGCTGTAATTTCATCGGCCAAACCATCATACAAATCGTCCCACATTTGCTCAACAAGCTCGTCATCAGACAGCGTATTTAAATCCAAATCATCATCAGCCATTGCATTTATCCCTAAATATGTGAAAAACTTAACTTAAATCATCATAAAAGCCCATTGCAGGCTATAAATATTATACCATAGCCTAAAGATAAGATAAGCATTTTATTTTCATTAAATTATTACATTTGCGACATTTTAATTATGGTTTTGCGTAATTTCGAACATTATCCTGTTCTCATTCAACAAAATGACAGTTATTTCTTGATAGAGGAAGAGGTCAGTCAGCTATCGCTACAAGATTTGCGCCAAATGGCGCGGACTGATTTTTGCCCGCTATTATGCAATCATAAAATATTTGGCTTTAGCGATTTTTCTCATTTGGATATTTTACATTGGGTGAGTTTTGACAATCCAACCCTGATTGCCGCCCCCACTATTTTTGGACTTGCCAAAGCATTTCAACAACCCTATCACAGATCACCCATGCAGCAAGCAAAAATCTTACGTGATATTGCCACGCAAATTCAGCAAAACTTACATGCCCATCAGGATTATCCGCGTATTCACGCATTGGCGCAAAAAATGAGACAAGCGGGTTGGGGCTGGTTTGATTTTTTAACGCCGCCCGATAACCCAATGGATATTGCATCTGCCTTTATGGTTTGGCAAGATTTGCCCGAATGGCAAAATCAACCGATATTACCGCCAAAATCGCAAACCCCGCCCAATATTGATGATATATCCGCAAT
This sequence comes from Alphaproteobacteria bacterium, assembly GCA_022599575.1. Classification (GTDB taxonomy): domain Bacteria; phylum Pseudomonadota; class Alphaproteobacteria; order JABAAW01; family JAHZMA01; genus JAHZMA01. The sequence goes on along the minus strand of JAHZMA010000091.1, from coordinate 10,896 downwards.
GCTTGAAAAAATTGTAGATAAACGCGCCCAGCAAATGCGCGATGGCCAGCACGCGTACAGCCATGCGGTGAATCATATTTTTAACCCCCGATTCGAGGATACACCACCTGCTGCTGCATTGTTAGAAGCGCATACAGGTACGGGTAAAACGCTGGGTTATCTGTTGCCCGCCTATCTGTACACCACCCAAAATAACGCATCAGTTTGGGTCAGCACCTATAGCAGAAATTTGCAACATCAAATTTATCGCGAGGCATTATCATTTCACGATAATGTAACGATTCGAAAGGGACGTGAAAATTACCTGTGTTTGCTAAATTATAAGCAGGCATTAGACCGTTATTTCACCAGCAAAAGCCCGATGCTGATTGCGCTAGGCTTGCTTGCCCGTTGGTTAAGCGAGACAAAATTCGGCGATATGAATGGCGATGATTTCCCCGCTTGGCTGGAAGATTTATTTGATAATAAATTGGCGCGCGAAGTTGCCGACCGTCGCTATGGCTGTATCCATCAGCTTTGCCCGCATTATAAAAATTGTTTCATCGAATCGGTGCGTCACCAAAGCAAACATGCCGATATTATCATCAGCAATCATGCTTTATCGCTCACCGAAGCGCAAAGTGGTGCGATTGAGCATAATCCACGCCTGAATATTATGATTTTTGATGAGGCGCATCATCTGTTTCAAGCGGCCGATAATTTCTATGCCGTTAGTTTTAATGGCGCAGAGACCACACAATTGAAACAATGGCTTGATGATAATCCGCAGCATCATGGTGGCAGGCAATCATCATTATTTCGCCCTGCCATGCGCGGTTTGCAAGCAAGATTGGGTAAATTTGCCAGCCATAAAGAGATTGCGCCATTGATACATCGATTATCTGATGCTTTGGTATTCTTACCACAGATAAATTGGTGTCAACGAATCATCAATGATACACCGCAAGGCGAAACTGAAATTTTCTTACATCAGCTTAATCTTTATGTGACCCATTATAATAAAAATGCCGACCCCTATTATAATTTGGAAGCACCGATTACCCCAACCCCACCTGCGCTAAATCAGGCGGCGCATGATTTGGCAAAAATGATTGAATTGCTGGCTATTTTACTGGGTGCAATTATCACAAAAATAGAAAATTTGCTTGATGATGATAAATTAGATAAGGTCGATAGCATCAATCTTGAGCGTATCAAGCAAAGGTTAGAACATTTTAGCGCAACATTGACGCAATGGCAGGATATGATGCGCGAGCTTGCGATGCAGGATTTTTCCGAACTCTGTATTGATTGGCTGATGGTAAAGCGCAGACAGGGCATCAGCTATGATTTTGAATTTTGTCGCCATGCCATCAACCCAATGCAATTATTATCCGACCAATTATTACAAAAATTAAACGGCTTTGCGATGACGTCGGCAACTTTATTTTCACATCATGATGTGGCACAAGATGATTTAGCAAACGCAATGCAAGGCATCAGCGATTTTCCGCAACCCTTATTGGCGCGTTTTGATAATGATTTTGACTATGCGAATCGAACCCGTATCTTTATTGCCAACGATATTAACAAAAAACCCGACCATATCAACGATGCCTATTTGCAATTATTTTTAGCATCAAAAGGCGGTTCGCTAGGGTTATTCACCTCAATCAAGCAACTTAAAAACACCCATCAGGCGGTGAATCTGGCATTGGCACAAGAAAATATTGCGCTTTATGCCCAGCATGTTGATAAATATTCGGTACCGAATTTGGTAGAAATTTTCAAGAATGACGAAAATGCTTGTCTTTTAGGCACTGATAGTTTGCGTGATGGTATCGATGTACCGGGCAGGGGCTTGCGGCAAGTGATATTGGATAAAATGCCATGGACGCGTCCCGATATTTTAACATCAGCGCGCCAACAATTTTTTGGTAAAATTTATCCCGAAAGATTGGTGCGCTTCAAATTAAAGCAAGCCTTCGGCAGATTGATGCGTCATAAAAATGATAAGGGCGTGTTCGTGTTATTAGACCATCATTTTCCAAGCCGAATGGCCGATATTTTTCCTGAACATGTGACAATTACCCGCGCCCCGATCAACGAGATTATCTCTGATATCAAGGAGTTTTTAGATGATGCTTGAACAAACCGCCCTTATCACTGGCAGTGCCAAACGAATCGGCGCGCAAATTGCCGAAACATTGGCAGAGGCGGGCTATCATATCGCGATTCACTATCATCAATCACACATCGATGCTGAAAATTTGCAACAAAGCATCATCGAATCAGGTGGCAAAGCCAAAATTTTTAAGAGCGATTTAACGAATCGACAGCAAATTATGGCACTGATTCCTGCTATCAATGCAACCATGCCACCCCTTACATTGTTGATTAATAACGCTTCTATTTTCACGCGTGATGAATGGAGTGATACTGATTTTGACAGTTGGGATAAGCATTTTATGACCAATTTGGAAGCACCCTTTTGGCTTTCGCAACAATTTGCCAAGCAAATAAAGCAACAGGGAAATATTATCAATATGATTGACCAACGCGTGTTGAAATTAACACCGCATTTTACCAGCTATAGCATCGCAAAATCAGCGTTATGGACAATGACGCGTACATTGGCATTGGCATTGGCACCCAATATAAGGGTCAATGCGATTGCGCCCGGCCCAACTCTGCCAAGTATTCATCAAACTAACGAACAGTTTATCAGACAATATCAAAAATTACCCTTGCCACAAGCCACCCCGATTGATGAAATTTGTCATGCTGTGTTATTTATCATCAATCAATCAAGCCTGACGGGACAAATGATTGCGCTGGATAATGGTGAGCATTTAGGCTGGCAATGGCCAGAAAAATAATCTTGGTAGGGTGGATTTTGGAAAAGCGATTTAATGCGCTGTATCAGAATAAAGATTGACCATCACAACCCCACCAACAATCATCGCAAGCCCTAATATAGTCGGTAAATTCGGGATTTCCTGATATTTATAAATGGCAATCAACACAATAAACACTGTGCCAAGCCCTGACCATAGCGCATAGGCGATGCCAACTGGGATTGTTTTCACTACAATACTTAACAGATAAAATGACACCGCATAAAAACCAATCATCACCAATGCGATATTCCATCGCCTAAATTGATCAGTATCTTTCAGTAATGATGTTCCGATAACTTCAGCGATAATCGCTAAAACCAACAAAATATAAGGATAATACTGTTTCAGCATTATTTTAAGCACAATTAAAACGGAATATCATCATCTAAATCTTGCGCGCTATTATAGGTATTATCAGCATTTGCACCCTGCCCAGAATTATTTTGTCCAGAATCATTATTTTGCGAATAATTGCCACCCTGTTGGTTGCTATTACCCATGTCATCTGGTTGACCTGCCGATTGATACCCACCACCATCATTGGGACGGCTATCAAGCATGATTAATTTAGAATTGAAATTTTGCAAGGTTACTTCGGTGCTATAGCGGTCTTGCCCTGACTGGTCTTGCCATTTGCGGGTTTGCAACTGCCCTTCAATATAAAGCTTACTGCCTTTTTTAACATAGCGTTCAATCACGCCCACAAGCCCTTCGGAAAATACCACAATGCGGTGCCATTCGGTGCGTTCCTGCTGTTGCCCATCATTGCCACGCCAACGTTCCGATGTTGCGATTGAAAAATTAGCTACTTTTTTACCATTTTGCATGGTTCGAATTTCAGGGTCGCGCCCTAAATTTCCTAAAAGACATACTTTATTTAAGCTTCCTGCCATGATTTCCTCTCCATTATGATACTCTCATTTGCCATATTTTACGAATAGGGCGGATAATTAATCGCCTCTATTTTAGCTTCGGCAATCATTATTTTTTTTACCAAATGCTCATCATTTTGATTATTTGTTGTTTTTTCGCGTAAATCATCAAGTTCTTGCGCCGCCAAATCAACATTTAATGATTTTTCAGCAATCGCTTTTTCAATCAATAACACGCAATATTCTGCATTGATTTCGGCAATGCCACCTTCAATAAAAAACCGTTCTTGAATCTCATTATTGCTAAAAACACAGACCATACCTGGACGTAAACGGGCAATGATTTGCGAATGACCCGGTAACACGCCAATATCGCCTTCAACCGCTGGCACAACCACCATTTCAGCACGTTTTGATGTTACCACCTCTTCAGGGGTGATGAAATCAAGTTGAAATGTTGTCGATTCGCTCATGATTAAGCCGCGCTTTTCTGCAATTTGCCAGCTTTTTCATAGACTTCTTCTAATGAGCCAACCATATAAAATGCCGCTTCAGGTAAATCATCACATTCACCGCGTGTGATGGATTTAAAGCCACTGATGGTATCATTCAATTCAACAAATTTACCGGGCGCGCCTGTGAATACTTCGGCAACATGAAATGGCTGCGATAAGAAACGTTGTAATTTTCTTGCCCTCTGCACTGTTAGCCTATCTTCTTCAGAAAGCTCATCCATGCCCAAAATCGCAATAATTTCTTGCAATTCCTTATAGCTTTGCAATGTACGCTGTACTTCAAGTGCCACCAAATAATGTTCTTCACCCACCATTTGCGGGTCTAATATTCTTGAGCTTGAATCAAGCGGGTCAACCGCAGGATAAATGCCCTGTTCGGCAATTTGCCTTGATAACACTGTGGTTGCATCCAAATGCGAAAAGGTGGTTGCGGGTGCTGGGTCAGTCAAATCATCGGCAGGTACGTACACCGCTTGCACCGAAGTAATCGACCCTTTTGATGTGGTGGTGATACGTTCTTGCATCATGCCCATATCAGTTGCCAAAGTTGGTTGATAGCCAACCGCCGAAGGAATTCGTCCTAATAATGCCGATACTTCAGAGCCTGCTTGAGTGAAGCGGAAAATATTATCAATAAAGAACAACACATCTTGCCCTTCTTCATCACGAAAATATTCAGCTTGCGTTAATCCCGTTAAAGCAACCCGCGCCCGTGCGCCCGGTGGTTCATTCATTTGTCCGAAAACCAGCGCGCATTTTGAACTATCGCCATTGACATCAATCACGCCCGAATCGATCATTTCATAATATAAATCATTGCCCTCACGGGTGCGCTCACCCACGCCCGCAAAAACCGAATAACCACCATGCCCTTTAGCGATGTTATTAATCAGCTCTTGAATCAAAACTGTTTTGCCAACACCTGCACCACCAAATAAACCGATTTTACCACCACGCGGATAAGGGGTAAGCAAATCAACAACTTTAATGCCTGTTACCAATTGTTCCACTTCGGTTGATTGTTCAACAAATTCTGGTGCCAATCGGTGAATCGGCATTTTTTTAACTGATTTTACTGGCCCGCGCTCATCGATCGGTTCGCCAATCACATTTAAGATTCTGCCCAAAACACCGGGACCTACTGGAACATTTACTGGCGTGCCCGTATCAACAACATCGATACCACGCATTAAACCTTCGGTGGAATCCATCGCAATACAGCGAACAGTTTTTTCACCCAAATGTTGCGCCACTTCCAACACAAGTTTATTTGCTGTACCACTAACTTCCAGTGCATTCAAAATTGCTGGCAACTCACCATCGAAGCTAACATCAACAACCGCACCCAAAATTTGAGTAATTTTACCAACAGCACCTGCAACCACTGGCAGTTCTTGTAAAATATTGACATCGGATGCTTCATCCATATTAGGCATAGGCGCAGGAGGTAATGCCATATCTGCTTCAGGTGTTTGTTGCGCTAATATTTCTTCAGCAGAACTTTCTTCTTCTGAGTTTTCCACTCCAAGATTTTCTTCCCCGATATTTTCTTCCATTGGCATTTCCATTTCTGCTGTTTCTATTTCTGCTGTTTCTGGCATGACACTCATCATATCGTCGCCATCATCAGACATATCAGTAGATATTCCTGACGCCATCATATCAGCATTTTGCATTGCAACATCATCACTCATATCAGGAGCAAAATCAGTCATTGCTTGCGATTCATCTGTTGCCATGCCTGCTTGTTCTGATATTGCTTCTTCTGGCATTTCTGGTTGCGCCTCTGGTTCCATCATATCCATACTCATATCTGGCATATCCGACATATCTGGCATTTTTGGTTCGTTATTTTCCATCATTGCATCTTCTGCCTTTTCTGGGGTTTTATCATCTGTTATTTCTTGTTTTTTATCATCTTCAATCATCATTACTCTCCATATTATAAAGCTTCAGCACCTGAAATAATTTCAATCAATTCGCTGGTAATATTCGCCTGACGTTGCCTATTATAAATCAATGTAATCTTATCAATCATTTCTTCGGCATTGCGGGTCGCATTATCCATTGCCGTCATCCGTGCCGCCTGTTCAGCCGCAGATGATTCTAGCATTGCGCTATAAATCTGCACAGCAATATTTTTAGGTAAAATTTCGTTAAGCACCTCTTCTCTATCAGGTTCATATTCAAAATTACCTAAATTTTCTTGCATGCCACCATCGTTTTTTTGCATTTTCTCATCTATTTGAAATGGAATCAATTTTTGTATCGTTAATTCTTGCACCAAAACCGATACGAACCGATTAAAAACCAAATAGCATTCACTAAATTCATCATTGTTATAATAATTAATCAATCTTTCTGATAATTCTTGAGCAAAACCGTAATTTTCTGATGCTTTGCTAACATCTTCATGCACTTCAAAAGTTGAATCAGTAAAACCAATAGCACTGACAATTTTACGCCCAATCATCACCAGACTCATATCTTTGCCTTCGCTTTGCAATTTTGCGCGATGATTGAGGGTGAATTTGACTAAATTACTGTTAAAGCCACCACATAAACCCCTATCGGCAGAAATAATGATATAAAGCGGATTCGAATCACTTTTTTTGCCAACCAATAAGGGAGGACCATTATCAACAAAACCATCACCATCGCGATATTCAGAACAAAGCGCGGCAATTAACTGCCCCATTCGTTCCGAATAGGGACGGGTGCGTTCAGCATTTTGTTGGGCACGACGCAATTTTGCCGCCGCCACCATTTTCATTGCCGATGTAATCCGCTTGGTGCCTTTAACGTTATTAATGCGTGAGCGTAATTCTTTCAGGTTTGCCATTTTTTATCCTACAACAGACATAATTTTTAAGTAAAATCAGCCTTAAACTCATCTAAAATCTTTTGCAAACGTTGCTCATTTTCTTCCGAAAGCGTTGCAGATTCACGAATTTCAGTGAGTAAATCACCATGAATTTTTTTCAAAGTTTCTAGCAAACGTACTTCAAAATCACGCACATTAGAAATTTTCAAATCATCTAAATAGCCATTAACACCCGCATAAATAGAGACAACCTGTTCTTCCATTGCCAATGGCGAATATTGCGGTTGCTTCAATAATTCTGTCAAACGCGCACCACGTGCCAATAATTTTTGAGTGGCGGTATCAAGGTCAGATGCAAATTGCGAAAATGCTTCCATTTCCCGAAATTGTGCCAAATCTAACTTGATTGAGCCCGATACTTTTTTCATCGCTTTGGTTTGTGCCGCAGAGCCAACACGGCTAACCGAAATACCCACATTAATCGCTGGTCTGATGCCCTTAAAGAACAGGCTTGCTTCTAGAAAAATCTGCCCATCAGTAATCGAAATCACATTGGTTGGAATATATGCCGAAACATCACCTGCTTGGGTTTCAATAATTGGCAAAGCTGTTAGCGAGCCTGAACCTTTTTCATCACTCATTTTCGCCGCCCGTTCTAACAAGCGTGAATGCAAATAAAACACATCACCCGGATAGGCTTCACGTCCCGGTGGACGCCGTAATAATAGCGACATTTGCCGATAGGCAATCGCCTGTTTTGATAAATCATCATAGACAATCAAAGCATGCATCCCATTATCGCGAAAATATTCACCCATCACGCAACCGCTATAGGGTGCTAAAAATTGCATTGGTGCTGGCTCAGATGCGGTGGCGGCAACAATGATACTATATTGTAACGCCCCTTTATCTTCCAATACTTTAACCAATTGCGCTACAGTGGAACGTTTTTGCCCAATCACCACATAAATACAATAAAGTTTTTTACTTTCATCATCGCCATTATTGACACTACGCTGATTGATAATCGTATCAAGCGCAACAGCGGTTTTTCCCGTTTGCCTATCACCAATAATCAATTCACGTTGCCCGCGCCCAATCGGCACCAAAGAATCAATCGCCTTTAGCCCTGTTTGCACGGGTTCATGTACTGATTTGCGCGGAATAATACCGGGTGCTTTTACCTCAACCATGCGTCGCTCGGTGGTATCAATTGTGCCTTTGCCATCAATCGGGTTGCCAAGCGCGTCAACCACGCGCCCCAGCAATGCTTTGCCAATCGGCACATCAACAATCGAGTTGGTGCGCTTAACGGTTTCGCCCTCTTTAATTTGCCTGTCATCGCCAAAAATCACAACACCAACATTGTCTTTTTCAAGATTGAGTGCCATGCCTTTCACGCCTGTTTCAAATTCCACCAATTCACCAGCGCGCACATTATCTAATCCATAGACACGTGCAACACCATCGCCGACCGAAATTACTTGTCCAACTTCGGCAACATTGGCCTCAACATCAAAATTTTCAATCTCTGATTTTAAGAGATCAGATACTTCTGAAGCTAAAATATCCATATTCTATAACCCTTCCATATGGTGGATAATCCGCCTTAAGCGTGTTTGTGCCGAAAAATCAAACATATGAGAACCGATTTTAACAACCAAACCAGCAATAATATTTTCATCAATCTTATTGGCAATAAAAACAGATTTACCTGTAACATTCTGTAATTGTGTTTTCAATGATTCTGTTATGTCATCATCTAGCAGGCTAACACTGGTAATCTCAACTTTGGTTTCCCCTCTTTCATCAGCCGAAAATTCTTGGAATTTTTGTTCAATCAACCGCAATAAATTTAACCGCCCTTTTTGTGCAAGCAAACACACAAAATTACGCGCAATCGTTGATAAATTAACCTTAACTGCTAATGCGCGACAAAGATTAACGCGTTCGCGCCTAGAAACCACAGGATTGCAAAATGCCTGCTCTAAAATCGAATGATTATCAAGCATCATGCACAATTGAGAAAGTTCAGTTGCCACACCATCTGTTAATTGTTGTTCTTCACTCAACATATAAAGTGCTTGTGTGTAGCGTAACACAATCTCACTAATAGTCGCTCTTTGCGCCACTATAAAATCCGCCTCTCATTCGTCATGATAAAAAATAAAAGCAATCAGCGATGCAAAAGATAAAAAATCAAATCATCGCTATTCATTAGATTATCTAACAAATTTTGCTGATAAAGTAAACATGTAATAGCTGACCCATTGCTTGTCACTCTATTTAAAAAAGATTTGGCAAAAGATTTGATTGGCTATTAATATTTGCCAGCCTGTTATCAATTATCGTGCAATAATGTTGATTAATTTCAAAACCTATGGTTTTTCTGTTATTTTTGATGCTGGCTTCAAGCGTTGTGCCACTGCCTGCGAATAAATCTAGCACGGTACCATGTTCAGGACAGCTAGATTTGACGATTCTTTCAATCAATTCTAATGGTTTTTGGGTGGGGTGATTTTCGCGTTCGGCATGTTGCCGATGTAAGCGCGATATTGACCATAAATCTTTGGGGTTATAGCCTATCTCTAGCCATTTCGCGCCCTTGAATATCGACCTTGTGCGCGCTTTTTTTGTTACCGCATCATACGGGATTCTAACTGCATCAATATCAAAATAATAATTTTTTTTATCCTTCACAAAAAAGCCAATATTATCATGGACAGAGGTGAATCTTCTGGTGCTACCACCCATGCTTGGCACTTTTCTATCCCAGATAATTTCATTCATCATCGGCATTTTGGTTTTGATAAAAGAAAATATTTCAGGTGAGTATTGCCATGTCAGAAATATATAAAACGAACCCGTTATTTTAAGTTTAGGAATCGCCTTGTTAATCCAGTTTTGCGTCCATTCTAGATAATCATCGCTGTTCATTTTATCAGAATCATTGCCATAATCCTTGCCCAGACAATAAGGCGGGTCGGTCACAATAAGGTCTATTGACTCATCAGCAATCTTATCCAATCCCGTTAGACAATCTTCATTGTATAAATGATACGTCATATATTTTACTTTCCCATTTGCCTTATTTGTTTAATTATAATCATATTACACCATAAAAATAGCTTTATAAGTTGCAAGCGCGTTATTTTTTGCTTATTGTCATAACAATGATAACATCATCGCATATTTATAGTAGGAGACATGAATTGAGTTTTTATCATCTTAAAACACAGAAAATAATCGTTAATTTTTTATTGGCATTATTTTTAACCCTATTACCAGTAAAAATATTTGCTCAAGATAATGCTGATGCTGTTATTACCTATCGGCAAAGTCTCATGTATAATTTACAGCGCAACCTTAATAGCATTTCTGAAATCCTTAAAGGCAATATTGACCAGCAAAGCCATCTTGCAGGGCTTGCCTCTATTCTTAATATCAGTGCCGCCCAATCTGTTGATGCATTCAAACAAAAAGTGCCGAATAATGGCAAATCCAAAGCCAAACCCAACATTTGGCAAAATCAAGATGATTTTAATTTAGAGATGCAATCACTTATCCGCGAAACAGCAGAATTGGTGAAATTAGCCGAATCGAATGATATTAAAGCTTTTAGCGCGCAATTAGGCGTGGTCGGCAAAAACTGTGCATCTTGCCATAAAGCATATAAAAATCGTTAACATTTTTTGTTAACATCATTTTGGGCTTTGTTGAGGTGCCTATTTGCATAGATTTAGACCAATCGTAGCCGCTCAAGGCTTAATGACAATTATTATCGGGCTTACCATGCTGTTACCAGC
>JAHZMA010000090.1 GCA_022599575.1 Alphaproteobacteria bacterium | reverse complement strand
TGCGATTCCTGAAAATGCCCGTGAAGATGAAAATGGCAATCAAATTATTCCCGCGCTTGCGATTGCGTCTGATTCCAGTCCGCGCTATATTTTTGCCAACCCGCTAGAAGGTGGCAAGCAGATTGTTGCTGAAAATTGGCGCAATTTAACGGCAATGGGTGCGATGCCACTTGCTATTACCAATAATCTTAATTTTGGCAATCCCGAACGCCCCGATATTATGTCGGAATTCACCCATGCTTTGCAGGGCATGAAACAGGCTTGCGAGATACTGAATTATCCTGTGGTTTCTGGCAATGTCTCGTTTTACAACGAAACCAATCAGCAGGGTATTTTACCAACGCCCGTGATTGGCGGGGTAGGGGTGATACATAACGCTGCATTGGTGGCGAGCCCGCATTTGCATCAATCGGGTTTGCAACTCTATCTTATTGGCGATACCAAAGATGAGTTAGGGGCGTCTTTATATCAAAAAATCATTGGTGGCATCGCATCGCATGATATTGCCCATGCACCGCCAAAGGTGAATCTGCATGATGAAAAGAAACATGGCGATTTTGTCCGCGCATTGATTCAAGAACAAATGATTAGCATTTGCCATGATGTTTCAACGGGCGGGTTACTGCCCGCATTAGCGCGTATGGTGCTATATGTGCCGAAAAACCTCACCTATAAAACGCATCAGGATTTTATCGGCACGCATTTGAAGGCACCACCTGCGAATATATCATCTTTGGTCTGGTGGTTTTCTGAAAGCCAAGCGCGTTATATCATCGCGGTGAGTGATGAGCATGAGGGCAATATCATCAGCCGTGCCAAGCAAGCCGATATCCCGCTTCACCATTTGGGGCAGACTGTTGATAATGGGCGCGATGATGGGCGCGATGATGGGCAATGCGTGATTGCTGGCGAGGGTAGCATCGCATGGCAAAGCCTTGCCCCCGATTATTATGAAGCGATTGGTGAGATAATTTCGTAATATCACACCGTCGCCCTTGTGTTGTGTAACTGAAACGTACTCCACCGCTATATTTGTTACAGCGACACACGCACCTCCCCTAGTATTTGGCACAGCGGTGAGGGTATGGGGTGAGGCTTGACCGCCATTGGTAGTAAGGGAAAGCCGAACATTTGGCAGGCTCCGCCTTGTCCACCGAGAAGCCAAGTCGCAAAGCCCCCCATATGTAATGTATCGCAAAACACACCTCTACCAGTATTGACGAATCTAACAACACGCACCGCCCTTTTTATTTCGCACCTCGCGAAACCCCGTTCCTCCCCTTCGTCGTTTCGTGCCACTGTCCCCGTAGGGGCAGTGTAAAAGACACGGAATCCATATGGCAAACGAAGTTTGCATTCAAAAAACCCTTTTTCACTTGTAACAACAAATAACGCAATCTATAATAAATCAAAACAATCAAAGAGTCCCATCATAAAAAAATTTATCATCTTATTATCGAATTTATTATGCCTGTCTTTACCCCAACATGCGTAGGCACAACAATTATTCGATGAGACAAAAACACTTGCCGAACAAGGCGATGTAATCGCGCAAACTAATTTAGGAGTTATGTATATTGATGGTGAGGGTGTTTCACAAGATGATAAACAAGCATTTTTTTGGTTTCAAAAAGCCGCAGAACAAGGCAATGCAGACGCGCAATTTAATTTAGGAATTATGTATGATAAGGGGCGGGGGATTACACAGGATGACAAGCAAGCCTTCCACTGGTTTCAAAAAGCCGCTGAACAAGGCGATGCAAGCGCACAATATAATTTAGGGGTTATGTATGAGACTGGTCAAGGGGTTCCACAGGATTATAAAAAAGCATTTTACTATTTTAAAAAATCTGCCAAACAAGGCTATGCAGAAGCACAATTTAATTTAGGAATTATGTATTATAATGGTCAGGTGATTAGAACAAATGACATCAAAGCCTATGCATTGATATTATTGGCACAAACCAATGGATATGATGCATCGGAAACTATCGACATTATAAAATCAGAAATGACATCAAGACAAATCAAACGAGCGCAAAAGCTTGCAGATAAATGTTACGATAGCGATTACAAAAATTGCGGTGATTTGTTTAAATAAGGGTTACTCCTCACTCCGCCGTTATTCCCGCGTAGGCGAGAATCCAGTTGTCTCGATGGTCTAATATATACAAGCCTTTGCTAAATTTACGTTTATCACATCAATTCGATAATACGGTTTTAATCATAATAGTAAATTTTATCTTTAGGTTTAGACTTACCTTTATGGTTAAATATACCTTTAAGTTTATTTATAAATTTATCTAATATTCCAATTTTTTGACTAGGAGTATTGTCTTCCAATTTTAGTGGCTCGTTTTCTATAAAACCAGACTTGCCATGACACCAAATAATACGAAAGCAAGCACCGAAAAGAATAATAAATAAAGCAACTTTTATACAAAGGATAAATTGATATGTTTTACCGCTAAAAATATCTTGCTGGCTATAATTACAAACAGAGTAAACATAAATAATAAACCATGCAAACGTTACAATCGCGCTAAAAACCATATTTATTTTAGAGACTGAAAAAGGGTAAGCACTTTTTAAGTTATGCCACGAATGCTTATCATGATAGCCAAAAACATTTGAATGTAGTTTATTGTCCTGTGTGATTGCTTCAATGCAATCAATATTAATTTCCCAATTTTCTTGCCAAAATTTTGACCCTTTATTGACAAAGAACCATGCCAGTGATGCACAAAATCCTAATAGTGCAATCAGAATACCAAGAAGCTATTCATTTTTATTGATTATGCTATAACAACCAATAAATAACGCACCTACCATGATAGAAAAGTAATTGGTGCGCTTCCATGAAAGTTCGTTTTCAAATTGTCAGGTATCCCATGCTCGTTTTAATGCTTTATCCCATTTTGCGTTATTATCATCGCCTGAAGATTCTGCTTGTGGTTTAACCTTGTCCGAATATCTATCTATTTCTTCTAATGTTGGTTTTCCCATTTTTTAATCCTTTATCACAATTTCTCACGCATCATTATAGCATATTGGTTGTGTAATAAAAAGGGCGGTGTATTTTCGAATGCGGACTTTGTCCGCCATATGGATTCCCTGTCTTTTACAATGTGCATCTTCGATGGCACATTGGCAGGGAACGACGAGGGGAGGAGAGATTTCGCGAGGTGCGTCATACAAAAGCGGTGCGTGTTGTTAGATTCGTCAATACTAGGCATCGTGGGTGTCTCATCACATTATAATATGGGGGGCTTTGCGACATACGCTTCGGCAGGTTTGTCCGTAGGACACCAGCCTCGCGATGACGCCCCCCATACCCCCCACCGCTGTGCTTAATACGAAAGGTAGAGTGCGTTTCGCTTACTCAATACGAGTCAGAATAGGCAATCCGCATCGACTAAAGGTTTGAAAATATATTTTCAAACCAAGTCTCGCTCGATTGCCCCCCCTTGATAATCCCCTCGCCATACTCAATATAAAAGCAGAGTAAAGACTCGCCACAACACAAATATCTTGCGTGTCGCTTACCAATTCGCTATACTCTCATCATTATGGCAATTGATAAAGACACGTTACAAAATTTGCTTAAAACGGCATTCCCAGAAGCTTTGATTACCATCACTGATTTGGCAGGCGATGGCGACCATTACGGCTTGGAAATTGCTGATAAGGCGTTTGCGGGTAAAAGCCGTGTGCAGCAACATCAGCTGGTTTATCAAGCATTAGGCGGCAAGATGGGCGGTGATTTACATGCGCTTGCCATCAAAACCCGCGCAATTTAAAAGGAAAATAACAATGAGTGATACCAAACAAGAAATTCAACAACTAATTGATAATAATCAAATCATGCTGTTTATGAAGGGCACACCTGATGCGCCGCAATGTGGTTTTTCTAATATGGTGGTGCAGATACTCACCCATCTGGGCGTTGAATATCAAGCGCAAGATGTGTTGGTCTCTGATGAGATGCGGCAGGGAATTAAAGAAGTCTCGGATTGGCCAACCATTCCACAACTTTACATTAAAGGTGAGTTTGTTGGCGGTTGTGATATTGTCCGCGAGATGTTTGAAGCAGGCGAATTACAGGAATTGCTTAACTAATATCAAGGTTTGATTGCATCTGCTTTTGATGCATCATATAGGCGATAACCGCGCAAATGATTGAGATAAGGGTCAGCAAACCTATCACTATCAGCCCGATATAAGGGTTATGTTCCCCACCAAGTGCAATCACAAGTGAGCCTACTATCGAGCCCGTTAGCACTTGCCCAGCACCCATTAAGCCAATCGCCATACCACTGGAACGCCCCGCGACACTGATACCAATAATCATCGAATTATTCACCGCCATGCCGTTGGTAATGCCAAAAACCGTCAATGCCACCGAAAGCATGGCAGGGTGCGGCACAATTGCGGGCAGAACAGCCATTAATATAACCGCAAAAAATGTGCCTAATGTGCCAATCATTGCCAAAAATTCAATGCTATGATGCTGTGAAAAATGACGGTTTAAGATATTACCAATAATATAACCCACTGAAACCAAAGAAAAATAAATTCCAAATTCGGTTATACTAGCACCTAAATGCTGAAAATGATAAATCATAAAACCATTCATGGCAAAAAACATCCCCACTTGAATTGAGGTAACCGTGAAATTAAGATTGAAAATCGGCAGCTTAAAAAGCTGTCTGCTCGCTTTGGTGATGGTTTTGATATTGAGTGATGGTGTGCGGTGTAAATTGGTCTCATGCCCAACCACAAGACTAAGCAAAATCATGATAAAGCCGAGCATGGTTAGAACAAATAAATTTAACCGCCAACCGAAATTATCGACTATTAAGCCGCCTAAAGCAAGACTTAACACTTGCACAATCACCATCATTGCGGTAACGCTGGAAAGGGTGCGCGTTGCTTGGGTTTTTGGCAGGCAATCATTCACCATAATCCGCGACATGGCGATACAGCATGCCGCCCCGAAGCCTTGCAAAAAGCGACCGAATAATAAAATATCGATATTTTGAGCGAACAGGCTAATAAGCGCGCCGATAAAATATAAGGCAGAGCCGAATAAGATAGTGGGTTTACGCCCATAATGGTCAGAAACAGGGCCAGCAATCACTTGCCCTAATGCCGCAGTCAATAGAAAAATGCTCAATACCAACTGTGCTTTATCGGCACTGATCGCTAAATCATGGCGCAAAATGGTGATAGCGGGGATAATAAAAGTCATGCCTAACCCTATCAAGCTAGTGCCACAAACAAGATAAGGAATAGATGGCAGGCGCGCGCGCGTTTGCATTATTTACGGCGCATCATTATGATGCACCATAATGGTGACACCATTATGGTGACACCATTATGGTGATGGGGTGCCATATTGCTGATGCAATATTTCAATATCAGCAAGCAATTCAGCCGAAAGGGTAATATCAGCACTGGCGATATTGGATTGCAATTGTTCCATCGTGGTCGCGCCAATAATATTTGAGGCAACAAAGGGTTGCTGATTAACAAACGCCAATGCCATTTGCGCGGCATCAAGCTGATATTTTTGTGCCAGCGCAACATAATCGCGTGTTGCGGCTACTGATAATTCATTGGAAAAACGAAGCCAATAATCGGGTTGCACAGCAAGGCGCGAGGTTGCGGGCATTTTGCCATCAAGATATTTGCCTGATAACACGCCAAACCCTAATGGCGAATAGGCAAGTAACGGCATTTCATTGCGAATCGCAATTTCGGCAAGCCCAACTTCAAACGAACGATTCAGCAAAGAATAGGGGTTTTGGATTGAATCAAGCCCCCGCATATTGAGCCTATCAGCATGGCGCTGATATTCCATTAAGCCGTAAGGCGTTTCGTTGGAAACACCCCATGCGCGAATTTTGCCTTGTGTGATCAGGGTATTCATGGTTTCAACAATTTCAGCAAACCTATCTAACGCTTGATTATCAGCATCATGCTTATAATTTAACTGACCAAAAAAATTGGTGGCACGGCTAGGCCAGTGAATTTGATAAAGATCGATATAATCGGTTTGCAGACGTTGCAGACTGGCTTCAAATGCTGCCAAAATATTAGCTTTATCGGTAATGGACCTACCATTTGCACTTAAATCGGGGCGTATCCAATCAAGTTCAGACCCACCAACAACTTTACTGGCAATAATCACCTTATCGCGTCTGCTAGCATTTTTGGCAAGCCATGTGCCTAAATGCTTCTCAGTTGTGCCATATAATTTTGGCGTTTCTTCATTAACAGGTGGTGGATAAATTTCGGCAGTATCAAAAAAATTAACGCCTTGTGTTAACGCGTAATCTATTTGCTGATGGGCATCTTGCTCGCTATTTTGCCTGCCCCATGTCATTGTTCCTAGACAAATGATGCTGACATCAATGCCACTCTTCCCTAATGAGCGATATTGCATTATCAATATCTCCTTATTGTGTTATTACAGATTTTCAATGTCATTATCGACATCATTATTGGCTTTATCTAAATCTTTATTGAGTGATTCTGTATCATCAGGAAAATCAAGCCATCCTTTGAAAATACGTGTGCCAGCTGTTAGCAGGCATAAAATACCAAACACCCAAGCCAATACAGGGAAAAGCGAAGGAAACAAGCAAATCAACACAAGGAAAATAGCCGTTTCAGTGCCTTCGGTCAGCCCGCCAATATAGAAAAAGGCTTTTGGCAGTGGCAAAGAACCATCATCTTTTATCTCAGTAGAAATATCATATTTATGGGCAAAAATCGCATATGCCAAGAATGAACTGCCCGTGCCAACAAACGAGAAAATCACAAAAGCGGCGGCAAGCGCATTATCATCAGGATTCATCAGTGCAAAACCCAGCGGCACACCCGCATAAAAAATAAAATCACAGACAATATCTAAAAAGCCACCACGGTCGCTTTCGCCAACCATGCGCGCCAATGTGCCATCAACACCATCTGCAACACGGTTGATGATAATCAGCGCAAGCCCAATATCGGTGCGCCCCCATGCGATGAAAAACACGGCTAATATGCCAGCAGCAAAACCGCCCAACGTGATCCAGTCGGGCTTTAGCTTCATCCGCAGACATAATCCAGCGATTGATTTTAGGGTAGGGTCAATGTAATGGCGAATATGAGCGTCAAACATGGCATGCAATCTTTTAGGGTTGTTATTCATTTTCTGTTTTGGTTTTTTTCTTCACAGCGTCTGTATCATCTTTTACACCACTATTTTCAGCAAATTGCGCGATAATTGTTTCACCGCCAACGGTTTGCTGACCTTCTTTTATCAGCAATTTAACATTGGTGGGTAGAAAAATATCAGTGATATTGACCATGCGCGCCATGCCTAAAGCATCGCCCGCATTTAAGCTTTTGTCTTTATCAGTGGCATCTAAGAATTTTTTACCTAATATCGGTGAATATACCACAATATAGATTTTATCTTGTGCGGATAGCACGAAACTTTGTGTATCACCACGTTCTTGCTCTAAATTACCTTTGGCAAAAAGCGGTGAATGAATCATTTCTGCTTCAGTAACCACGCCAGTTTGTGGTGCAAACAGCATTTGCGAATCAAGCCATTTGCTCTTTATTCTCATACGAATCCTTGATTGTCCTGCTTCTGAAAATTCTGCTGGCAAGGTAAGAGTTTCAATTTCCTGCACCGTGCCATCGCCCAATGCCAGAATATTATTATCACTATCGGACGGGGTGCGGGTTATTTTACGAAAATGAAACGCGCTTAATATCAGTATAATACCACCTAACCATGCGATAGGCTTCCATAATAATGCACCAATAAGGGTGAGTAATAATGCGCCACCAAAAATCGGATAACCTTCCGAATCAAATGAAGGAAACCCAATCTCTTTTAAAAATTGCTTGATATTCATAACACTCTCAATAACAAAATATTGTTAATCTACCCTAACATTAACAATTCTAGCATAATATTACAAGTCGATAAATCATTCTTTTATGGATTTTTTCATCAATAACGCATCGGTGCGCTTGCCATGCACAGCTTTATAATAGTCTTTGCGTCTGTTATAAATAATATAGCCATGTTTGCGGTAAAAATTGATGGCCGCGATGTTATCTTCTGCAACATCTAAAAAAATATGGTGCCAGTGGTTAATTGTGTCGAGCGTGTTTAGCATCATACTGGCAATGCCTTGCCGTCTAACAGTTTTATCTGTGCCAATCAGAATGATTTCTGCTTCGGGGGGCATTAATAAATCATTTTGGGGTAAATCATATTGATAGCATAATAAGCCCAATGGAATAGTATTTTTACTTTTTACAATAAGCGTATTGATATTTGGTACATCAAGGCGGGCTGCAAAATCAGATGCCTGCCAGATATTATCGCCAAAACAACGCTGATAGAGTGCGGCAAGCATGATGGCATCATTTTTAGTGGCATGGTGTAAGGATAATGATTGTTTCATGAGAGTTTTTTATGAAAGAATGACAATAAATAACGCGATAAGTTAAGATAAGTGGAAAAAAATACCTTGTTACTATTCTGGGGCTTGCAAAATATATTTTTTAGGTTAATATACGACTGCTTTTACATTAAGGCAAGCAATATAATGGGGTGTAGCCAAGCGGTAAGGCAGCGGCTTTTGATGCCGCCATGCGTAGGTTCGAATCCTACCACCCCAGAAATATTGTGATGTAAGATATGATGTGATTTTTTTAGATATATTGCCTAAAAGCTAAAGTTAATATAGCCATTATAGACATCTTCCTCAAAATTATCATAAAAAGGAATATTAACATCTCTTCTATTTCTTGACCCAGTTACGCAAATAATTTCACCAACCTTCCATAGCTTTGGACAATATTCGACTCCCCTTCTGCTATTGGTATCGCTTCTTTTTACGTTCCAGAATGAATCTATGGCTTGATAGTCGGTTTTTGAATTGCTTGCCGAAATCGCAAAAGTGCCGATACGGGTGGGAAAAGATTTGCGAAGCGAGACTGAACGATTGCGTGTGGCTTTCTCATCATCATTATAATTATTCCAGTACCAGTTAAAATTAAGCCGTGTCCGCTTAACAGTTAAGGGGTTGATAATGGTAATATCTGCTGTTTTGCGGTCGCCGCGATAATCATCATTATTGTTATTTTCAAGAACATAATAGCCGATAGAAGGGATAATCGCTGATTTTTTCAACCCAATTTCATAGCCATATTTTATGCCATAAGTGATATATTTTTTGTCTTCCTCTCCATAGCTTCTAGAAAGTTGTGATGATATTTCTACAAAACGGCGTTTCGGTGATAATGTGTTATCAAATTTAAGAGATAATGAGCTAGAATCTTTATTTATGCCCTCGTAATCGGTGATGCTGACGCGGGTATTGAACAACCAAATAGGGCTGACACGTTTGGTGAGTCCTAAAGAATGATACCATCCCCAACGATGTTCTTGTGAAATAACAGCATCAAGGGTACCTAAACCAGGCAAAAAATACGCCCCCTCATTTCTTTTATCAAAATCATCTTCACTAAGATATGAGGCATAATAGTTAAATCTACCCCTTTGCAATTCTAATTCTCTGATATAGCCATTCACCCTGCCAAGCACAACTGGTGGCAGCTTAAAATCTTTTTTAATTTGTTTGAATGCCGCTAGTGCCTTTTTAGAGTTGCCTTCTTCATAATAAATTCTGGCAATTTCCAGTGAAAACAACATATCAGCCTTTGCATCAAGCAGCGCCCTAAAAAGCAATTCGGATTCTAATAACTTTCCTTGCTGTCGTAATCTGATGGCTTCCACATAGGCTTCGTCTGCCGTTAATGAGCGCGTTTGATTTTGTGCATAGACAGGCAATGCGCTAAGCAGGCTGATACAAACAACAAGGCAATACAAATATTTCAATTTTTATTCTGCCTTATTTTTTTGCACCAAAGGCACCCGCATAGCTACTGCCATTATCATCGGTCATTCTAAACACGCCGCCCAATTCTTGCGCTTCTGGTCCATAAAATTGTGCTTTTACTGCACCTTGTAAACCGCCATTGGTTGTAACATTATCAGAGTCAAAGCTGTTACGGCTTGAATTATGGGTTAAATTTGTCATAAAATCCAAATCATTATCGCGTGTTTCAGTGTTTCTTGCGGGAATATTGTTACCAATATTAGTAATATTAAAAGAAGGGGCGCCCCAACGATATGTATCGGTTGCCTTTAATTCTATCATATTGCCCTGCAAATTAGCAGTGATAGTTGCTTGTGTCAAGTAGCGATTATTACTTGCATCAATATATAGCCCGATGCTCTTGCCAGTGAAGCTAATATTTTGCTGGCTAGGGATATCCGCAGGCACGGTTATATTGCCGAATGATAACACGCCAACATTAATATCATTAAGGTTTTTAACATCTAGCCATAAAGCCATGCTTTGATATTTCCAAACCTCATCACTAGGATTGAAAGCGATAAGCCAATCTCTTACATCTGATGATTTATTGAATAGGGATAGCTCAGATGCACCATCGATAGTCAAATGCGGATTGCGGTTAAAAACCTGCTGTTGCGAGGTATCACTACCGGTGGTGATTTGGTCTAAGCTTTTGTCTTCATCAAAATCTAACAGTAATTGTTCATAACGAGGTTCGTCATCTTCTGTTGAGATTGTTGTAGAATTGCTTTGAATAGAGCTTGATGAGCTGATAGAATCCCAGCTATCAAATATTGGAATCGGCTGTGCGCCACTGGAAGAACCACTGCTACCAGATGAACAGCCAGTTAACACAAAAATTGAACATAATAAAGAAAAAAATAAGATTGATTTCAAGGTGGCTCTCATTGCTCATCTCCTGATGATTATGGATAATAATGGTTTAAACCACCTCCCATTCCTCTTCAAGCAGGTTTATAGCAAAATAAATCTATAATGTCAATAAAATATTAACATTATAGATAAATATTAATAAGCCAAGCCACAATAATAATCTGTGGCACGGTAATCAGCGGCAGAAATATCGCGAATCGCCAGCTTTTGGTGGTATCTTTTAGCACCATTATTTCGGTGTAATCGGTGGCAACCCCTGCCATTAAAAAAGTGAAGCCATTGCCAGCAGCACCAGCGCGATTCACAATATCAGCGGCAATCGGTGCCGACCCTTCCGAACATACTTCTAGCACAGTGGCAACCAATGTTGTGAACAGCAAGCCTAGTAGGGTAGGACCAAAAAATGTGGTGAATTGTTCGGCATCAACAAACCCACGCAAAAGCGATGCTAGCAAAATGCCAAATAATAGCCAGCGCATCACCATGCGTGAATCTTTAACGCCATTTGTGACAATATCGCTGAAAAATTGCCGATTATAAGCAACGCTTTTCACGCCTTTTTTTGCTTCAGCCCAGAAGTGAAAATTATCAGGCATATTAATGCTATGATGATTATCAGCTAGTATACCAGCCCCTATCAGCCTATCAAAAATAAAGCCAGCAATCAGGGCAATCACCATAGAAAGCGCGATAAATAAAAACGTTAGCTTAAACCCTATCAAGCCAATCAGCACCAAAGTGAGTGAAAAAGAATTCCACGGGCTTGCCAATAAAAACGCAATCACTTGTCCACCACTGGCGCCACGTTGATATAATTTTGTGCCAACCATCAAAATACCATGCGAGCATAAATCCAGTAACACGCCAGCACCAGTGGCGCGCAATAAGCCAGAAAATGTGCCACCCTTGCCTAATATTGACACAATAAAGGTTTGCGGGATTTGATTAAGCAAGCCGATAAAAACTATACCAATCAATACCCCCCACCAGACCGCATGAATGGTATGATAGACACTATCGGCCATCGCGCCCAACCATGCGGGCATGATAAATGGCTGTAGCCAACCTAACATAAATAATGGTAGCACGGCTACAAAAGAACCCCATAATAATTTATCAATTTTTTTGCGTTTATTATTATTTTGCCCGTTATCGGCTGTTTCTGAAGGACAACAGCCCGATACAATTTTAGAATTTTCTTCAATGTTACGCATATTATTTACTCATATTTTTTTAACAGGGTGATAATTTCTTGCATTTTTTCATCTTGTAAATCGGGTGTGGCTTGGTCTAAACAATGTTTCATATGGGTTTCTAAGATTGATAATTCCACCGATTTCAAGGCGTTACGCGCCGCCCTTACTTGGGTGATAATATCCACGCAATATTTTTGTTCGTCAATCATGCGTTTCACGGCATCAACCTGTCCGCTAATTCTGTTAAGTTTGCCTAATTGTTGATGATGTGATGGGTGCATCGCTTGATACCTTTATTGTTTAACCAACATACCCTATAGGGTATATTGTGAGTAGTGGTTTGTCAAGTAATAAAGTCGATATTATGCCATAATAGATAAATGGCTAGCCCCGTAAAGATTGCCAATAGCGCGTTATGAAACCGCCAATACAGCATGATAGTGATAAGCGATGTAACAATCAGTGGCGCACCATAAGGTGCGGTGATATAATTCTCATCTTTCAGCGTGTAAATCACCAACAGGCTCATCACCCCCACTGGCATTTTTTCGCCGATAAAGGTCAGCAATTCGTTATTTTTGAAAATCCGATTGCCAAACCAAATCGGCAAAGCGCGCAAGCCAAAGGTAATGACGGCAATCACGATGATAATAGATAGGGTGTGGCTATCTTGCATTTTCATGCTTTATATCGTGATGTTTGGCATAGTCGGTCATGATACAGGCAAGATAGGCAAGCAGTGCAACGCTTAAAAAACTATCATTGATAATAAAGCGTTCAACCATAAGCCCAATCATTGCCGATAATGCGACATAAATCAGCAGGCGAAAATCTTGTGCCTCTTTTACCGCATCAATCGCCAATACGATAAACATGGCGGTGAGGGCAAATTCAAAACCGCCAATTTCGGGTGGTACAATCAGCCCTAGCAACGCGCCAATCGTAGCACTACTCACCCATGTGCATTGCGCTAAAATTTGCAATATAGTCACTTCTGTGCCATTTAATTGCTTGCCTTTGCCAGCAGAAGTAACGCCATAAATTTCATCGGTGAGTGCCCAAATGCCATAAAATTTCTGCAAGCGACCATTCAGGCGGTGATATGGAAAAGATAGCCCGTAAAAAATATGCCGAAAATTAACGACAAAGGCGGTGAAAGCGACCGTGAATAATGAAACGCCACCGCTGATAAAACTCACCGCCAGATATTCAATCGAACCCGCATAAATGATGATGCAGGCAATCGGCGCCCAATACCAAGCAATATCACTGGCGGTGAAAAATAACCCCAACGCCATGCCCAACGGCACATAGGCGGCGGCAATCGGTAGCCATAGCAATAATATTTTTTTAAGGTTAATGGTTTGTGTCATCATATATGCTTTTTACAGGTTATTGTAATCTTGTAACAAATATGCTAGCTTGCCTGCAACTGAAATAAGGAGCTTATTGATGAAACTCACTGCTATTTTACAGAAACGTTATTCTACCAAAAAATTTGATAGTAGCAAAGTGATTGCTGCCGAAACATGGCAACAGATGGAAGATGCGTTACGATTGGCGGCTTCTAGCGTTAATTCGCAACCATGGCATTTTATTGTAACTGCATCGGATGCGGGCAAGCAACGCATGATGAAAGGCACAGAAAAATATGCTTATAACGCGCCGAAAATCGCTGATGCATCGCATGTGGTGTTGTTTTGTGCCAAAACCGCGATCAATGATGCTGATATTATGCGCGTGTTAGATAAGGAAGAGAATGATGGTCGCTATATCAATGCTGAATTTAAGCAACAAAGTCTGATGGTGAAACAGGGCTATTTTGGCGCACAACGCGATGCGGGCAGTTTGCAACATTGGGCTGAAAAGCAGACATATTTGAATGTTGGCAATGCGTTACTTTCTGCCGCCCTGCTAGAGATTGATGCCGTGCCGATGGAAGGGATTGATATTGATGCGCTGAATGATGAATTTGATTTATCCAAGCAAGGCTTAACAGCATTGGTGATGGTATCGTTTGGCTACCGCGCCGCCGATGATTTTAACGCTAGCCTACCAAAATCCCGCCTTGCAGGTGAGAATATTATCACGCGGGTTTGAGTGAAATGTGTCTTAATCTTGCATATTGGCATATTTTTGCCAAACATGTTTGAAGGGCGCATTTCTATGTGCATGCCAAGGTTTTTCAACACCTGCCCAATGAAATATTTTCTGCTGATTAATGGATAATTTTTCCCAATTAGGAAAGCCATTCCAAACGGGTGATAATTTTACACAATTATCTGCGGTATAAAAATTCAAAATATGCTGATCACTTAGTTGATAATGAGTGGCAAAATGAGCGACTTGCTCGGTAAAATTATCTTGTCTCATTTTTTCAAGCGATGCTACCAGCACTCCCGAATTGAAATGAGGACTCAGCAGATTAAGTGATACGCTCGCAGATTTTCGTAAAGCAAGGAGTTTATCTATCGGCAAATGATGAAGATCTTCAGTATGTATAGTCGCACTAAATAGAATATTTTCTCTGGCGGCAAGCGGTGCATTACATAATTCGGTTTGGTAAAGTTCGGCAACATCGCCTTGTACAATCATATCAATATCTAAATATAATATTTTATCAATATCGGACAGTAATTCAGGCAAAAACAATCGATCTAAAGCAGATATGGTTATATAGCCATACCAGTTTAATGTCTCGCCTTTTAA
This sequence comes from Alphaproteobacteria bacterium, assembly GCA_022599575.1. Classification (GTDB taxonomy): domain Bacteria; phylum Pseudomonadota; class Alphaproteobacteria; order JABAAW01; family JAHZMA01; genus JAHZMA01. The sequence goes on along the minus strand of JAHZMA010000090.1, from coordinate 2,014 downwards.
AAACTTATCCATTGCAATCCATTGAATTGGTGCTTGCTTGCAGGCTTTTTCAATCGGTTTAATTTTATCATCGGGCAGGTCGCGCACCAACATAATATAACGCGTAGCACAGCTTGTATTGGCTTCAATGGAATTTATCAATGCAGGCACATAATCGGCAATATTAGCATCAAACGCCAACGCAATCGGCACTTCTTTTTTCTTTATATCTGGCTTTTGAATATCTGATTTTTTTGCGGGTTTATTTCCCTTAACAAAAAACGGTTTATATTGCTCACGTTCACGCCTTGTTTTTTCCATCAAGGGCATGGTCAGCTCACGCCAATAAGCGTAAACTTCATCAGCACTAGAATCACCCGCCATGATTTTGCCTAATATCTTATCAAGCAAATCAGTAAGCCCATCGCGGATAGTATCAAATGCCTCATCATCAATGTCAATCAGCCCATCAAAGCGCGTATCAGCTTTATTTTTGTGTATAAACCGTGCGTCGCCACTCAATGCACGGGTTGGCAAATAGCAATGCAACCGCGAGGTTATCACCTGTTTGGCATTGCGAAACCGCCTTAAAAGCAAAAGTGATTCAGTAATATTTTCATCAAAAAAACGGGCTTTAACAGCTGGATAGTCTTGCGTGATATGGATTGCATCTGCTTCGGATTCCACATCTACAGCTAATGTTTCACCGCTTTGGTCTATGTCACCCTCAAGTGCTAAAGTTGTTGTAACGCAACCTGAGAAGAAAGCATCAATACCCTGATTCATCAATAAATCACGGGTTGCAATATCACGGCAACCAATCGGCGCAAAGCGTTTGAGGTAAGCAATACAAGCCTTATCTAAATGTTGGGGATATTGTAGATGGAACGAGAAAAAAATCGGCAGATATTGGCTTGATAAAGGAAACACTGGCATAATATCGAATGGTTTATAGGCGAACCAACCAAATATCGGTAACCATATCGGAGTATTATTTTCTGCATTTTTGTTGCTTGCCTGATTATTTTCTTGGGGGGCTGTTAAATTCCAAGGGCAATCACGGTCGGCAATCACAATCTTACCACTGCTTGTGATATGCCGCCGTTCATTTTCAGACCATAATTCACGTAAATAAGCAAGAGAGGATTTCAACGCTTTGCTATCAATCTGCCAATTACTATTTGCATCACCATCAATAAGAGCATCATCGGGCAGATGGCGCGCAATATGCCGCATCACCGCAACGGTTTGAATATAATCACCAATATTGCCACTTACTTTATCATAATCAACTGATTTATAATCTAACAATGCTAAATTAATCTGGGCTAAATTAATCTGGGCTAAATTAATCTGCTGTGGTGAGGTTGCAGCTTTAGCACGATTGCGGAAAGCTTCTGGTAGTGTCATCATCTCTTCCTTACCTAGCGCTTTGGCAAGATAGGCATGGCACCAATAGGTGGCATGTTTTTTATCTTTATCCATACGCTTATCCAGAGCCACAAAAGCGCGTTGATAATCACCTCTGGCAATAGATAAGGTTACTTTTATAAAAGCAATTTCACGAGATAGGCACGCACTATGGCTTTCAAATTGATTAAGATGTTGTTCCGCGTCAGCCAACCGACCAACCATCAGCATTGATTTTATCATCAGCAGTTTGCTAATTGTTGTTAATGCCCCTTTGGCGATTGAGGCTGCAAAAAAATCAATCGCATCATGATAATTATGATATTTAAAATTTTCATAGCCGATGATAAAATCCGCCTCTTTGTCTAATAAGGGTGAGATAGATAATATACGACGCTGATAGCTATTCAATAATATTAATAGTCGCTTAAAATTATTATCGATGAAATATGAGATTTTTTTTCCAAAAATCAATTTGGCAATGTTAGCTAAATAAATGTAAGCCACAAAAATCATAAGACGGATAAAAGGTGATATTTTTTTAGCTATTCTATATAAAAAGGGATAGGTTCTTATGAATCTCTTTAATCGCTTTATTATATTTTTGATGAACATGCTATTCTCT
>JAHZMA010000089.1 GCA_022599575.1 Alphaproteobacteria bacterium | reverse complement strand
GATAATTGCACCAAACATAAGCGGTCGCGGCGCATCAAAAGCCCCATCGTTTCGGTATCCACCGCAATTTGCTTGCCCAAATCCAGATTTTCAGGAATATCACCCTGATAAAATTTAATATCCATGATGTTTCCTTATTTTAGAATATCGGCAAAGAAATCATTGCCCTTATCGTCAATGATAATAAAGGCTGGAAAATTCTCAACTTCAATCCGCCAAACCGCTTCCATGCCCAATTCTTCAAATTCTAGCACTTCAATTTTTTTGATGCAATCTTGCGCCAACCGTGCCGCCGCACCACCGATTGAGCCCAGATAAAAACCGCCATTTTTGTGACACGCCGCCGTAACAATCTTGCTTCGATTGCCTTTTGCCAGCATAATCATCGACCCGCCCACCTGCTGAAATTCATCAACAAAACTATCCATTCTGCCCGCAGTGGTAGGGCCGAACGAGCCCGATGCCATGCCTTCAGGTTTTTTGGCAGGCCCTGCATAATAGATAGGGTGATTCTTAAAATATTCTGGTAAATCGCCCGTTTCACGCAAGATTTTTTGCAATTTTAGATGCGCCGCATCACGCGCCACAATGATAGTTCCCGTCAGCGAAAGTCTTGTTTTAATCGGATATTGCGTTAATTTTTGTAAAATATCAGCCATATTTTCGGATAAATCAATCTTCACCTCATTAGCAGAAAATTCTGCTTCATCTAAATCAGGCAGATATTTTGCGGGTTCATGTTCCAACTGTTCCAGAAATACACCTTGCGGAGTGATTTTACCCTTTACTTGCCGATCAGCCGAACAAGAAACCGCAAGCGCAATCGGCAGGCTAGCACCATGACGGGGCAGGCGAACCACCCGCACATCATGGCAATAATATTTACCACCAAATTGCGCGCCAATGCCCATATTTTGCGTCATCGCCAGCACTTGTTGTTCCATATCTTTATCGCGAAATGCCTGTGCATCAGTGCCGCCAGTAATTGGCAAATTATCTAGATAATGGCACGAGGCTAATTTTGCGGTTTTCAGGGTAAATTCCCCTGATGTGCCACCAATCACAATCGCCAAATGATAAGGCGGGCAGGCAGCTGTGCCTAATGTGCGGATTTTTTTATCTAAATATTGTAGCAACCGTTCGGGGTCAAGCAATGATGGCGCGCCTTGAAATAAAAAACTTTTATTAGCACTGCCGCCGCCTTTGGCGATAAATAAAAAATTATATTCATCAATGCCTTCAGAAAAAATTTCAATCTGCGCGGGCAAATTATCGCGGGTGTTCTTTTCTTCAAACATGCTGATAGGGCTTAATTGCGAATAGCGCAAATTGCCTTGCTGATAGGCATCATACACGCCACGCGCTAACATGCTTTCATCATCAAAGCTGATGATATTTTTGCCCTTCTTGCCCATAATCAAAGCCGTGCCAGTATCTTGACACATTGGCAAAATCCCCGCCGCCGCAATATTGGCGTTTTTCAATAAATCATAGGCGACATAGCGGTCATTCGGCGATGCTTCATCATCATCTAAAATATCTGCCACCTGTTGCAAATGCGCTGGGCGCAAATAATGGTTGATATCCTTGAAAGCCTCACATGCCAATAGCGATAATAATTTTTCATCAAGCTGATAAATATTTTTGCCGTCCAAGCCATCAATATTAGATTGATTAATTTTTTGCAAACCAGCATCATCAAGTTTGCGATAATCAGTATCGTCCTTACCATAATCAAATATCGGTAAATAAGAAAAATCATTCATTCTTTGGCTCGTTATTTTTACGGAATTTATCAAGCATAATCACCTCTACTGGTGCGGTTTTATCTTTATCATCTTTATTATCTTGACTTTCAGCATGATGTGTTTTATCAGCACCATTAGTGCCAAACCCAATCACATCAGTATCATAATCACTATTTAACTCAATATCAACCAGCTCTTCTTCTAGCATTAATGTTTGCTGTTGAGGGGTTTTAGCGACATGACTATCACCGTCATCTTGGGTTTTAAAAAATAATTTCACATCAACCGAAGGGTCAAAAAATGCGCGCATCGAATCATATGGAATCACTAAATTAGATGGCTGTTTATTAAATAATAACGTTACCGAAAAATCATCTTCATTGACTTTTAAATCATAAAATTCATGCTGTATCACGATTGTCATTTCCGCAGGATATGCCAATTTCAACGCTTTAGGTATTTCCACTTTTGGATGTGTGGTTTCAAAGGTGATGTAAAAATGATGCGTGCCTTTTAAGCCTGTTTTGGCACAACTGCCTAACACTTGACGCACCACCTGCTTAAAAGCATCGCTCACTAACACAGAATAATCATAATAATCATGCGATGGAGGTTTTTCAGACACTTTTATTCTTTCTTTTTATCAGGCTTATTATTCGTTTGTAACTTAATCGGGCTTTTACGAAAAATGTCGGGTTCTGTTGCAAGGCCCCGACAAGCCCCGCCTTTAATCAGTGAGTGACTAAAGGAGTTAAAATTTGCCTTCGCAACCGTTAGGCCGCAACTGCATACTCACTAGAGTTATCGTTGGCGTTTAATAGCCTTGGATCCGATACGGAGATACCAAACCGAACACAAAAATAGTCTTTACCACGCACGTCGATGCTATTTCACCCCCCTATAATCTATATTGGTGGAGGTGCCGGGTACCGCCCCCGGGTCCGTTCCGCTTATTTCACTGTTTCATTTAGTGTCATAGTCATTGCTGACCCTCTGATTGTATCACCACAGCTTTAGAAAAGCAACAGCTTTACAGAGTGAACAGCTTTACAGAGTGAACAGCTTAGAATTCATAAATTACTTTTATTTCGGGGTTCTCAAATAACAAGAGAATTTCAAATGACATTAAAACCCATAAAAGCAACAATTATAAACGCAATAACAATCTAACAATTCGTTTGGTGCGGTTAGAGAATAATGCTTTGGTAAAATATTGCCCTGCCGCCCGTTTTGATATTTCGCTCATGGTTGGGTAGGGGATAATAATACTTGCCACTTTACCGATTTTCATTTTTTCTTGAATCGCTAAAATCCATGGCGCTAATAATTCGCCTGCGTGCCAGCCAACAATACTGCAACCAACCACCACGCCTTTTTTGGTGGTAATCACTTTAATCATACCATCTTTTTCGCGTTCGGTACAGGCGCGATCATTTTCTTCAAAATACCATTTCACCACATTAATTTTTCCGAATTTTATCGATGCATCGGCTTCATTATAACCCGTATGGGCATATTCGGGGTCGGTATAGGTGACCCATGGCAAGGTACGATAATCCACTTTGGCGGGCAATTTAAACAAAATATTGCGGATGATAATGCCCGCATGATAACCTGCAATATGCGTGAATTGCGGGCCACCTACACAATCGCCTGCGGCAAAAATTCTTTTGTTGCTGCTACGCAAGCGCGCATCAGTTTCAATCCCACGACGATTATATTTAACGCCCGCTTTTTCTAAATTCAGCCCCTCAAATGACGGCACACGCCCCGTTGCCACCAATATATGCGAACATTTCAATTCAATCTGTTCACCATTTTTAACATGCAATTCGGCATGAATATCACTTTTGCTTTTTTCAATTTTTTTAATTTCAGTATATTCATAAAGCGCGATTTTCTCTTTATTAAATCTATCCCTGATAAATTCCACCATCTCAGACTCGCCCCTGCCCATCAATTGGCTATGCATCACAATCGAGACACGCGCACCCAACCTGCGATAAGATTGGGCAATTTCGCTACCGATAGGACCACCACCAATCACCAGCAAATGGTCGATTTTTTCTTTCACATCAAAAATTGTTTCGTTGGTGTAATATTTGACCGTATCTAACCCTGGTATGCCCGGCACAAAGGCGTGCGAGCCAACCGAAACAATAAAATAGCGTGCTTTAACGATGGTATCATTCACCTTGACTGTTTTTGTATCAACAAAACTTGCGCCACCTAGTAAGACTTGGCAACCAAAGCTTTCAAAGCGTTCCACAGAATCATTAGGCGCAATGCCAGCAATCACATCTTTGATATGGGCTTCCACTTTCGCCATATCAATTTCTGGCTCGACGGCTTTGATGCCGAATTTTCCAGCCTCGCGCAATGTTTGGGCAACATGCCCTGCTTTAATCAGGGCTTTTGATGGCACACACCCATAATTCAGGCAATCACCACCCATTTTATGTTTTTCAATCAACACCACTTTTGCACCCATCTGTGCTGCCCCAGCGGCAATCGATAAACCGCCCGAACCTGCACCAATCACGCATAAATCAGTCATTATTGTTTCTGTCATTATTGTTCCTAACTTAGATTTTCAACTGCTTTTTTAATTCTAACACATGCTTCTTGCAAGGCATTTTCGGCAATGGCGTAAGAAATTCTAAAATAGGGCGATAAGCCAAATGCTTCACCATGCACCACTGCCACATTGGCTTGTTCTAGCAAATAATGTGCGAAATCTTCATCACTTTGCAAGATTTTACCTTGCGGGGTTTTTCTTCCCATCAATTCGGTGCATTCTGGATAAATATAAAAAGCGCCATGCGGGGTATCACACGTAATACCATCGATGCCATTGATTCTTTCTAGCAATAAATCGCGCCTATGTTTGAAAATTTTTCGGTGCTGCTGCAAGAAATCATAATCTTCTGCCAATGCCGCAACTGCTGCCCATTGGCTAATGGTACAAGCCGATGTGGTGGTTTGCGAATTAATCATATTCATCGCTTTAATTAATGTTTTATTGCCTGCCGCATAACCCAGCCTGAAGCCCGTCATCACATAGGTTTTTGAAACGCCATTCATGGTAAGGATTCTATCTTTTAAGTCGGGCGCAACATTCGCAAAAGTAACAAAGGGGGCATCAGTGAAGCGGATATGTTCGTAAATATCATCGCTTAAAATTTGAATTTGTGGGAAATCGCGTAACACAACAGCCAATGCTGTTAATTCTTCACGGCTATAAACCGCACCCGTTGGATTGCAGGGACTATTCAAAACCAGCCATTTGGTTTTTGTCGTGATAGCAGCTCGCAATTTTTCAGGCGTTAGCTTAAAACCTTCACTGCGTTCGCATGAAACAACCACTGGCGCACCATCACATAATGCCACTTGGTCGACATAGCTAACCCAGTAGGGTGCTGGCACAATCACCTCGTCACCCTGATTGAGCGTTACTAAAAATGCGTTATAGAGTAATTGTTTGACGCCACTGCCAACTGTAATATTGCTTATATCGAATGTGAGTTGGTTTTCGCGCTGAAACTTATTGATAATGGCTTGGCGTAATTCAATGATACCAGCGGGCGGTGCATATTTGGTTTTACCATCATTCAATGCCTGATGGGCGGTATCTAATATCACATCTGGCGTTGCAAAATCTGGCTCGCCAGCACCCAAACCAATCACATCAACACCCGATGCGCGTAATTCTGCCGCGCGCATGGTAACCGCAACAGTTGGTGATGGTTTAATTTTGCTTAATCTATTCGCTAATTGCATAAATCTTCTCCATTTTGTCAGTTACAACATAATTATTGCCATTTTAGCCCTTGAAATACAACTATATTCTTGCCTTAATGGTTTTATGTTATTAAACAAGAAAAATAAGTTTGCGAACAAGTAATATTCACGGCTATGATGATTGTTATCAATCGTCACTATCGCAATCATATTAAGGATAGTAAATGTATTATTGTCAGATTCCGCATAACATCATTCGAATCAGCCCCCTAACCGATAAGGGGGCAGATATTGAAACCGCTTTGCAATTCTTAAATCCACTATGCTGTAATCAGATGATACCGCTTGACGCACCCATATTTTCAGCCATCTTAAATGATAAAGGCATCATACAAGCAAGCTTCATTGCGTGGCAAAAAAATAATGAAATTTTATTACAAAGCCCAAATTTTATGACATTAGGCAATTTACTGGCGCAATATAAGTTAAACACCCCGATTCGTATCAGCAAAAGCAATGATGTGATTATCGCATTATGGGGTGATAAAACGCCACCCCCAATTGAAAATAATAATGCTGATAATCACACTGCTATCACCATCATCACCGACCCACGCCATAGCGATTTAAATATCCATTATTTAATTGGCAATGAACAAGATTGCCAAGATTATATTGCCACGCATTATCTTACCGCGCATCACATCACCGAACAACCAATAGAGGCATGGCAATATCACCGCATGATACATGGCTTGGTTGATGATGAATATCAGCATCATGATTTTTTACCACAACATTTGCATTATGATAAATTAAACGCGATTCATTGGCAAAAAGGCTGCTATGTGGGGCAAGAAATTTGTGCGCGGATTTATTTTAAGGGTAAAGTGAAGCGTAAAATTTTTCCCGTAAGATTTTACGAAAAAAAATTAGCAGACGATGATGAGATAACAGAAAATATCGCTATTATGAACGATAAGCAGAAAAATGTTGGTAAAATTATTGCTATTGCGCCTGATAATCCTAATGCAATAATAGGCTTGGCGTTTTTGAATGAATCCGCACTTGATGATATGTTATTTTGTGGCAATGATGTATCTCTTATTCCAATATTGCCCGCATGGTATCAATCATCATGATAAAAAAACTATTCCTTCTTTTTCTCATTGCTTTACCTGCCTCTATCGATGTTTCACACGCGCTTGATTTGAAGCAACTTACATTGGCGCAATCGATTCGCGATAATTATCATTTGCGAATTTATGCCTCACTGCCCGATGCCCGTAGCATGGCAGTGGCAGAGACGATCAAAACTGTGTTTGTTGGCACAAAAAGCAGAGATAGGCTGTATGCGATTCATCAAAATAAAGTTCATATTTTAGCAGAAGGCTTAAATTCACCTAATGGCGTGGCATGGCGCGCACCTTATTTATATCTTGCCGAACAAAATAAAATCACCCGCTATCGCTTTGATGAATTTTCTAGCCAATCACCAAAATTGCCCAATGCAGAATTTATCATCAACTTGCCCAATTATCGCCATCATGGCTGGCGCGTGATTGAAATATCGCCCGATGGTAAATTTCTTTATGTCTCGCTAGGTGCGCCTTGTAATGTGTGCAAGGTAGAAAATTTACATGGCACTATCGCCCGTTTAAATATTTCTAGTCATGATAAAAAATTAGAAATTATTGCCTATGGGGTGCGTAATTCGGTGGGTATGGCGTTTCACCCTGAAAATGGCAAACTGTATTTTACCGATAATGGCGTTGATAATATGGGCGATGATTTGCCGCCCGAAGAAGTGAATCGCTTGGATAAAAATGGTCAGCATTTTGGCTTTCCTTATTATGGCGGTGGCAAGGCACGCACATCGCGTCCTCTCGCAAAGGGTGATTTTACTTTTCCGCTGGTTGAATTGCCTGCCCATAATGCGCCATTAGGGATTCACTTTTACCAGAGCGATAAAAACCGCCCGCTTAACATTCCTGAACTTGACGGCAAAGCGATTATCGCCCTGCATGGGTCGTGGAATCGACGCATTCCTGATGGATATCGCGTGGTAATGGTTGATTTTAAGCGCAATCCTGCTAAAGTAGAGACGCTGATTGATGATTTTTTAGATATGCAAGAGGGGCGAGGCAGACCAGTAGCAATTAAAACGCTATGGGATGGCTCGTTACTGATTAGCGATGACGGGCATGGAAAAATATACCAATTAATAAAAAATCAGCAAAGCGGAAAATGATAGGATAAAATCATGCGTATCATGGCATTTTTAGGATTTTTTCTGGCGATTTTATGGATTAACCCTATTGCTGAAAATGCTCTTGCCCAAACCAACAGAGCTAATAGTAATAATCCACAAAGTGATGAGAATATCTGCACCTATATGGTAGGGTTAGCAGAAAAAGCCCGCCGCATACCATCTGGCTTACTCTTAGCCATTGCCCAGACTGAATCAGGACGCTATCGGGTGGCGCAAACCCTATCGCAGCCATGGCCATGGACGGTTTCAAGCGCACAAACAAGCAATGATGATAATTTTTATCAAACCAAAGCACAGGCATTAAACATTATTGAAAATTTACAAAATGATGGTATCACCAATATTGATGTGGGCTGTATGCAAATTAATTTATTCTATCATGGGCGCGGCTTTAATTCGCTACAAGAAGCGATTGACCCCATTAATAACGTCGCCTATGCCACCGAATTTTTACTCTATTTGTTTAACCGTTTTGATAATTGGGGCGAAGCTGTTAAGCATTATCATTCTTCTGACCCCAGTAAAAATAACTATTATTTGGAAAAAGTGCTCACCGCCTATCAGCGCATCAACACCAAGCCTAATAATGCGACTTTACAAGAGTTACGCATAGCACTCAACAAGCCCAATAACCCGCCGCTACCCCCTTCTGCCGATAGTGAAGAATTATTGGCAAAAAATTCTGCTGATTTTGCTGAAGATTTACGCAACCGTATCAATGCTTTTAATTCTAATTTAGATGCCGAGCAAAATGCACAAGATAGAGGTTACGTGGAAGAATTACGCGTTTGGAGAGAGTGGGAAAAAATTGATAATCTTGATGATATTACGGGCAGAGACCCTGATTATTATATCAATTTGCTTGATAATGATTATAAGATAAAATAATTAATCCTAAAAATCTATCAATATAATCTTTTAGCGTAACACTGGAATATTACCAAAACGTTGCACCGCAATGATTGGCAATAACACATAATAGCTGCCCTCATTTTTCATTCTGCCTGCATAACGCAATGCTTCATTGCCACTGCCCCAGAAAAAATCACCCCTAATAATGCCTTTAATTGCATTGCCAGTATCTTGCGCCAACATGAACCTTCTGATTCTTTTGGGTCCCGCATCAGGAATATTCTTAATATCAACCCATAATATCGACCCTAGTGGAATGTAATTTTTATCAACTGCCATCGACCGCCCCGCAAGCAATGGTGTGCCTTGCGCGCCCACAATCGATAATTGATGCGTGCTCAACTTAAAAAACACATAGCGTTGATTATAGGCAAGCACATTTAGCGCTTTATCGGGATTGCGTTCCAACCATCCTCTGATACCATCCCAATCGCTTTGTTCATTGGTAATCAAGCCATCAGAAATCATTTTTCTGGCAACTGAGCGATAGCTATAGCCATTATTACCATCATAACCAATCCGCACCACCGAACCATCATCAAGCAGCAATTTACCTGAACCTTGAATATGTAAAATAAACACATCTAGCCTATCTTTTGCCCAAAATAATTCTAGCCCTTTGCCCTCTAGCGCACCATTATCAATTTGCCCTCGATTGTGATAGGGCTGAAATTTACCGTTTGCATCTTTAACCAAATCAGGTGGGCGTTGATAAATAGGATAGCGGTAAACCGTGCTTTTGATGCGCGATGCCTGTAATTCGGCTTCATAATAACCCGTAAATAAACCCGTTTTTTTCTTACCATTCACCACCAAATAAGGAATGAATAATTTTTCAAATAATTCTTGTTCAAGTCTGCCATATTTTGTTAATGATTGTTCTAAAACACGGCATGTTTGCTGCCAATCACGCGCCAATATTGGCAGAGCATTTGTGCCAATCACAGCTTTTTCATCCATCGCTTGATATTTATTGCATGACGACAATAACCCAACCAATAGGCTTTGCGGATGGTCGGCCGAATAATCAGGTAATTGTGTGAATTTCACCTTTTGCAAACGAAAGGCTTTCGGCTCTTCATATTGATAGCGCTGTTCTGGCGGTAAGTTTGATTTTAAGTAAGGCTCGCGCGCCCTAAAGAAATCACCTAGCGCACAGCCAGTTAACAGCAATGCTAACAAAGATATGATAATGAAATTATTATTCGGCACTTCCTGTCGCCGCAAGATGCCAGTTAGGTCCACTTGAATTGGTAGATTTTGAAAAAGTCCATAAATCTTCAATCACTTCGTTGGCTTTTTTATCGCCCTCAATCACTTTATCATCAGTATTATAAAGCACTGAATTTTGTTCGCTAACAATTTTAACAGTAAGATTCGCCTGATTATTAACAATATCAGCAGAGATAAAACTAATATCGTTAATTGCAAGTACTGTTAATTCCAAACGATGTCCATCTTTTTCGCGTTGCTTAATGGCATCGCTGAAAATTTTATACATATTTTTGGTTAAAAGCAGCTTTAAATTTTGCAAATCACCTTGGGCATAAGCTTCTAAAATCATCTCAAAAGCCGCTTCAGCACCAGTAATAAAATCATTAGGGTCAAATGACTTCATAGCAGAGTCGATTTTTTTCAATCCTTTGCCAATTTTACTATTTGGCTTAATATCAAGCTCTTTCAAGCTTTGACCAATATCAGACGCTTGATTCTTGCTGATCGCTGATTGTGACAGTTGAATCACCACGCCCTCATCATCGCTTGGTTCTGTTTCGCCATTGGCTTTAGCATCACGTGCGCGTTTTTTTGCCTGTTGGTATTTTTGATGTAAATTAATCAAATTACGGTCAGCTTTATCAGCATTATCGTTTGGCTCTTCATTTTCAGAACGTTGCCCTAACACCCCCATCATTTTTAAGATAAAAAAAACGGCAATACCCGCAAATATAATAATATCTAAACCCTGCACAATAATACCTTTCTTGGTTGCAACTATTTTCATATTACTTGATTATCATAACCATTGCAATGAAACATTTTTACCATAATATTTATTGATAAAACACTCTTTCATTGACAAAACAATGGTGCATCGGCTATTATCCGCAACATCTTGCATCTGATATAGATATCGGGTGAGATAATAGCAAGTGTAATATAATATTTAATCATTAATATAGGTTTATCATGGCAAAACCAACCACCATCACTGTTAAAATGGTCAGCTCAGCTGATACGGGACATTTCTATACTGCGCGTAAAAATCCGCGCCTAAAGCCTGAAAAAATGGAGTTTAAGAAATATGACCCTGTTGTGCGTAAGCATGTCGCCTATCGCGAACAAAAAATGAAATAAGTGTTTTTTATTAAAACATTTCCATATCCACCCCTGATTTTGATAGGCTTGGCTTTAACGCTATTACAGCCTGCCTATGGCCTAACCGTCCAGTTTGACAATCACCCTATCGATTTTTCAGGCGAGATGGAATGTGGGTCGTTCGATGACCATTCTTTACGCGCCACATTTGGTTTAGAGTTCCAATTTTTCCGCTGTAGCAAAATTGTGTTAACCGCACAAAACGCCCTTACCGATAGCAATCAATGGCGCTATAAATTCGATTGGGCACCCTTATATGATTCCATCAGACGCGAAGATAATGGTGATGAGATTATTTATGGTGATGATAGCGATGACACGAATAACGACCCACAACATGAGGCACAAGGGCAAACTGCCTATCATGATTGGTATAAAAATCTAGGCACGCGCAATTATTATTTGGGCGATATGCCGCTGATTGATGCCTATATTGAATGGGTGAGTGCCAACCAAAAAAACAGTATCCGCATTGGCAGACAGCGCAATTTTATTGCGTTTGATAGTGCGCAAACCATCTGGCAAGATGATGGTAAATTCGCGCCCTATGCCGATTGGCTGGTGCGCGATTTATATAGCGGTTTTGCTTATAATTATCATGGTAATTTTTTTAGCGGTAATATCGCTATGTTTGCTGGCAATAATCCGCTTAAAGGCGATTGGTATCTCAATGGGGTGGTAAGCCCAAATGTGAAAGCCAATAATACTGGCACTTACGCGCTAAAATGGGGTATTGATAGCGAAACTGAAAATCGGCATTTGCAATTTTATCTGGGCGCAGAATCAAATATTCTAGGCTCAACTTGGACGGATAATCTCGGCGATGGCAAGCGCAATAATCATCGACAAGTGGCTTTGTTTTCTTACAGAATTGGCACAAAAGATAAGCATCTTACTCTGTTGGCACAGTCCACCAAATATATATCAGGTTTGCGCGAATCTTCAGCACAAGTAAACGACCCCAATATTGCCATTGAGAATAAAAAAAAATTTCAAGATATTACCCAGCAAGGCGGCTATGGCGGGTTTTATTATCAGCGGCAGAAATTTCATTTCGGCTATATTTACGAGGAGATTGACCGTTTTGACTATCATGTTTTTGCGAGTGATAATTTTGCCTTTCACCGTCAAGGCTTAAAGCAAAAAAGCAATCTTTATTATGCGGGCTATAAATTAACTGATAATCTTGCCATCAATTTTGCCTATCATAATATCAGCAATCCTGCGCCTGAAGCTTCTGAAATCATCACTCATTATAATGGCGTGCCGATTGATTATGAAACCCGTTTTAAGTTAGTGACACAATTTTCATTTTAAGTTAATTGTGCTTTTGTATAAATTTATCTATAATCGCGCATTATGAAACATTCTTATTTACAGCCACAAATTATTATCCCAATGTCTGGCTTCGGGCAACGTTTTGCCCGCAAAGGCTACACATTACCCAAACCGCTTATTGAGGTGGAAGGCAAGCCAATCATCGCCCATGTGATTGATTTATTCACCACAACATCACCGCAAAAAACTGATATATTCTTTATTTGCAACCAAGAGCATCTGGATAACCCTGACTATCAGATGCAAGAAAAATTGCAACATTACGCGCCAGCTGATAAATTTAATGTCACTATTATTGGCATTGCACCCCATAAATTAGGACCTGTATATGCGGTGCAACAGATTCAAGATAAAATAGATATGAATCGACCAACCATTGTTAATTATTGCGACTTTACCTGCTATTGGGATTATGATTATTTCCGCCGCTTCATCAGTGAAACCCAATGTGATGGCGCGATACCCGCCTATAAAGGATTTCACCCTCATACGCTAGGCACAACCAACTATGCCTATATGCGCGAGCAAAATGGTTTGGTGCTGGATATTCAAGAAAAGCAGCCCTATACTGATAATAGAATGGAAGAATATGCCTCAAGCGGTTGCTATTATTTTGCATCGGCAACAATCATGTATGATGCTTTTGCCAAAATGACGCAACAAAATTTGCAAATCAATGGGGAATATTATGTCAGCCTTGCCTATAAACCACTATTAGCCGATAATAAACAAATCAATGTTTATCCGCTTCAGCATTTTATGCAATGGGGTACGCCCGAAGATGTTGCCGAATATAATGGCTGGTCTGATATTTTCCACCATTATTGCAAACCACCACAAGCAAAACAAACAACGGGCAGTATTATTATCCCGATGGCGGGGTTAGGGCAACGTTTTGCCAAAGAAGGTTACCAAACCACCAAGCCCTTAATTGATGTTTCAACCAAACCAATGGTAACGCAAGCGGTGAATGATTTGCCGCCTGCCAAACATCATCATTTTATCTTACGTGCTGATATGGCAGGCTGTGATGATATTCAACATTTGCTTCGTAACAATTATCAGCAAAGTAGCATGACGGTAATTCCAGAAGTTACCGAAGGGCAAGCAATTACCGCACTGATAGGGCTTGAAGCATTGCTAGCGCAACAGCCTAATGCAGAACCGCCTTTCACATTTGGTGCGTGTGATAATGGCATGATTTACGACCATGATGATTTTGAAAAATTATGCAATGATGATAATATCGATATTTTGGTATGGGCGGCAAGCGGGCATAGCAATGCGATTCGACAGCCACAAATGTTTGGCTGGATTGATGCTGATGATAAGGGGTTGATTAACAATATTTCGGTGAAAACGCCACTTTCATCACCTGAAACTGACCCAATTGTGATTGGCTGTTTCACCTTTAAGCGCGCTGATGATTTCAAAAATTGCGTGCAAAATTTACTCAAAAGAGATGGCAGAATTAATGGTGAGTTTTATCTGGATTCCTGCATCAATGATGCGATAGCAATCGGCCTAAAATGTCATGTGATGAAAGTTAAGCATTTTATTTCGTGGGGTACACCCAATGATTTGCGTAGCTTTAACTATTGGCAGTCTTGTTTTGATAAATGGCAGACGCACCCCTATCGTTTGGAAAAAGATGCCCGCATCACGCCTGAAAAAATTAGCGCATTGCGTGATGATTGCCCCACCATGATTCCACCCATACCGCAAAAAATTTAGGAAATATTATGAAAATATCACTCATCATTCCGTGTTATAATGAAGCCAAAGGATTGCCCGAATTATTGCAAGCATGTGGCAATGTTACCGCACAATCAGATAAAATTGATATTATTCTGGTCGATAATGGCTCAAGCGATGAAACTGCTGCTATCTTACAGCGAACACTGAAAAATTATAAAAACTGTTCCACCGTGCGGGTGGCACAAAATCAAGGTTACGGTTTTGGCATTTTAGAGGGATTAAAAGCCGCAAAGGGCGATATTATCGGCTGGACTCATGCTGATTTACAAACCGACCCTAATGATGTTTTGCGCACATTGCCGTTATTTGAACAATATGGAACGAATATTTTTGTAAAAGGCAAACGCTATGGTCGCCCCTTGATGGATGTATTTTTCACATTCGGTATGAGTGTTTTTGAAACCCTGCTGATGGGTAAAAAAATGTGGGATATTAATGCCCAACCAACATTATTTCCGCGTCAATTTTTTGAACAATGGCATCAGCCACCGCATGATTTTTCGTTAGATTTATATGCCTATTATCAAGCGCATCATCAAAAATTACCGATAAACAGATTCTTAGTTAAATTCGGCAAACGCGCTTATGGCATGTCGCATTGGAATGTGAATTGGCGTGCCAAATATAAATTTATCCGCCGCACCATCGATTTTTCATTAAAATTAAAGCGACAATTAAAATCATGAAACTGATTGCCCATAGAAAAAACACCATTGCTGACTTGCAAGCAACGCCCACCGAATATGGCATAGAGGTGGATATTAGAAGCTATGGTGAGCGGTTAATTATTCATCATGACCCTTTTGTTATCGGCGAAGATTTTAACGAATGGTTGAAGCATTATCGGCATGGAACATTAATTTTGAATGTAAAAGAAGAAGGGCTTGAGGCACGATTGATTGAATTGATGAAAGCAAAAAATATCAGCGATTATTTCTTTCTAGACCAATCTTTTCCTTTTTTAATCAAATGGGCGCGGTTAGGTGAAACAAATAGTGCGGTGCGCCTATCGGAATTTGAATCAATTGATACAGCCCTTACATTGGCAGGCAAAATAAAATGGGTATGGGTAGATTATTTTAGCCATTTCCCGCTTGATAAAAAAAGCGCGAATCACTTACAACAAGAGGGATTCAAACTGTGCTTAGTATCGCCTGAATTGCAAAATTTTGATGCAGCCACGCATATTGGCGCATTGGTAACATTGCTAAAACAACAGGATATTATGCCCGATGCTGTTTGCACCAAACAGCCGCAATTATGGCAAGAATTAATGGATATATGATAATGTTATTTTATGCACAGTTGAAAAATATCACCAAACATCCGCTATTTTTGATTGGGCTTGGTTGCAAAATAATTTTAGTGTTATTTTTATTCCCGATATTAGCCAATAATAATATCAATATTATCAACCAAATCGCCACACAAAATAGCGTATGGCCCATATCAGATTGGTATGTGCCATTTTTAGAATTGGCAAGTCAAAATATTAACGCACTGCTCAATCCATGGCAAGCATGGCTAGGGGCAGGCGAAACATTGCGCGCTTTTCCTTATGGCTATGCGATGTGGTTTTTCTTATTGCCACTGCATCTCATTTTCACACTATTGAGCCTTAGCTCCTTATCGGCTTATGGTTTTACCATCATTCTTGCCGATTTATTATTGCTCTTATTATTCTTGCAATTACTGCCCAACCGCAAAACTTTATTATTGGCAATTTATTGGCTCTCACCCATTATGATTATTGCCAGCTATATTTTAGGCTTTAATGATGTGATACCTATTATGATGCTGAGCGCGGCACTTTATTGCATCAAGAAAAATGATTATTTCTTATCAGGCTTGCTAATCGTAACAGCGATTTCAGCCAAATTAAGCATGGTGATTGCCCTGCCCTTTATCGTGATTTATCTATGGCGCAATCAATTATTACGCGCCCAATTAAAGCCTTTTCTCACAGGTTTTATGATTGCCAGCGCGGCATTATTATTGCCTTTTATCATATCGGATGCCGCACGCCTCATGCTGTTTAGCAATCCTGAAATGCTTGCGATTTATCAATTAAATTTAGCGATTGGCGATAATAAGGCACTCTATTTTGTGCCAATTTTTTATCTGATTTTACTTTATGTTTTTTGGCGTATTAAAAAATGTGACTTTGACATTTTTTACACCATGCTCAACATCAACTTTTTTATCATTGTGTTGATGAGCCCATCATCTTTAGGTTGGTTTATTTGGATTATCCCTTTTTTAATTTTTTCCCAGCGCAATCATAGCGCGATAGATATTTTACTTGCGTCATCATTTTCACTGCTTTATGTGCTCAACAGTATCAATATTGCACAAATTATCGTGAGTGATAGTTTTTTGATGCAAAATATTCCATCCTTACTTCATAGTCTAATGGTTGCGGTGGGGCTGATTTTGATTGCCCGCATTTGGCGCGATAATATTCTACAAAATGATTTTTATAAATTTAGCCGTCAACCTTTCGCGCTTGGGGTAGCAGGCGATTCAGGCGCGGGCAAAGATAATTTTTGTAGCACGCTGATTGATTTATTTGGTGAAAAAACAGTCACCCATCTTTCTGGTGATGATTATCATTTATGGGACCGCCATAAGCCATTATGGCAAGTGCTAACCCATCTTAACCCGATGGCAAATGATTTAGAACGCTTTGCCGATGATGTTGTGCAATTAAGCAATCAAAAATCTATCAAAGCGCGCCATTACGACCATCACACTGGAAAAATGAGTCATTTTTTTACCGTTAGAAGCAATGATTTTATCATCGCTAGCGGCTTACATGCGCTTTATCTGCCGATTTTACGCCAAAAGTTCCATTTGCGTGTTTTTCTTGATATGGCGCAGGATTTACGTCATTTCTTTAAGCTGAAGCGCGATGTGACTGTGCGTGGTCATAGCAAAAAAAATGTGTTAGCCTCTATTCAAAAACGCCTGCCCGATGCAGAACGTTTCATTAAGCCACAAGCTGAACATGCCGACCTTATTTTTTCACTAGATGCCATCGATAAAAATTTATTGCAAGATGAAAATAACGACAATATCCGCCTGCAATTACATGTTACCTCACGCAAAGGTATTGATATGATTGCGTTGCATCGTGCGCTGGTTGGCATTTGCGGGTTAAATGTAACGCATCATGCTGAAGCTCATAAAAATAGTGACATTATATTCACTGTAACGGGTGATGTTAATGCCGAAGCACTTGCGCTGGCGGCACGAATTATCTGCCCACGTATGTTTGAATTTATCAGCCCAAAAGCCATCTGGTATAATGATGTGACTGGGCTAATGCAACTCATTACATTGTTACATATTAACAGTGCCTTAACCGAGCAATTTAGCTAAAGGATTAACAGATGAAGATTAACAACAAAAATCAATTCACCAAACTGCCCGATGCCATTTTATTTGATTTGGATAACACGCTTTATCCTTATCAACCTGCTCATCAGGCAGGAATGGCGGCAATGCGCACAAAATTGATGCAAGAATGTAACATCAATGCGAGTAATTTTGATAAATTATTTGCCGAAGCACGCGCGCAAGTCAAAGCGCAATTAGGTTTGGTTGCCTCATCACATAGCCGTTTGCTTTATGCCCAACGCATGATAGAAAATATGGGCTTGCGCTCACAAATTTTACTCGCCTTAAATGCCGAACAGAGCTATTGGCATCATTTTTTGCAACATGCCATCTTATTTCCACATGTTAAAGAATTGCTAGATGATTTGCGTCTATTGGCAATTCCTGCCGCCATTGTTACCGATTTAACCTGTCAAATCCAATTTCGTAAAATAATTTATTTCGGATTAGAACATTATTTTGATTATATCACCACCAGCGAAGAAGTGATTTATGATAAGCCAAACCCCAATATTTTTAATCTTGCCTTGCAAAAATTAACTTTAAGTTCAGCTGATGAACATATCGTTTGGATGATTGGCGATAACCCAACAAACGATATTCAAGGCGCGCGTGATGCGATACAGGCGGTTACCATTCAAAAAATTCATGATAAGGTAACAATCGGCACAGGTAAACAAGCACCCGATGCCAGCTTTAAGGATTATCAGCAATTACGTAAATTTATCACGCAAAAAAAATCATGAGTGATTTACAACAAGAGCTTTGTGATTATTGCGTCAAATTAGGTGCTGACCGTTTATGGGTGCAAGGTGCTGGCGGTAATATTTCGTTCAAACAAAATGATATTTTAACAGTGAAAGCATCGGGCACATGGCTTGCTCACGCCAATCAAAAAAATATTTTTACCAACATCAATTACCACCATTTGCGCGAAGCATTAGACAATAAGGATTTTACTGTAACCCCGCAAATGTTAGAAACAGGGCAGTTAAAACCGTCGATTGAAACATTAATGCATGGGTTGATGCGCCATAAAATCGTGTTGCATTTACATGCGATTGAATCACTGGCATGGTTGGTGCGCCCGCAACCGCAAGATATTTTTACCACAAAACTTGCCAAAATATGCCGTTTTGCGATGGTGCCTTATGCCAAGCCGGGGGCAAAATTAGCGGAACAAATTGCTGATGCACTGGCAAATAATCCAGATGCTAATGTGGTTTTTTTACAAAATCACGGTATTGTGATTGGCGGTGAATCAATAAAAGAAATTGATGATTTATTACAACGCATTCATACAGTTTTAAGCAACGAGGCGCGTAGCATAAAAATACCTGATGCGATTCCGCCATCACCCCATCATGCCTATCAGCCCATCATGCCGCATTCTCTTCATGGGCTGGTTTATGATGACTTATTATGGCATTTGATCAACACCGCTTGGGCACTTTACCCCGACCATGTGGTGTTTTTAGGTGCTGTGCCAAAAATTTATCAAGAAAATCAAAAAATTGACAATGATGATGCTGAATTAATCTTTATCAAAAATCATGGTATTTTTAGCAATAAAAAATTTACCGCCATCAAACAAGCACAATTACAATGCTATTATGATGTGCTGATACGGCAAAATGCGGATACCCCATTGCAAACATTAACCGATGCCCAAATAGCCGAATTGCTGAATTGGGACGCTGAACATTACCGTATGCAGTTGGCTGAAAATCGTTAATTTTTCTTGCAAAAAAGCATTATTGTTTCTTGCAGAAGGCTGGGGTAAAAATAAACAGCAATATCGCAAAGCCCAATAACCAGCCAGCTATGGCAATATAAAATGCCAAAACTGCTTGGCTGTTTGCGATGCCATAACATAATGATGCAATCGCCGATAAGATAAACATTAAATAGCCGATTTTAAGGCTGATGGGTAAATCATAGCGTAAATTCATCACTGTTTGTCCTGCACGTATCATCATCGCGACGCTAAAAATACCAAATGATAATCCCCAAATATGAATCACCGCCAAATCAAGAGCTACATCATTTCTAAAATTAGCAAAAGCGGCACTCACCAACCCTAGCACAATGCCGTAATAAGCAAAATGCAACACCGATAATAAATGATGATAGTGCGCTTTTTCGAACGCAATCGCCCAACGCCATAATCGAATCAAATTAAATAAAGTAATCACTAATAAGCCATAACCCAACCATGCCATATAGGGGTTATAAATCCAGCAACAAAGCCCCGCCAAAGTGGCAAGAATCACAAAACCATCAAACCAATTTGTTTCTTGTGCGCGAATATTGGTATTACCTAATATTTGCTTGCTGCTTTCTGCCATCACACGCCCACTCACCAACAACATCATATAAACCATATTAGCGATACCGAATCTGCTGGCATATTCACTATAGCCATCATGGATTTCCCAATAAAATAAAATCTGGCTGATTAAAAACAACGCCACCAATAATAAATAACCCACATTACGTTCGGTAATATGCCTTAATGTCATCAAAAACCCTAATAACAACAATAATGTGAGATAAGATAATTCTATCAAAGCTATCGCAAAAAATGGCATATCTAAAAATAAAACGATGCGTCCTGCTATCCATAATGATGCCAAGCCAAAAACCGCAATGCCCTTCACCGCAAAACCGCCATACCAGCCTGTTATCGGCATGGTCATCACCGCCGTTAAGATAGCAACCGCAAAGCCATATATTAATTCATGGCTATGCCACTGATTCAGCGTGAATGGTAATGAAAATATTACTTGCTGATTTTGTAATAACAGCCAAGCTGTTACAAATATAATCGCGTAAAAACATGCCAGCAAAAAGAACAATCGAAACACTTGACTGAATATCGGTAAAGCAAATATACCCACAATCTTAATCCTTTCACGCTTATTTTGTTTGATTCAATGCTATGCTAGCATAAAGCAAAAACCATGCTTAAATATTTTTGCCTCATCATTGCGCGGATTCACCATATAATTGCCGATAGGCGGCAAGGCTATTGCTGATATGAAAGCAAGCATCTGCCTTTTGTTTGCCCCTCTGCCCGTAGCGATACATGGTTTCGGGTTGAGCCAATAATGTTTTGATGGCATCTGCTAATTGTTGTGGGGCGCAGGGTTCAACCAGCAAACCATTTTCTTGATGCGTTATCAATTCTGGGATACCACCCACATTACAAGCAATCACTGGCAATTCGGCACTCATCGCTTCGATAATGGCATTGGGCAAACCTTCGGTATGTGATGGATGCAGATGCAAATGACTTTTTGCCAAAAAACTTAAAATATCATCGCAATGCCCGATAAATTCAATATATGGCACGAGCTTATGCGCGGTTATAAATTGCTGATAACGGGCAAGATTATCCGATTCATCACGCCCCGCAATCAATAGTTTAAACTGTAATTCCTGCGATTTTGCTTGCAATATCTGCACCGCATTGAGCAAATCATCATAGCCTTTATAGCTATGTAAATTACCGATAGCAGTTAAAGTGAATGGCTTTTGATGATAGAATGATGCTTTACGATTCATCGTAAATTGCGTGGTATCAATGCCATTATAAATCAGATATTGCCGATGCGGTGCAATCCCCTCATCGCTGAGATCTTGCAAAATCGCTTTTGAATTCCCGACAACTTTATCGCATAAAGGATGGCAAATTTTTGTTTCAATCACTGCCATTAATGGATATTTTTGCTGATGGAAATTTAAGTTTAACCGCGACATGATAAAGATGGGGCGGTTTTTTTTGCCCATTAATAAATAAGCGATTGCGCTATAAAAATAGGGACGCAACAAAAATGAATGGATAATATCAGGTCTATCTTGCTTTATTTTTTGTCGAATCAGTAAAATAGTCAGCAGTTGCTTTATCAGGGGTAATTTTTGTAGCAACGTTATGATTTTACCGATTTTTGGCAAGTCAACGGGTAAGCCATTTTCTTCAGACAAATCAGCAAGCGCGCCACGATGATGATAGGTAAATACACTCATATCAAAATCAGCCTCTTGATTCAGCACCGAAAAATTGCGGATAATATCCATTTCCGCCCCGCCCACATCTAGCGCATCAATGATGATGAGAATTTTTTTCATAATTTTTGATATAAATCAATATATTGTTGTGCGCTACGGGTAACATCAAACATGCTTTGCGCTTTTTTCTGCCCCATTTGCCCATATTGATACATTTTTTCAGGGCTATTAATCATCTTCATTATCGCATCAGCAAATTTTTCTGGTGCATGGGGTGGCACCAATATACCATTTTCTCCATCATCAACAAGCTCTGGAATACCGCCCACATTACTTGCCACAATCGGTAAACCCGCACTCATCGCTTCGATAATACCACTGCCCAAACCTTCAATATGCGCGGGATGCACATGTAAATGGCTATCAGTTAAAAAATTTGGAATATCATCACATCTGCCTAAAAATTTAATATTTTCTGCCAAATCATGTTGTGCAATAAATTGGTGATAATCAGGTAATTTATTTTCTTGGTCGGCGCCTGCTACAAAAATACAAAAGGGTAAGTTTTTCTCACGTATTTTTAAGATTTTAAGCGCCTGCAATAAATCACCATAACCTTTGCGTGCATTCAAATTACCAGTAGCGGTTAATTTATATTTCTCACTTTGCTTAAAATATAAAAGCTTTTTTTGCACCGTAAATTTTTCAGTTTCAATACCATTATAAATCAGTGATATTTTCGCAGGTGGTATTTTTTCGGCTACTAAATCTTGCCGAACTTTACCAGAATTAACAACTGCATGGTGCAGCATTTTATGGCAAAAATATGGTTCTAATAGTCGATAAAGCACTGATTGCTGAAAATGATAATTGGTATTCAAACGCGACATCACCAATAAAGGCGCGTTCTTGCCTAATAATAAACAACTCACCGCACTGTAAAGATAACTCACTGGTAAAAACGCGTGAATAATATCAGGTTTGTGTTGTTTGATGGTTTTATAAATGCGTAACAATACCAGTATTTTTTTAATCAGTGGAATCTTAAAACCTAACTTTATTTTTTCATCATAAGATATAAGCTTAACATTTTGCTTTACTAAATTTTCTGCCAATAATCCCGATTTAAGATAGGTGAAAATACTCACATCACACACAGCATCTTTATCAATAATTGGCGCGTTCAGTGCAACATCTAATTCAGCACCCCCTAAATCTAAATGCGGAATAATCATCATAATTTTTTTCGATGGTTTTTTATTAGTTGGCATTCAAGCTTCCTTATGAATAATCTCGCGACAAATCTTGCCGTGAAAAAGTTTGCCCTAATAAAGCTTTCTGGTCGCATATTTGCAATGTAACCAATGGCAAGCCTAATTGGGTGAGCATTAATTGCCCAAATATCGATGTTTTACGCCAAGCCACTGCCGAAATCCAGCGATGCGGTGTTTCAAACCCTGCATCATCAGCGGTCGAATGCCCATCGCGCCCTTCAATTTGTTCAAACAAATAATGCTGATAATCACTATTTTGCAAAAATTGCCGATAAAAATCAGCGCGTTGTGGTCTTTGTGGTGCAATATTTCCCCAATCAGCAGCATGTTCAATATTATCAATAATTATCAACGCATCGCTTTTTACCGAAACTATCCTCTGCAATATCTGGCGCCGTGCAATGCCATCAATCAAAATAACATCCCAATTTTGATTGAAAATTTTGTCATCAATATGGTGAAATTTTGTTGCTTGAGTAATATTAAGGTTTTTTTCAAATCCATCAACCCATGCGTTAATATGGGCAATATATGTCGCCCGACTCTCAAATGAGGTAACAGCGCAATTTTTTTGCAAAAAAAATAACGTGGAATTGCCAGCACCAAATTCTAGCACACGTAATTGATGTTTTTGTGTTTTAGGATACCATTTGAAAAAATGCTGTAAAAACCGCACACAATCAGTGGTAAGCCAAGGCTGAATTCGTAATTTCATATCTATCTCACATATTATTATCAAAAACTATCATATTTTTACTGTTTTGTCATGCTTGACAGCAATCATATAAAAAACTATTCATAAAGAAAGTAAACATACGGAGCGCTACCCATGCCAGATATTGATAAATTATTAGATGGTTATCAACAATTTCATCAAACATATTTCCAACACGATAATAGCCTATATCAATCCTTGCAATCAGGGCAAAACCCAAAAGCATTAATAATCGCCTGTAGCGATTCACGTGCCGACCCCGGCATTATCACCCATGCTGCCCCCGGTGATATTTTCGTGATTCGCAATGTTGCAAGCCTAGTGCCCCCCTATAAAGAAAATAACCGTACCATTCATGGTACCAGTGCCGCGTTAGAATTTGCGGTAAGAATTTTGCAAGTGGAGCATATTATTGTGCTAGGCCATAGCCATTGTGCGGGCGTAAAAGCAATGGCGACACCAGATTCGCTGCCATTTGAAAGTGATTTCATCGAACAATGGGTAGAAATTGCCAAACCTGCCAAACAGCGTGCGCTTGATAAATGCAGTGCTGAAAATGCTGAAAGTAACGATTCGCCTGAATTATTGCATCATTGCGAGCGTGAGACGGTATTATTATCGCTGAATAATTTAACCAGCTTTCCATGGATAAAACAGCGAATCGATGATGGAAAATTAAAGATTCATGGTTGGTATTTTTCAATCGATAATGGCGCACTCAGTCATTACGACCCTAAAAGTCAAAATTTCATCCCTTTTGCCACAGAATAATCTGCAACCGAATAAATTCTATCGTCAGGTTTCTACAGCGTTACCAATATTTGATGGCGCTTCTTTATCTTTCGAATCTTGATTCTTTGCTTTCGCTTCGCGCTGTTTTGCAAAAAAACTGTTGAATAAAAACAAACCGCTTGGCGTGACAATCAAGGTGAGCAATGTGGCAAACCCCATTCCAAACACAATCGCCGCCGCTAATTGCTGCCAAAAAGCAGTCGATGGGTCATCAATCGCATAGCCACGATTCACAAAATCAATTTCTAGCCTAATCACCAATGGAATCAAGCCTAGCATGGTGGTGGCAGTGGTCATCAAAACGGGGCGTAATCTTTGCGCGCAAGCTTGAATGATTGATTGATAATAATCGCCCTTTGTCCGTTTCATCAGTGTATTAAAGGTATCAATCAGCACAATGTTATTATTCACCACAATGCCCGCCAATGAAATCACCCCAATGCCTGACATAATAATGCCAAATGGCTGGCGGATAATTAGCAAGCCCAGCATCACCCCAATGGTTGACATAACAACCGCCGATAAAATCAAAAAACATTGATAGAATGAATTAAATTGCGTCAATAAAATCAATGCCATCACGAATAAGGCGATACCGAATGCTTTTTGCAAAAAGGCACTTGCCTCTGCTTGGTCTGCATTTTCGCCTGTAAATTCAAAATCAACCGATGCTGGCAAGCCTAATTGTGGTATTTCTTCTTCTAATTGCTTGATTTTATCAGCCGCCAACACACCGCGTTGTAAATCAGAACGCACAAATGATATCCGTTTTTGATCGACGCGCCGCACCAATGGCGTTTTCAACACTGCTTCGCGCGTTACAAAATTACCCATCGGTACATCGCCCTCAGTTGTCGCAATGCGTAAGGAATCTAACTGTTCGGTTGAGCGCACCGATTTTGGTAAGCGCATGATAATATCAATTTCATCATTACTATCATCAGGACGGTATGAACTTAACGTAATGCCATTGGTAATCAGCCTCACATAATTGCCAATCGTGCTGACATTGATGCCGTATTTATAGGCTTCTTCACGGTCAACATTTAACTGCCATTCAATGCCCGGTGGGCTAATACTATCTTCAATATCACGAATACCGGGTGATTTTTCTAAATGTTCGCGCACAATGATGGCAGCACGGTTCAAATCTTCAAATGAATCACTGCTTAATTGGATCGAAATCGGTTGCCCCGTTGGTGGCCCATTTTCGGATTGCCGCACCTCAACATAAATGCCGGGTATCAATTTCATTTTTTCATCAATATCTTTAACAATCTCGTCACTTTTGCGCCTATCGTGCCAATCAACATATTCCAAATTAATAATGCCAATCACATCTTCTGCCACATCGCGCCCATCTGATACTGTGCCAGCCGAAGCCGTGATATTCTCAATTTCATTCTTTTCTTGTTTTAATTCAATCACCGCTTTTTCCACCTGTTGCACCAAAATATCACGTTCGGTGGTGGAATAATTACCGCGCGCATGCACCAATAAAATTGCCTGTTCACTATCGCCACTGGGGAAAAATTCTACACCGCGCCCCAACACAGCATAAAGCACCCATGATAACACCATTGCTGTCACTGCAATCGCTAAAATACGGCGCGGATATTTCAACGCCCATTTTTCTAAAAAACCAAGATAGCTTTGCGTGAAGCGGCTTGTTTTATCAATATCAATCATGTCGCGTCTGCTTTCATCTACAACAACCGATACGCGATGCTCATCATCTGCCTGCCCGCCTTCTACCTTTTCATCAATCCATGGGCCAATAGTTTTATAGCCGCGCCATAATCCATAACCAAAGCCTAGAATTTTACCAATTCCTGCCAAAGGCGGTAGCAATATTCCTAACAATGCGCCAAATAAACCCGACACAATAAAGCCGCAAATCACCGCCACTGCACAGCGCAACACAATGGCAAAATTACCACCAACAATCGGTAAGAAAAACAGCGCCATCACCAAAGATGAGGATAAAATGAAAATGACAGTTAATGGTAAATAACCCATAAATTCACCCACCAAACCCGGCCAGAATAATAATGGCATAAAAGCGGCAAGTGTGGTGCCAGTGGAAGCAATAATCGGCCATGCCATTTTCTTTGACGCCAATGCGAAAGCCTCAACCTTACTGAAACCTTCATCAATTTTACGTTCAGCATATTCGGTGACCACAATCGCACCATCCACCAATAGCCCAACCGAAATAATCAAACCAAATAGCACAACAAAATTAAGTGTTATACCAATAAGATTCATCACTAAAATACCACTTAAAAACGAACCCGGTATTGCCACCCCTACCAACAAAGATGCGCGTAAACCAAGCGTTGCTAAAATCACAATCATCACCAAAATAATCGCACTAATCACCGAATTTTGTAGGCTGGATAGTGAGCTTCTAATATTATTAGCCTCATCTTGGGTAATCACCACCGATATGGATTGCGGCCAATCTTTGGTAACCTCATCTACCAGCGCATGGGCATCAAGCGATGTTTGAATAATATTTTCGCCCGTACGTTTCACCACCGATAGGGTGAGTGCCGATTCCCCATTCAGCCGTGAAAAAGCGCGCACATCTTTGAATGTTCGTTTAATATCGGTAATATCTTCAAGCACCAACACCGATTCACCCGATGAAATAATCGGGAACCGCTTTAAATCATCAATGCTTTCAATCAGACTAGGCACTTTAATCGCAAAACTGCCCGATTCCCCTTCTAAATTACCTGCCGCCACCAATAAATTAGACGAGGCAATCGCGCGAATCACCTGTTCAGGCGTTATATTAAAAGATTGCAATTTAACTGGATTAATCGTTACCTCAACAACTTCTTCGCGGTCGCCATCTAAATCAACACGCAAAACTTGTGGTGATTTTTCAATTTCTTCTTGTAATATTTGGGCATAATCCAATAAAATTCGGCTATCAATCTCACCAGAAAGCGATATTTGCATCACTGGAAACAAGCTAAAATTAACCTCACTCACATTTGGATCATTGGCATCGGCGGGCAAATCGCCTTTTACTTCATCAACTTTTTCGCGCACATCACGCAATGCTTGTTCAACATCAAAGCCTGCATCAAATTCTAGCACAATATTACCGCCACCCAAATAAGAGGTTGACCTTAATTCCTTCAAACCCTCCACTTGCGCGACTGCTTTTTCAATCGGTTTCACCAATAAACGTTCAGCATCAAATGGTGAGATGCCTTGTAATGATGTGGAAACATAAACAATCGGAATTGCAATATCAGGTGCGGATTCTTTGGGGATAGAACGATAAGCAGAAGCCCCTGAAATCAATAATAATACCAGCAATAACACAAAAGTGCGCGAACGTTGCATGCCTAAATCAATGATTGACATTGATAATCTCCTTTTATTTTGTACCGACTATATTGACGGTTCAATATTTTCTTCTTGCTCTAAATCCTGCTCGGTATTATTAACTTCATCTGAAATAGCAGGCGCAATAATTTCATCAGCAATAATTTCATCATCCATAAACACCGCTTCCACTTCTTCACCTGAAGTTACAGTTTCTTGACCAGCTATAATAATATTTACCTGATTAGCCAAGCCCGCCACCCATACGCCACTACCATCAGTTTGCACCACATCAATCGTTGCAAATTCAACGATGCTATCACTATCCACCAAGCGCACCCCAACCGTGCCATCACTATCTAGTGTCAACCAGCCCGATGAAATGAAATGCGCCGCTTGAATTTTTTGTGGCAAACGTAATATGGCAGGCACGCCATCGCGAATTTCTTGATTTTCGTTTAGCACAATCACTTCAACCGCAAATGAACGGGTGCGTAAATTGGCAGAATTAGAAATAAACACCAACTCACCCTGATAAGTCTTATCAGCAATCTCTACTTCAAGCGGCCCTAAACCTTGCAACCTATCGACTTCTTTTTCAGAAACATAGCCTGTAATTTTCACCTGACTTAAATCAACCACCGTGCCAACAAATGTGCCGGGCGAGACATAATCACCAATATCCAATGGTGAATCAACCAATGTGCCAGCAAAAGGTGCGCTATAGCGACTTTTTTCAAGATTATAACGGGCGCGTTCTAATGCTGCTTCGGCACGGGCAAAATTCGCCTGAATTTCAGTTGCCTTAACGCGCGATTCATAACCGCCACGTGCCAATGAGACCGCTGCTTGATTTTCAAGCCGTAGCTGATTATAGCTAGCCTGCGCCTGTTTTAATTCGGCGGCACGAATAGCATTATCTAACGTTAGAAATACTTCATTTTCTGCCAAATCACTGCCTTTGGTTTTAAGAATATTCCTGACCGTGCCCGATGTTTGGGCGCGCATTTCTAATTTATGATTGGCTTCGGTAACACCTGAAATTTCTACAATCGGCAAATGGGCGCGTGCAACCGATGCTTTAACTTGTACAGTGCGGGCAACATTCGTCTCTGGTGCAGACCCAAAACGGCTGCCACCATCACCGCCAATAGAACCGCTAAAAATCCAGAAAATCGTGAAGAGTGCCACAAATACCGACATTCTTGATGCCGACCCCAACCCCTTAAACCAGCGATAAGGCTTGGTATTATGACAAGGGCGCAATGCCACATTATCAATAAAATCAAAAATTCTGCCAAAACCCGCAAAAATCTTAGCAAATAGAATATCCAAGCCCAAAATGGCATAGCCCGGAATTTTAGAGACAAACCGCAATACCGCTAATGGTTTCCGCAATAACCACAATAATAGATTTTTTATTTTTGAAAACATTTCCGAAACCTTAATTCAACTTATTTAGCATATAAGCCCCTTATATGAGATACGCCATCATAAGAGACTGTCTTCGGTAATACAACAAAAATTAATGTCAATATTACCCAATCAATATTTATTCTGATAAATGGCAATAATCTTATTAAGCATTTCAAGTGCTTCATCATGCGGACGCTGAAACGCATTACGCCCCATAATCGACCCATTGGCACCACCATCACGCAGAGCCCGCACCTCATCATAAATACTGTTCAAATCTTTGGCTGCCCCGCCTGAAAACACCACAATTCTGCGTCCATTAAATGAAGATTGCATGATATGGGCAATTCTATCCGATAATGTGTCACGCGCAATGTTATATTTTTCGTAAATTTCTTTTGCCTCTTTTTGCTCTAAATGCGCGGTAGGCGGCTTCACTTTAATGATATGCGCGCCCAACAATGCCGCTTGATGGGCAGCATAGGCGGTAACATCTAAGGCTGTTTCACCCTGTTTGCTTAAATCGCCACCACGCGGATATGACCAAATCACCACCGCAAGCCCATAGGATTTTGCTTCTTGTGCCATCTCACGAATTTCTTCGACCAAGTTAAATTGCCTATCTGAACCCGGATAAATGGTAAAACCAATCGCACTTGCGCCTATTCGCAACGCATCTTGCACCGATGCGGTCACTGCTTGGTCTTTGCTAACCGCCCAGCTGGTGGAAGAGTTTACTTTTAAGATTGTTGGAATTTGCCCCGCAAATGTATCGGCGCCCGCTTCTAACGCACCCAATGGCGCGGCATAGGCATTAAGCCCAGCATCAATTGCCAACCGATAATGATAATGCGGGTCGTAACCTGCTGCATTTTGCGCGAATGAGCGTGCTGGCCCATGTTCAAACCCTTGATCCACTGGCAAAATCACCATTTTACCCGAACCGCCTAATTTGCCCTGCAACAAAATTCTGGCTAAATTCGCCTTTGTACCAGGATTATCTGACTCATAATGGCTTAAGATTTTTCTAACGATGCGCGTCATTCTCATTATTTTTCTCCTACAAATGAATATTATACCCTCTACAATTACCATGAAACACATAAAGTTTCAATAAAAGACATTTGAGTTTTGTGACGCCATCATTTAAGATAAACAAATGATGAATGATATAAAATTTCCGAACATGCCCATTATTAAAGGCGTGAAAATGGCACATACCGCCGCCCAAATTTATGATAAAGGGCTACATTATAAAGGCCGCGATGATTTGTTGCTATTTCACTTGGCACAAGGCAGCTATGTGGCAGGCACCCTTACCCGTTCTTCTATGGCGGGCGCGCCGATTATCTGGAACAAGCCGATTTTAAAGCAAGCGCGTGCCGAAGCGATTATTATTAATGCTGGCAATGCCAATGTGCTAAATGGCGCAAAAGGCATCACCGCCACCACCGAAATTGCCGATGCGTTAGGTGAGGTGTTAAACATTAACCCGCAACATATTTTACAAGCCTCAACGGGCGTGATTGGTGAGGTTTTACCGCATCATAAAATCATGAGTCACATTCCAAATTTATGCAACAATCTTACCGATAATGCTTGGGAACAAGCCGCGCGCGCCATCATGACCACTGATACCATACCAAAAGGCGCGACTGCTTCATGCATGATTGGCAATAAACCCATCAACATTGCTGGCATTGCCAAAGGTTCGGGTATGATTGCCCCTGATATGGCAACCATGCTCAGCTTTATTTTTACTGATGCCTTAATTGCCCCGCATATGCTGAAAAAAATCACTCAAAATTTGGTGAATCAAACTTTCAATAGCATCACCGTAGATGGCGATACTTCCACCAGCGATATGGTGATTGTGGCAGCAACGGGGGCGGCGCAAAATCAGCTGAGCGATGATAGTGATGTCTTGCATGATTTCACGAAAAGCCTGCATCAGGTAATGCTTGACCTTGCCACGCAGATTGTGCGCGATGGCGAGGGTGCGCGTAAATTTATCACCTATCATTTGCGCGGTGCAAAAAACGATGATTCAGCGCGTATTATCGGAAAATCAATCGCCAATTCACCGCTTGTTAAAACCGCAATTGCGGGCGGCGATGCCAATTGGGGGCGGATTGCTATGGCGGTCGGCAAATCTGGCGAGCCTGCATCGCAGCATGATTTATCAATCATTATCGCTGATGAAATTTTGCTAAAAAAAGGCGAATTGCAATCATTCGATGTCAAAAAATTAGATAGTTACTTTAAGGGTAATGAGATTGAGATTATGGTTGATATTGGATTGGGCAAAGGCGAAGCCACAATTTATGGCTGTGACTTTACCGAAGATTATATCAAAATTAATGCCGATTATCGTTCGTAATGAATAGCGCGTGCGAACAGCAACAATTACCCCTCACCACCAAACAGATAAAATTGGTGGTGGCGGTGGCACTGATTGATGCCGATGGCAGGGTTTTAATTAATGAACGCCCGATAGGCAAAACATTAAGTGGCTATTGGGAATTTCCGGGTGGTAAAATAGAGGAGGGTGAAACCCCCGAAGCAGCATTATTGCGTGAATTGCATGAAGAGCTTAACATCAAAACATCGCCCAGTTGCTTTGCCCCGATTGCGTTTGCTAGCCATTCTTATGATGATTTTCATCTGCTAATGCCACTCTATATCTGTCATTTATGGCATGGTGATATTATGGCGCGTGAGAATCAAAAATTACGATGGGTAAAAGGGGTGGAACTTTATCGCTATAAAATGTTGCCTGCTGATATACCGCTGATTCCATTATTATTGGAATGGCTGTAATTACACCACCACATTAAGAATTGAGCCACGCCCCGAATAATTTTGTTGTAGCTGATTTTGATTACTGCTTGCCAAAATATTATTGAGTCTGGTAAAGGCGGCATCAACATTAAAGGGGCTATTGGCGCTAATATTTGGCACATTGATTTTTGGCACATTAATATTTGTTACATTGCTATTTGGTGGCGTAATATCTGGAACAGCAATTTTATCGGCGACTATATTAGCAGGCGCATTATTGATGGGGGGGCGGATATTTTGGCTAAAATCAACAAATGATTGCGTCGCCGAAGCTGGCTTTGTCACTCTTGCTTGCGCTATATTAGAACGTTCGGGACGCAATGTGAATAAATTTTCAACATCATAGACCATCAAATGACTCCTTTAATATTAACCATTATCCTCGCCTGATATAAATCTCTCACTATGAAAAAGATTTATCTATTGAAAATACGGCAAATTCCGTGCCACATATCCCATGTTATATATTATTATTTGCCTCCAGTCTAGCCTATCATGATTCATGCGTCAAGCGAATCGATAATTTCCATTTTCATTGTTTGATTTTAAGATTATAATAGCATGTTATCTTAATTATCGAATAGGCATTAAAAATATGGCTATATCACTCAAACCCATTGCCACAGGCAAAACCGACCAGCTTACCCTATTGCTGATACCTGACTTTTCAATGTTGCCTTTCTCATCATTGATTGAACCCTTTCGGATGGCAAACCGTTTAAGCGGTAAAACACTCTATCAATGGCATCTTATATCGGTAGATGGTGAAACGGTTTCATCATCTGGCAATATTGCCATTCAGGTTGCCAGCAATATTAATAGCGCAATCGATGATAATATCCCGATGGATAATTTATTCATTTGCGGGGGGGCCAATATTCACCAATTTAACGATAAGCGCGCGCTTAATCTGATCCAAAGAATGGGGCGTAGCGATAATTATTTAGGCGCGATATGTACGGGCAGTTATTTATTGGCGCGTGCGGGTGTGTTGAATGGCTATCGCTGCACCATTCATTGGGAAAATTTAGATGCGTTTCGTGAAAATTTCCCTCAATTAGATAGCCGTGCCAGCCTATATGAAGCTGACCGTAATCGCCTCACCTGTTGCGGTTCTACCGCTGCATTTGAAATGAGCGTGCGGATTATTAAAGAAAAACACGGCACACAGCTTGCCGATGATATTTGTGAGCAATTTATTCAAGAGAAAAAACGCCAATATGATGATAATAATATCTTGCCCGTAAGGGTGCGGTTGCAAGTGAATCATCCAAAATTGTTAAAAGCCATCAGCGCGATGGAAGATAATTGCGAAAAAACCATTTCGCGCGACGAAATTGCCTCCATTGCTGGCATTTCATGTCGGCAATTAGAACGGCTTTTTTATCAACATCTTGGCATTAGCCCAAGACGCTATTACTTAAAAATAAGGTTAGAACGCGCGAAACGCTTGCTACAGCAAACCAATTTATCGATTGCTGAAATTGCTTTTGCCTGTGGTTTTAATACAGCATCGCATTTTTCACGCTGTTTCCACAATATTTATGGCTTTACCCCCCGAAGCAATCGTAACAGCAGCTAGATTAAAATAAGTAATTGACGCAATTTTTTTCTTGGCTACAATGAAGGTACCAAAAATTATCATATATAGGGATATCATGACGCAATCTTTCACCATTACTCTGAATAATGAAAAAATCACCGCCTCTGCCGATGAAACAATATGGCAAATCGCCCAAAGGGAAGGGATAGAGATTCCGCATCTATGCCATTGTGCCAAAACCGATTACCAAAGCGATGGAAATTGCCGTGCCTGTATGGTTGAAATTGAGGGTGAGCGTACATTAGCTGCTTCTTGTATCCGCAAAGCCCAGCCCAATATGGTGGTAAATTCGGTATCGGAACGCGCCGAAAATGCCCGTAAAATGGTGTTTGAATTATTGCTTGCCGACCAACCTGTACGCGAACAAAGCCATAATCACGATTCAGCCTTATGGCAATGGGTTGACGAGATTGGCATGGAAGAAAAATCGCGCTTCAGTGCCAAACAAAGCCCAGCTTGCGATATTTCGCACCCCGCAATGGCAGTTAATCTTGATGCTTGCATCAATTGTACGCTTTGCGTACGCGCTTGCCGTGATGTGCAGGTGAATGATGTTATCGGCATGGGTTATCGTGGTAAAAATGCCAAAGTAATTTTTGATTTTGATGATGAGATGGGCGAATCGACCTGTGTGGCATGTGGCGAATGTGTGCAAGCCTGCCCCACTGGTGCATTAATGCCAAAAACCATGCTTGATGATAAGCAAATCTATCAGGGCAAGGCTGATAAAATTGTGGCAAGCCTATGCCCCTATTGTGGGGTTGGGTGCCGCACCGATATTCATGTGAAAGATAATAAAATCGTCAAAGTTGATGGCCGTATGGGGCCTGCCAACCGCAATCGTCTGTGTGTTAAGGGTAGATTCGGGCTTGATTATGCCAGCCATCCACAACGGCTGACCAAACCACTGATTCGCAAACAAGGCGTGCCTAAAAAATGGGATGACCAAGTGGACCCAAGCAACCCCTATACCCATTTTCGCGAAGCAAGCTGGGAAGAAGCATTAGAATTGGCAGGCAAAAAATTCACCGATATTTTGCAACAAGATGGGGGCGGTGCATTGGCAGGATTTGGTTCAGCCAAAGGTTCTAATGAAGAGGCGTATTTGTTTCAAAAATTAATCCGCACTGGTTTTGGTACCAATAATGTTGACCATTGCACGCGGCTCTGCCATGCCTCATCGGTAGCGGCATTGGTTGAGGGCATTGGCTCAAGCGCGGTAACAGCACCATTTACCGCCGCACTTGATAGTGATTGCATCATTGTGATTGGTGCGCGCCCAACCGAAAATCACCCTGTAGCGGCAACATTTTTCAAAAATGCAGTGAAGCAAGGCAAACGACTAATTGTGCTAGACCCGCGTGGGCAAGGCTTGGTGCGCCATGCTTGGCGACATTTGCAATTTAAGGGCGGTACAGATGTGGCGCTACTGAATGCGATGATTCACACCATCATCAATGAAGATTTGGTTGACCATGATTATATCAGCAGAATGTGTGATGATTATCAGCTGATTAAGGAAAATATCCAGCAATTCTCTCCCGACAAAATGAGTGCGATTTGTAACATTGACGCTGATTCGATTCGCGAAGTGGCGCGCGCTTTTGCCACTGCCAAGCGCGGTATTATTTTTTGGGGCATGGGTGTTTCGCAACATGTGCATGGCACTGATAATAATCGCTCGCTTATCACATTGGCGGCGATTACAGGACATATTGGGCGTAAAGGCACGGGGTTACACCCGTTGCGTGGGCAAAATAACGTGCAAGGCGCGTCTGATGTTGGGTTAATTCCAATGATGTATCCTGAATATCAATTGGTTGAAGACGAACAAATACGCCTGAAATTTGAAAAATTCTGGAACACAAAACTTGACCCCAAACGCGGGCTAACTGTGGTTGAAACCATTGATGCTATTTTAGCTGGCAAAGTAAAAGGCATGTATATTATGGGCGAAAACCCTGCAATGTCTGACCCCGATACCAGTCATGCCCGTCAAGCTTTGGCAAAATTAGAACATTTGGTGGTGCAGGAAATTTTCTTAACCGAAACCGCTTACCATGCCGATGTTATTTTACCCGCAAGCTCCTTTGCTGAAAAAACGGGCAGTTTCACCAATACCAATAGGCAAGTGCAGCTTGCTCGCCCTGCTCTTAATTTGCCCGAAGAGGTGCGGCAAGATTGGGAAATCACCCAAGCCATCGCGCAACAGATTGGACTTGATTGGAATTATCAAGATGTTAGCGAGATATATAAAGAACTTCAACAAGTGATGCCGACCTTAAAAGGCATTAGTTGGGAGCGTTTAGAACGTGATGATTTTGTCACTTACCCATGTAACCGCGAAGAATCATCAGGCAAAGCAGTTTTATTCGGTGATGGTTTCACTACGCAATCGGGCAAGGCGCGGTTAGTGCCAACATCGATTATTCCACCCGATGAAGTGCCTGATAATGAGTACCCTTACATTCTAACCACTGGCCGCGTGTTAGAACATTGGCATACAGGCGCGATGACACGGCGTGCAAATGTGTTAGACCAACTTGAACCTGCGGCGATTGCCCATTTGAATCCGCGCGAATTGCGGAAATTAGGCATTGATTCAGGCGAAAAAGTGCAAGTCAGCACAAGGCGTGGCATATTAGAAATCATCGCCCGTGCCGACCGCGATGTGGCTGATGGTATGGTATTTATTCCATTTTGCTTTGCT
>JAHZMA010000088.1 GCA_022599575.1 Alphaproteobacteria bacterium | reverse complement strand
CAATATGCGCGATGCGATGGGGCGCACACCGTTACATATCGCAGGCTTAGCAAAGAACAAAGCTGTCTATGATTTCCTCATCACACAAGGCGCGGATATCACCATCAAAGACTTCCGCGATAATCTACCAATTTTGAAATAACATTGGCGCGATAACGCCTACTGCCCTCTTCCTTACACAGAGACCATAGCCACTAGAACAGACACTCTAAAAAAAGAACAAATTAATAGTTATGCACAGATTGTCTATTTTTATTCAAATTGTTCTTGCAATGTATATAAACTTATGATACATATATAAGATAAGACCATTGCGACCCCTCTTATCCGAACCGAATGGCAACAACAAAACCTTAACATCTTTGATTCCGCATTCATGCGTTTGCGGATAGCATAACCCTATGCCCAACTTGCGAGCGGGCTTCTTATATAGGAGCAACCTACCATGAGTGCTATTGAACTATTAGCCCAAAAATTATCTGGCAACAACAAGCAGAAAGTATGTGACTGTTGCACAAAACTTGCCAATCGGCAACATGTCTCACCCAATATCGCGAAAGAGGCTTATCAGCAAATTAACAGAAGCGCGCCGAATATCACCGATAAGCAGGCATGCGATATGCTGATAAGCCTGTTCGCCAAAAGTGAGAATCTATCCGCTAAAGAAGAGGAAATTCTCAAATTTCTAAATCAATCGCCAAAAACCATCACGCAAATATCTCAGCCAATGCAGTTTGCACCCATTTTCAACATCGCGCAGAAAACCAAAAATCAACCTAATTGTTTCCGCTCATTAAGTAAAATCAATCACTTTTTCAATCATTTAAGTAATCAAACTGATTTCAAGAAGCTACTGGCGGCTGTTAGCTCTGTTTCTCTTACCTCTGAAGAAATCGCTGAATTGATGATGGCGCAATATCAATCATCTTATCAGATTGGGCAAAATTCGCATTATCGTAACGAGCTTATCAAAAAAATAGATAGGGCGGGCAAGCTTTCTTCACTGCCTGAAAAAGCCTTTAAGAACCTGATGAATTACCGCGTTAGCAAGCTGAATCTAGGAACGCAACAATCAACTGAGATTCAAAAACTGATTACAAAAATAGTAAACGGTTCGTCCCTCACTAAAACAGAGCAATATAATCTAGTGATTGCCTTAATTGGCAAGCAGGATTTATTAAGAAAACTATCACCCAAAGTCACGGAAGCCATTGCAACATATACTGGAAATTTTCTAGCCTATGAACAAGATTTTTTTAAAGCAATTAAAGATGTTAAATTTTCGCAAAGCATCCAAAATAATCTTCACAATTTTCTCGCGATTTTCAAAAAGGTTGAACCCAATCATCTTGATTACCGCCCCACTGCTGTTGAACTTCATAAGCTTGATGCGCTTTATGATGCGTTGAGGAAACATAACAAGGTTGAAGCCCTGCCACCGCGCATGAAGCTTTACATGAAAGCCTATCAGACTTTACCGCATCTAAGCCTGAACCGACCACAGATAGAAGCATTTCTGGCATTAGAAAAAAACGCCAATGCGAATAATGCCAAAGCGCTGTATGATGCCTTAACGCATAGGGAAGATTATCGGCATTTTCCTGAAAAATACCGCAAATTGCTGGAAGCACAGCATAAAGATGCCCTCGCAGGGAATATGAAAAAATATTTCAGCACGCTTACATGGATTGAATTTGTAAAAAACATCTCTCCCTTAACGCTCCAAAGATGGGAGAATCTGCTGATTAAAATCGAAAAAGGCGTCAAGCCGAGCCAAGCCGAACTGGCGGATTTGGATAGGTTACATGACCTCTTAAAAAAGAATAATGCGTTAGATGCCATGCCCAATAAAAGCCAAGCCTTGTTAGAAAGCTATCAGCTTGAACAGGAAATTAGAGTAAAAACCAACAAGCTAGATATTAATAAATTGGTTGATATGCTCGATAATGGCAAGCCTATCACGCCATTTCAAGCCTATTATTTGCAACGGAGTGTTAATAAAAAAGGTGAGCAATTGCAAACTTTTCTGAAAAGAAAAATACAACAAAATAATTCTAAAAAAATACCTCAAGAAATATATGAACAAGTGATAAAACTTGCCCAACAATCTAAGGAATTTCTGAACCCCCAAACCCTTAAAGTGATTGAACAGGTGATTGAGCATATCAGAATTGAAGAACGTCAGCTTTCTAACGCATCTTTGGCACTGCCAGAAATGGGCTTGCATCTTAAGGCAACCTCGCAATTTATTGAAGCGCGTTTTAAGGGTGAAAGTTTTGAAAAAATGGAGGCTTTTCTTAAAGACCCAAAGCAAAATCAATTGAATGATGTTTTCACCAATTTCACTCACCCCTTTTGGGATAAAAATTTTCGCAATCATGAAGGGCAAGATTATGGCTCTGCCAATCGCGGTGAGATATATTACACCCCCGATACATTCATTAAACCAACCCAAGCGATTGTCTATTCTGCCACAGAAGAAAAAGATAGTCGTGACCAATATAGGGTTACAATTTTAGAATTTAATGTCGATATTGGGCTATTATTAACCACCTTCCACCATATCAAGCAACGTGCGCCTAATATCAAAGCAGATGCCATCTTACGGCCTGGGCAAAAATTAGGCATTTACCAATTTGAAAGTGATAAACACCGTAACGAACATGTGCATGTTGAACGCAGATTTGCCGATACAAATGCCATCACAAAATATATTGATGGTAATAATAAAATTCTTTGGAAAAATTTTAGACCAGAAAATGGTGACATACAAGGCACATCAAACACCATTGATGATGTTGCTAAGCTTGTTTTTCCGTTTCTTACCAAAGATGGCACAAATGGTGGTTACCATGCTGTTTCATTATTTATGAGTGGCAGCGCGCTTAATAAGCAATTATTAGAAATGATGGCAAATAAATGGCAGAAAAAAACCGATATTTTGGTTAAAGCCAAGAAATTTGCGCTAAGCAACCAATCAGGCGATATTAATGAACGCAGAAAAGCAGCCATTGAACTTATCATGCAATATCTAAGAGAGGGCACAATACGCGATAGCCTAAAATTAGATATCATCACCGAAATGCTGATTAAAATGCAGACCTTACATGCCGAAATGGGTATGCGCAATGCTGAGATTGATAGATTAATCCATAAGGCAAAAAAGACATCTTTAGATTTACAAGATATTACCAAGAAAAAGCTTAAAATTATATCTTGACAGTTCCTTTCGTTACAACTTAAAATAGGGATATGAAAT
This sequence comes from Alphaproteobacteria bacterium, assembly GCA_022599575.1. GTDB lineage: Bacteria > Pseudomonadota > Alphaproteobacteria > JABAAW01 > JAHZMA01 > JAHZMA01. Next base: position 1,161 of record JAHZMA010000088.1, on the reverse strand, counting down.
ATTTTGTTCATATCCCTATATTTTTATTATTGGTTGCATATTCATCTATAACCCATGCCCAAGATATTGATGATGAGAAACAAATTCAATCTTCTTTAGCAGATAATTTGCAAGCATTTCGCCGTGAATATTATTATTATACCTTACTCTATGATGATAGCAAAAATTTCCCAAAACAACGCCAACAACAAGTGATTAATAATTATGTTGAAAAATTAAAAAATAGCAAAAGAAATCGATTTTATGGATTTGATGACCGTGATAGAAAAATTAACATCATGGCTTATATGGCAAATCTGGATGTGGCAAAATTATTCTTAAATCATAGTGCCGATTTATTTGAAGATTATAACAGCATCCCCCCCTTATTAGGGGTAGCCGCGAAAGACAGCATAGCCAAAAACTCTAGAAAATTTGCTTCACATACTGAACTTCTGGTTTCTCTTAATGAGGAGGGGATATATGGTCCTGATATTTTACTCGCTTTGCCGAGCAATGATGCGATTGCCCTTAGCAAATTATATTTATCATTAGGCGCGGATATTAATGCAACCGCTAACATCGATGATATTTTTTCACGCAATGAAAATGGAGATTTCATAAAATATTCAATCTATAACATTTTGCAAATGTCACTATATGAATATCTCAAAGCATTTGACGATTTTATTATTAAGCCTGATGAAAAACACCGTGCCGATGATATTCTACTAAAGTTAAAAGATGAAGAATACCCTGACTGGCATCGTTATTACTATCGTTCGCCTGTAACCTATTGGCTGGAATCATTCATTGCGGCAGACTACCCCGCTTCGATGCTAGATACCCATCAAATGCTTTACCCGCATTTTATGAAAAATGCCACGCCGCAAACCATCAAAGATATGCTTGCCAACCCCAAAAAACACAGCCTTAAAGCCAACATCAACTGCCCGTTTGAGCAAAAATGCCCGCTAACGCCATCAATCACCATGCGAGATGCGATGGGGCGCACCCCACTCCATATTGCAGGCTTGGCAAAGAACAAAGCAGTCTATGACTTCCTCATCACGCAAGGCGCGGATATCACCATCAAAGATTTCAGAGATAATTTACCAATTTTGAAATAAACGCAACCTTTGGTTGTTTGTTTATTTTTATTCCCTGCCCGTCATTCCGTGT
>JAHZMA010000087.1 GCA_022599575.1 Alphaproteobacteria bacterium | reverse complement strand
CAAACAGAATTTCGTTATGTCTTTCTGCATGAAATCAGGTAGGTCGCTAAGAGCATGATGGTAACATCACGCATGAGATGAATGGTCGCCAATGACAGAACCCGGCTTATAGACTATCCGCACATTAATATCCGCTTATGTTGGCAAAGCCAACAATGCGCTTATGGGGGCTTTGCGACTTGCCTTATCGGCAAGACGCCCCCAAACCCCCACCGCAATAATATCCGCTTATGTTGGCAAAGCCAACAATGCGCTTATGGGGGCTTTGCGACTTGCCTTATCGGCAAGACGCCCCCAAACCCCCACCGCAATAATATCCGCTTTTGTTGGCAAAGCCAACAATGCGCTTTATAGTGTTAAGGGGCGCGGACGCGCTTCTCGGTCGCGAGGACAAGCCCGCTTCCCTTGCGCGTGCCCCCTTGATAATCCCCCGCATTAATATCCGCTTTTGTTGGCAAAGCCAACAATGCGCTTATAATATCAAGGGGGTGCGACTTGACTTCTCGGTCGCGAGGACAAGCCCGCTTCCCTTGCGCGTGCCCCTTTAACAATCCCTCGCATTAATTTCGCTTATGTTGGCAAAGCCAACAATGCGCTTATGGGGGCTTTGCGACTTGCCTTATCGGCAAGAAGCCCCCAAACCCCCACCGCAACAATATCCGCTTATGTTGGCAAAGCCATTGATGCGCTTCTATACCTTGCCATGACAATGTTTGTATTTTTTGCCAGAACCGCAAGGGCAGAGTTCGTTACGCTTCACGCGTCCCCAGCTATCAGGATTATCAGCAGTGGCTTCACCTTCTTGCTTCTCACCCATAGCGACTTTTCTGGGTTTGGGTTTTTCCACGCCTAAATTAAATTCGGCACGGAAGAAAATTTGCACAAAATTTTCATTGATACGGCTCAGCATCGCCTCAAACAAACCAAAGGCTTCTTGCTTATATTCATTTAATGGGTCGCGCTGACCATAGGCACGTAAACCAATGCCCTGTCGCAAATGGTCTAGCTGATGCAAATGGTCTTTCCATGTGGAATCAATCACCTGTAACATAAAGCTTTTTTCAACCGCCTGCATCACGTTTTCGCCATAGCGTTGCTTGCGTGCTGCTGCCAAATCATTCACCGCTTTTGTTATCCGCGCAATCATCTCTTCATTGGCAACGCCATCTTCTTTCGCCCATGCTTGCAATGGCAAATCAAGCCCAAAAATGCGGTAAATTTCGGCATGTAAACCTTCCAATTCCCATTCATTATGGGTCGCACGTTCAGGCATGGCACTGGCAACATAAGTTTCAATTAGCTCTTCCACAATAGCATCAGTGATATAGCTAATATCATCGGCAACCATAATTTCACGCCTTTGTTCAAAAATCGCATGACGTTGGTCGTTCAGCACATTATCAAATTTCAATAATTGCTTGCGAACATCAAAATTATGGGTTTCAACTTTTTTCTGTGCGCGTTCAATTGCCTTATTCACCCATGGGTGCGATATTGCCTCACCCTCTTTCACGCCTAATTTCTTCAACATACCATCCATGCGTTCCGAACCAAAAATCCGCATTAAATCATCTTGCAGACTTAAGAAAAACCGACTCGCCCCTGCATCGCCCTGCCGCCCCGAACGCCCGCGCAACTGATTATCAATCCGCCTATTTTCGTGCCGTTCTGTGCCAATAATAAATAACCCACCACTTTCAAGCACAATTTGACGGTCAGCTTTTGTGGATTGTTTTAAGCTCTGCACCTCTTCATCTGAAGGTGGATGCCCGTTTTCTGCCGCCATCAATTGAATTTTCATATCTAAATTGCCACCAAGCTGAATATCAGTGCCACGCCCTGCCATATTGGTGGCGATGGTAACAGCGCACGGCTTACCTGCCTCGCTGATAATTTGCGCTTCTTTTTCATGTTGGCGCGCATTCAACACATTATGCTTGATTTTTGCTTTGGTTAATTTTGCCGATAATGCTTCTGATTTTTCAATCGATACCGTGCCAACCAATACTGGCTGTTGTCGCTGATGGCATTCCTTAATTTGTTCTATCACGGCATTATCGCGTTCGGCAGCTGTGCGATAAATTTCATCATCCATATCATTACGCATCACCTGCACATGGGTTGGCACTTCTATCACTTCTAGCTGATAAATTTCGCCAAATTCTTCTGCTTCAGTGGCGGCGGTGCCAGTCATGCCCGATAATTTTTCATACATGCGGAAATAATTTTGAAAGGTAACAGATGCCACTGTTTGCGATTCATTACGCACTTTCACACCTTCGCGCGCCTCAATCGCCTGATGCAACCCATCGGAATAGCGGCGTGATGGCATTTTACGCCCCGTAAATTCATCAATGATAATAATATTGCCTTCTTCCACCACATAATGCACATCGCGCTGAAACAGATGCAATGCGCGCAAGCCTTGGTCTATCTGATGCAATAGACCGATATTTTGCATATCATATAATGTGCCTTCTTGCAAAATACCACTTTCGCGTAACAGATTTTCTGCCATTTCTGAACCTTGTTCAGTCATCGTGATATTGCGCTGTTTCTCGTCAAGCTCGTAACATTCGGGTGTTAAGTTTGGAATGATTTTTGATATTTTTTGGTAAAGTTGTGGGTCGTCTTCGGCTTGCCCTGAAATGATTAATGGGGTGCGCGCCTCATCAACCAAAATGGAATCCACCTCGTCAACAATCGCAAAATGATAGCCGCGCTGAACATTTTCTGCCAATGTTAATTTCAAATTATCGCGCAGATAATCAAAGCCTAGCTCGTTATTGGTGGCATAGGTGATATCGCATTGATATTGTTCGCGCCTGACATCATCATCAAGTCCGCCCACAATACTGCCTACGGTCAACCCTAAAAAATGATAAATCGCCGCCATCCAGCCAGCATCACGCTTGGCAAGATAATCATTCACCGTAACAAGATGCACACCCTTACCCGTTAAGGCATTCAGTACTACTGGTAACGTTGCCACTAGGGTTTTACCCTCACCCGTTTTCATCTCGGCAATCTGCCCACGATGCAAAATAATGCCGCCTAATAATTGCTCATCAAAATGGCGCAACCCCAATGTGCGCTTCGAAGCCTCGCGCACAAGCGCAAAAGTTTCAGGCAGAAGCGTTTCTAAATCGGCACCATCTTGTGCTTGTTGCTTTAAATCAGCAATTTTTTGTGGAAAATCAGCATCGGCAAGCATTTCAATGGAAGGTTCTAATGCGTTTATTGCGGTAACAATAGACTGCATTTTTTTCAGCATACGTTGATTTGCCGTGCCTACCGCACTACGTAATATCGTTTGGAGCATAATATATACAAAATCCTTTTTATAAATAATTTATATGATTTTTAGCATCTTTATGCTTGCATGGCAATATTATTTTCTTTATGATGCAGTCGTAAGATGATATTAGGGAGTCTATACTTTGATGATAAGCAAAGTTAAAAGGGTGTTTTTAAAAACATTTATAGCATGTTTAGCAGTAACCAGCTTGCAGTTTGTGTTGCCTAGTATATTGCCTAGCTATCAAACGGCGTGGGCGCAAGAAGTAGCTAATGAAACCAATAGCAATGTCTATCCCGTCAATGATGAATATATTCTGCCAGCGATTCCAGACCGTTTAGAATGGCTCAACCGTAAAACATTTGCCTTCAACCGCGTTTTAGAACTTTTCTTGTTACGCCCCGTTGCGCGCGTTTATTTATTTATTACGCCTAAATTTTTCCGCACGGCCGTTACCAATGTTACCAATGTTTTAAGACGCCCGTTAAGTGCCATTAACGCTTTATTACAAGGCGATTTAGATAATTTCTTCGATAATGTGTTTGCATTTACTCACAATATTTTATTCGGTGTTGGTGGTTTGGTTGATTTTTACGGTGGCGTTGCCGACCATAAAATACAAATAGAAACATTTGACCAAACATTAGGGGTGTATGGTGTTGGCTATGGTAGCTATTTGGTATTGCCCGTATTAAATTCAAGTTCTATTCGTGGGTTATTTGGCTTGGTGGTTGATTCGCAAATTAACCCTGTTACCAAAGAATTAGAAGGTGGTGAATATATTGGTATCACTGTGTTGGGGCTTATCAATGTCTATGCCAATAATTTAGATTTGATTATTGCCGCTGAAAAAACATCGCTTGATTTATATGCGGGGTTACGCGATTTCTATTATAAAAGGCTCATTAACAGCGTTTATAATGGTGACCCACCGCCCATTCGTCAGGCAGACCCTGCAGGTCCTGGTGGTGATGGTGGCGATGATTTGCTAGATGATTTGTAAGAATCAGGTGGGTAAGAAGCGGCGATAAAAACCAGATTATAAAATCAAAACCTTAAGGCTAAGTTTTAAGGCTACGGCATTAAATTACGCTTGGCCGCCAAATGCCGATAATTTTGTGGCATCAACCCCTATTAGCTTCAGCGCATCGCCCCATTTATCACCATCATCGGCAAAAATGATGTTGCTATCGTAAGGGAGTAACAACCAGCTATTCTCATCATATTCTTGTTCTAACTGTGTTTTGCCCCAGCCCGTATAACCTAACATAAATTTATATTGTTCGGGCGGATTACCGCTAACAATATCATGCAGAATATCCACCGAAGCGGTAAGACACAAATTACCGACTGCCTGCGTGCTTTCATATTTTTTATCGCCACTATGCAACACAAAGCCGCGTTCATTATCAACTGGACCACCCATATAGACTGGCAAATAAAATTTCTTGCTCTCTATAGTATCGTCATCTTCGTCATTTTCGGCATCAGAAAGTAGAATTTCGGCAAAATCAACATCAGAAAGTGGCTGATTCACAATCAACCCCATCGCGCCATTTTCATCATGATAACAAATAAAAATCACGGCACGTTCAAAGTAACTGCCACCATGATTCGGCATGGCTGCCAGTAATCTGCCACTAAAAAAGCCCGTATGACCGCTTGGTTGGGCTCTCATTAAATCATGTTCTAAATCATGTTCCATCATTTAAACACTATAGCATAAAAAACAAAAATCAGTTATTATTTTGTGAAATTCTACTAAAACTATTATGATTATGACATTATCCCCCAACAAATTATTATGTGCCAAATTATTATGTGCTCGATTATTACGCGCCCTATTATTATGCCCACTATTATTGTTCATTGGCACATTATCAGCGCCCATTAAAAATGTTATCGCGCAAGATTTTGATTATGGCAGCGTGGCAATCAGCCATTTGAGTAAAATCGCTGACCGCACCCATTTACTGACCATTGATTTTAAGCTGAATAAGGGATGGAAAATCTACTGGCATAGTGGTGGCGAAACCGCATTGCCCCCTTCAATCACGCTTGATGAGGATAGCCTTGCCAAAGTTGAAAGTTTCAGTATTTTATGGAATTATCCCGAAAGACTAGACTTGCTAGGCATTGAATCGCTTGGCTATCAGGGCGATATTACCCTGCCCGTTGAAGTTACGCTAAATGATAAAATTTCCGCACACAATCAAGCCATCACCCTTTCAGGCACTCTATATTACCCTGTTTGCGCGCATGTTTGTATTCCGCATCAGCGCGACTTTCGTATCACGCTTGATAACACGGCAAACACCCAACAGATAAAAAACGCGCTTGATAATTTGCCCGTGCGCCTATCTTTGATTGATAGCAGAGAATTATTTTGGAGTGCCTTACCGAGTAATAAAGATAACACACAGATTATCTTACATGGCAAATTGCAAGCGAATCAAGATACAGTGCCAGATTTGAAATCGCTGAAAAAAGTGATTATCAGCTATCAAGCCCCTGATGAGTTGAGAGGCGTTTATCTGTTGCCAGATTTGCACCGCGATAGAAGCGATAATACGCAACAATTAAGCGGACAAAATTTACTCGCCCTGCCCCCTGATACAATCAAAGCAGGGCAACCATTGCCATTATTACTGACCGCCTATTATCAGGGGCAGGCGGTTGAAACCACCATGATTGCCCATTACCAAGCAACACCGCCCATCACCGCGCTTGCAGGCAAAAGCACCGCATCGCTGAATCTTTCGCTATGGGTGCTTGGCTTACTGGCATTATTGGCAGGCTTGCTGATGAATTTAATGCCCTGCGTGTTGCCCGTTTTATCGCTGAAATTACTGCCCATCGGCAAAATGCAAGCAACAAGTGATAGAAACGCCATTAATATTTTTCGCCAGAATGCGTTATTATCGGCATTGGGCATGATTATCGGCTTCATGCTATTGGCGTTATTATTCGCCTCTTTGCGGTTGACTGGCTTTATCGGTTGGGGCGCGCAATTTCAATCGCCATTGTTTTTATTGGGCATGATATGGGTGTTATTGCTATTTATTGCGGTCGAGATGGGCTGGCAAAATTTTCGCCTGCCATTTAGTGCATCGCTGATTAACGTTGATAGTAGCCATCACCCGATTTTGCAAAAACTCACCACTGGTATTGTGATTGCATGGTTGGCAAGTTCCTGCACTGCGCCGCTTATCGGCACGATTGTTGGCGTGGCGATTGCAGGTGGTACAGCACAATTATTCCTGATGATGGGGTTACTATCGCTGGGCATGGCATCGCCCTATTTGCTGATTGCCTTGCGCCCCAAATTGATTAACCGTTTGCCAACAAAAATCGGAAAATGGAGCACTCGCATCAAATATGGCGTATCAGTAGCGTTACTGCTCACCGCGCTTTGGCTGTTTTGGCTGTTATCATTTCACTTCCCCGCCTTACATACCGCGCTGATCATCATAGTATGCGCGCTATTATTAACAGCATCTTATTTGAAATATCGTGGTATTTTATCTTTATCGCGCCTGCCCTTATTCAGTATCGGCATCGCTTTGCTGATAGTGATCGCCATCAGCCCGCAACCAGAAAGGTTGAAAATTGATGTCAACGCTACCATCGCCCAAGCGCAAGCTTTTATGCCAGAAAATATTCAACCCGCATTAGATGATGGACAAATTGTGATTGTGGATTTCAGCGCGCGCTGGTGCATCACCTGCAAAATCAATGATGTGCAAGTGTGGCAAAGCGATAAAGCGCAAGATTTATTAACGCGTGATGATATTATCTTTATGCGCGGCGATTGGACTCTGCCGAACGAAGCGATTGAATCATTTTTGCAAGCCTATCATCATTACGCGATACCGTTTACCATCATCTACACACCTGATAACCGACAAGGCACAATATTACCTGAGATTTTTGGGTTTGATGATGTGGAGGGGGCGATGAAAGTGAAGTGAAGTAATGATACGATATTTATCAAAATTATTAATCATTATATTGGTAATATCTCAGCTATCAGCCTGTTCTTTTACCGCAATAGGTCAAAGAAAAGTTTTAGCTCTTGAAAGTGAAGCACTCGCACCCTATAAAGATGATATACGTGGTGGCTGGATTGGTGGTGTAGAGTATCATTTTTTTGAGACAGAACAATCAATCTATCACATTATTTTTAACGACCAATTAACAGAATGGCAGTGGGAGATATTGGGAATATTTTTTCTGCTACCACTCCTCTATTATGGGGGCGGTGGAGATAATTTCTGCACAGGTGAAGAAACTTTTGATTTCACGATAACAGAAATAACCAAACAACCCAATACCTTATTTCAACGTTTCTCAATAGAAGATTTCAGTTTTTACGACCATGAAACCCAACAATCTTTCAAGCCCATCAACATAAAAGCCAAAGATGAGATTCGTTCTGATTTTGATATTTATCATTTGCCTAGCAAGAAAAAATATCGTGGTATCGATTTGTTTGGTAATCAACAAATTTATGAGAATATTATCGAATTTTCTATTGATGATATGTCTTGTAAAATGATAACGCCTGATGATAAATTAATGATTCGAAAACCGCCTTATATTGATGTCACTTTTACATTCGCCGACCATAAAAAATTCTTTGGAATTTATATGCCACATTTTTTTGATAACCGTCTCGACATTGATGGTAACCCTGTTAATGGAACTTATTCTCCTGAGGACGTGAAACATAAAGTTGAGCCTTTGTCTAACGTGAAAAATCTGGAAAAGTAGAATTGATACGATATTTACCAAAATTATTAATCATTATATTGTTAGTATCTCAGCTATCAGCCTGTTCTTTTACCGCAATAGGGCAGAGGAAATATTTAGCTATTGAAGGTGAAGCACTTGCACCCTATAAAACTGATATACGTGGTGGCTGGGGTAATCTTTCAGAAACATATTATTTTAATACAGAAGAATCTATCTATCAAATTGATTTTCAAGAGCAACTAACCAAATGGCGCTGGGGAATGTATGGGGCATTCTTTTTGCTACCACTCATCTATGCGCCAGATATTCAAGAAAATCATTGCAAAATAAAAGAAAATTTTAGTTTCT
>JAHZMA010000086.1 GCA_022599575.1 Alphaproteobacteria bacterium | reverse complement strand
TTAAACAAAGTAATCTGTTGAAAAATTTCAGGCAGTCGGTTGATGGAATAAAATGTGCCCGATAGAAATGATAATGGCACCACAATAAAATTGGTGAAAGCCGATATTTGGTCAAATTTTTCGCAGACGATACCGCCTAAAAAGCCTAACAAACCCATCATCATTGTGCCGCCAATGCCAAAAAACAACACGATGCCTATTGAATGGAGCGGTAAATCCACAAAAAATAGTGCCACAAAATAGGTGAGCGTGCCTACCATCAGCCCGCGCGTGATTGCCCCCATCGTAAAGGCAAGCACAAATTCAAATGAGGTGATCGGCGACATCAGCACATCAACCAGATTGCGCTGCATTTTAGAAATCATTAAAGATGAAGACGCATTGGCAAAAGAATTTTGCAACATGCCCATAATGATAAGGCCCGGCATGATGAAAGTAGAGAAATTATAATCGCCAACCTGTTGTACCGAACGCCCCAAAGCCAGCGAAAACACCGCGAAAAACAGCATTGAGGTAATCATTGGCGCTATCACAGTTTGCGTCGGCACCGACATAAAACGTTTCACTTCTTTTTGGAATAGGGCGTAAAAAATGATGGGTGAAAAGGGGGGATAGTGGCGTATGGTCATGTTGTTATTTATGAACTCCTTCAAACATTATATATTTAGATGGGCGAATTTTTTGGTAATGGCACGTTTCACGACTGGTGTTACAAATTGGCTGACATCACCTGCCAATGATGCAATTTCGCGCACCATGCTAGAAGAAACAAAATGGAATTTATCATCAGCAGGCAGAAAAACAGTATCAATATCGGCTTTTAATTGGCGGTTAATGCTCGCCATTTGAAATTCATATTCAAAATCGGTGGTGGCACGTAAACCGCGAAATATCGTATCGCACTGATGTTGCTTCATAAAATCAACCAGTAAATTATCAAATTTCAACACCACCATTTTTTGCGCCAATTCAGCATTATATTCAGCCAACGCATCTTGGGTGAGCGCGATACGCTCATCGGCTGAAAATAGAGTGTTTTTTTTCATATGCACCGAAACAGCAATAATCAATTTATCTACTAATTTTGCAGCACGGCAAGCAACATCGCAATGCCCATAGGTGAATGGGTCAAACGTGCCAGGATAAACGGCAATCACACTCATGTTTGTTCCGTATCGCTATTGCTATCAATATTTTCATTTTCGGCATTATCGCCATTCTCATTATTATCGTCATTCTCATCTTCGGCAATTTTTGCCACCGATACCACATATTCATCGGCTTCAGTCTTAAAGAGCGTAACACCTTGCGTACGTCTGCCGATAATATTAATATCGCGCACGGGGCATCGAATCAGTTGCCCTTTATTGGTTACCATCATAATATGGTCGCTATTACTGGCAGGGAAAGAAGCCACCACATTGCCATTGCGTTCAGAAACATTGATATTGGTAATGCCTTTGCCACCACGCCCAGTGATACGATAATCAAAGCCAGTGCTTCTTTTGCCAAAGCCATTTTCGGTAACGGTGAGTAAAAACTCATCTTGCTCCCACATATTTGCCATATCAGGATTTTCTTCTAATTTTTGCAAAAGCTGTTGCTCTTCTGCTGAAAGTGATGCAGCATCACGCCTGCTTAAATTACTATAACGGCTGTAATTTTCACGCGTTTCGCCATCATATTCATGATGCGCTAGAATAGACATGCTCACCAATTTATCATCATCGCCTAATCTAATGCCACGCACACCCACCGCATTGCGCCCCGCAAATAGCCTAATATCATCTGCCTTAAAGCGAATTGCATTGCCTTTGGCTGAACTTAATACAATATCATCATCATTGCTACAAATCACGGTGCTGATAAGCATACCGCTTTCTTCGGTTAGCTTCATGGCGATAAGGCCACTGCGGCGAATATTTTCAAAATCTCTGAGGCTGTTACGGCGCACATGCCCACTACTGGTGGCAAACATGATAGAGAGCGAATCATCAATTGTTTCGGGTAATGCCATGATAGAGGTGATGGTTTCATCAGTATCAAGCGGAATTGTGTTAATCAGCGGTTTGCCCCGATGTTGTGGTTCGCCTTGCGGTAAGCGCCATACTTTTTCTTGATACACAATGCCTTTATTTGTAAAGAATAGAAGGCTGGTATGGGTGCTGGCTTGCAACACTTGATAGACAAAATCCTCATCACGCAGGCTCATACCCGCACGGCCACGCCCACCGCGTTTTTGCGCACGATACACGCCTAAAGGCACACGCTTAATATAGCCCTTATGAGTCACGGTAATTACCATATCTTCGCGCTGAATCAAATCTTCAATATCAGTATCATCATCTAGCATTTCATCGCTAATTTCGGTGCGACGGGGGTCAGAAAATTCTTCTTTGATATGCTCTAATTCTTCACGCATCACCGCTTTGCGCCGCGAGGCTGTTTGCAAAATATCAATATAATCTTCAATCGCAATCGCAAGCTTTTCTGCCTCTTCCATCAATTTATTGCGTTCCATACCCGTTAGGCGGTGCAGGCGTAAATCAAGAATAGCTTTTGCTTGTTCTTCGGAAAGCTTGTAATGCTCTAATGGCTCTAAATCGGGCAAATCTGAGCTAACGATGCGGTCAATGCGCGCTAAAAATAGTCCGATTTCGCTGATTTCCCAATTTTCTTCCATTAAGCTGATGCGCGCAGTTTGTGGGTCGGGCGCGCTCTTAATCATTTCAATCACGCGGTCGATATGATGCAACGCCACCAGCAAGCCCGCCAGATGATGCGCCCGAACGCGTGCTTTTTGCAAATGCCAACGCGTACGCCTGATAATCACTTGTTCGCGAAACGCCAGAAACGCTTGCAAAACTTTACGCAAACTCAGCAATTCTGGCTTATTATCGTAAAGTGCCAGCATATTGATAGAAAAACGCTGTTCCATTGGAGTGAATTTTAATAATTGCGCCAGAATAACATTTTCTTGTTGATTGGCTTTCAGCTCAATCACCACCCTAACGCCACTACGGTCGGATTCATCACGCAATTCGCTGATGCCTTCAATCACTTTATCACGCACCAATTCGGCAATTTTTTCTAACATACGCGATTTATTGAGTTGAAACGGAATTTCAGTAACAACAATCGCTTGACGGGTATTGCTGATTTTTTCAAAATGTGTGCGCGACCGAATGATAAACCCGCCTTTGCCCGTTAAATAGGCGCGGCGAATTTGTGATTTACCAATGATAATGCCACCCGTTGGAAAATCAGGCGCGGGGATGAAATCGCATAAATCATTATCAGAAATATTGGGGTCATCAAGCAGGGCAAGCGTACCGCTAATGATTTCGCCTAAATTATGGGGAGGAATATTGGTTGCCATACCCACCGCAATACCGCCCGTGCCATTAACCAAAAGATTAGGAATCCGCGTGGGCAATACCACAGGTTCGCTTTCGGTTTCATCATAATTGGGCTTGAAATCAACCGTATCTTTTTCAATATCTAACAATATGGTTTCTGATGCCAGATTCAGGCGCGCTTCGGTATAGCGCATGGCGGCAGCTTTATCGCCATCCATTGAACCAAAATTGCCTTGTCCGCTTACCAATGGCAAACGCATAGAAAATTCTTGCGCCATCCGCACCATCGCATCATAAATTGCGCTATCACCATGTGGGTGATATTTACCCATCACGTCACCCACAATCCTTGCTGATTTGCGGAATGGCTTATTGGCTTCGTAACCGCCTTCTTTCATGGCGTATAAAATGCGTCGATGCACGGGCTTCAAGCCATCACGCACATCAGGAATGGCACGGCTGATAATAACGCTCATCGCGTAATCCATATAGGCGCGACTCATTTCATCTTCGATGGTGATAAGAGGGTTATTAAGGGGTTCGTTCATTGCTTTGCTTTCTTGTGATTGACTGTGCTAATTTATACCATATTAAAGCGATAGAAACAAGGTAGCGCACATAGAATGGAGGCGATTTTATACGATTATTTTTGGCAAATTATTGGGTGAATTATTCACAGCACTCATCGCATAATAGGTGATGATACCAGATGCACCAGCGCGCTTAAAACAAAGCAGAGCTTCAAGCATTAAATCGGGGTTATTCGCCCCCATCAACATGCTATATTCGCCTGATACCTGATAGGCAATAATCGGCACGGTAAACGTATCTGAGGCACGGGCGATAATATCTAAATAGGGCATGCCCGGTTTAACGATGATAAGGTCAGCACCTTCTTGAATATCAAGCGCAATTTCCTGCAAGGCTTCTTTATGGTTGGCAGGGTTCATTTGATAGGTTTTCTTATCACCTGTTAACAGTGCGCCCGACCCGACCGCTTCGCGAAAAGGCGCGTAAAAACCCGAAGCATATTTTGCGGCATAGCTCATGATGCGAATATTGGTAAGTTTCGCGCCTTCTAATGCCATGCGAATAGCGCCGATACGCCCATCCATCATATCTGATGGCGCAAGGGTATCACAGCCCGCTTTTGCTTGTAATAACGCCTGCTTTACCAAAATTTCCAATGTTGCATCATTATCAACATCGCCTATTGTGTTCAGCACGCCATCATGCCCATGCGTGGTGTAAGGGTCTAGCGCAACATCGCAAATCACCATTAAATCTGGCACGGCTTGCTTAACGGCGCGCACCGCACGGCAAACCAGATTATCAGGATTAAGTGCTTCTGTGCCACGCTCATCTTTCAGGTGTATATCAATTTTAGGGAAAATCGCAATCGCAGGAATTCCTAAATTGTAGGCTTGCTTGGCTTGAGCAACCAGTAAATCTATCGAATAGCGATAAATTTCGGGCATGGCAGTGATGGCTTCTTGAGTATTATCGCCTTCAATCACAAAGAAAGGCTGAATCAAATCATTGGCAGATAAATGATGCTCTTGGGTAAGACGGCGCACAGAATCGCAAACGCGGTTACGACGCATTCTGGTTGCAGGATAATGTTGATTAAGAAAATGAGGCATATTATTGCTTATTAATGCACACCACCAATATTGCCGAAAATTTCACCAATAATACCAGTTTTCACGCCTAATGTTGGGGTGATGCGCTCATCGGGCTTAATCTGCTTATGCGTTGTAATATCGTCGGTTTGCTTCATCGCCACCAATTCTTCATCATCAAATTCTATCGTTATCAATGTCCGCTTGTGCAAACGGTAAGGAAAAAACAGCAGGCGATGCCATATTGTATTAACATAATACCATTTTCTATCGTCCTCATAGCCATAAACGCTAGGCGAGCCGATAGCATTAACAACATCTTGTTTGCTTGCCCCTGCTTCTATGGTGCTAAACTCGTCATCATAGATTGAGGCACCGCTATGGGTGATGCCCACGCAAGCGTTGAGCATGATGATGCTGAATAAGGGTAATATAAAATGTCGATAAATCATGATTTCTCTTTCAATAACAAAAAAATAGCAGTAAAACAAGAGAGTAATTTTTTAACAATGTAAGAAAAATGTTTCACCTTATCAATAGAATCCTAGCACCACGCAAATATCATGCTGATATTTTATATTCTAGCATTGTGGCACAGGCGCGCAAGCAAAAAATATTTAGTGATTGGGGCGTGCCAGATACGCCCGATGGCAGATTCGATTCGTTGGTCTTGCATATGGTGATGGTGCTATATAGGTTATCACATTGTGATGATAGCGATGTGCATCGGCAGTTTGGCAAAGAGCTGATTGAGGTGATGATAGAAGATTTAGATCATAATTTTCGTGAATTAGGCGTTGGTGATTTGGCGGTTGGCAAGCGTATTAAAGGCATGTTAAAAGCATTTTACGGCAGAATGGAGAATTATGGGCAGGCATTTGAAAGCCAAGATGAGGCTTTGCTTGAGCAAGTTGTGGTGCGGAATATTTATCGCAAAAGTGAAAAAATGCCGAGCGAAGCACAAATCAAGCAATTATGCGCTTATATTTGGCAACAAACGCAACATTTACAACATTATTCGGGCGCGCAAATAAGGCAAGATGATTTTATCTGGGGCGAGTTGAATTTACACGGTGATAATGGTGGCGTGTAATGGAACAGAAACCCCAAAAAAAACCCCAAAAAAAATCATTGAAAATCGGGCTTGATTATCAGCTGAAATTGCAAAAATTACCATTGGGCGCGCATGATTACATCTATCATGGCAATGAAGCAGAATGTTATGCCATCGCACAAAGGCTAGAATTAAGCAAAATCAACCAATTAAAAGGTGCGATAGAATTGATTCGTAAAAGCAGTAAGGAATTTATCTTAAACGGCGCTGTTCATGTTGATTATCAACAATATTCGGTGCTTACATATGATGAAATACGCGCGCAATTTAATTTTGATTTTACGATTGCGTTGCTTTATCAGCCGCCAAAGGCAAAAAATCATAAGGAAATAGTGCTTGATTTGAACGAGGCGGAAATCTTCGATACCGAAATATTGCCACTTACCGATTATCTGGTGCAAGAATTATCGCTAAACCTGCCATTATCGCCTGAACATGCTGAAAATAGCCAAATTGTTGCTCAAAATATTACATCTAAAATATGAGTAAAATAATAACACTTGCACTTTTGTTATGAATCAGCTAAATATTGCGTTTTATTCTCAATTATAACAGGAGAGATTGTTTCAATGGCAGTTCCTAAAAGAAAAGTCACCCCTTCGCGTCGTGATAAAAGGCGTTCGCATGATGCTATTGCCAATAAAGATTGGCAAGAATGTCCGCAATGTGGCGAAATGAAAATGCCACATAATGTTTGTCGTGAATGCGGTCATTACAATGGTAAAGAAATCGTTATTGCCAAGCAAGAAATTGAAGAAGAAGACGCCGCTTAATGGCTGGGCGTTATTTTTAACGCCTGTCTTCAAAAAGGGTATCGGAAAATGATTAAAGTCGCAATAGATGGTATGGGGGGCGATCGCTCGCCTTTGATGGTGATAGGGGGCATTTTACGTGCAGCTCAACGCTACCCCAATGTGCATTTTATTGTGTTTGGCAATAGGGATAAGATTCAACCATTATTGGCAAAAAAACATTTTGCGCCCATTGTTGATAAGGTGGATATTATCCATACTGATGAGGTTGTTACAATGGATGAATCGCCCTCTAATGCAATTAGACGTGGCAGAAATTCATCGATGGGGCTGGCATTAAACGCTTTGCGTGAAAACCAAGTTGATTGCGTTATCTCAGCGGGTAATACTGGTGCATTAATGGGCATGGCAAAGATAATGATTAAAGTTGTGGAAGGGATTGAACGCCCTGCAATGGCATCTTTATGCCCTACCATACGTGGTGAGACTGTTATGCTTGATTTGGGCGCGAATATCAGCGCAACCCCTTATCAGCTTGAACAATTCGCCTTAATGGGTAAAATTTTTGCCAATGCCACATTGGGCATTGAAAAGCCTACAGTGGGTTTATTAAATATTGGCTCAGAAGCGTTGAAAGGCCCCGATGAAGTGCGCGCCGCCGCTGCCTTGCTAGAAAAAATTCCAGAAACCATCAATTATAAAGGCTTTATAGAGGCCAATGAAATTGTTGCAGGCAAAGTAGATGTGGTGGTGATGGATGGCTATAGCGGTAATATCGCCTTAAAAGCGATGGAAGGGGTGGCAAACTTCTTAATGATTGGCATTAAAAATGTCTATAGCTCTGGTTTTTTGACGAAAATTGGCTTCTTCTTGATGCGTGGACCGATGAAGCATTTTTTTCATAGGGTTGACCCACGTGTCCATAATGGTGCGGTGTTTTTAGGGCTTAATGGTATTGTGGTGAAAAGTCATGGTGGCACAGATTCGCTTGGTTTTGCCCATGCCATATCGGTGGGGATTGATACGATTCAACATGGTTTTTTGGCAAAGGTGAATGCTGAATTGCCATCTTTAATGAGAGATGAAGCCAATGGTTCTTAATATCGGCAATCATAATGGCGGAAATTATAAAACTGTCATTATGGGGGTTGATTCTTACCTGCCACAACAAATTATCGATAATAAAGAATTAGAGAAAAAAATTGATACTTCCGATGAATGGATAAGACAACGCACTGGTATTTTTCGCAGACATATTGCAGCTAAAGAAGAAAACACATCAAGTCTTGCGGTGGCGGCGGCTAAAAATCTTATTAATCAACTGCAAACCGATTGCGACCATATTGATTTGGTGATTGTTGCCACTTCTTCGCCTGATAATGTGTTTCCTGCCACTGCCACCCGCGTTCAACAGGCGTTAGGCATTCGCGGTGCGGCATTTGACATACAAGCGGTTTGTGCGGGCTTTATTTACGCTTTGGTAACTGCCAATAGTTTGCTGAGTCAGGGGCTTTATAAGCGCGCATTGGTGATAGGTGCTGATTTATATAGCCGTTTCGTTGATTGGAACGATAGAAATACCTGTATCTTGTTTGGCGATGGTGCGGGTGCAATGTTGCTTGATGCTGTGCCGATTGATAAACATGTTGAATATGATGGGCGTGGCTATCTTCACGGCCGCGTATGGAGTGATGGCGCCTATTACGATTCGCTTTATGTTGATGGTGGTCCGGGCTCTAGTGGCAAAACAATCGGGGCGATTCATATGAATGGCAAAGAAGTATTTAAGCATGCGGTCAATTACATGTCAGAATCGATGCAAATCGTGTTGCAAGAGGCAGGGTTAGATATAGAAGCATTAGATTGGCTGGCACCGCATCAAGCCAATATCCGTATCATGAACGCCGTTGCTGAAAGATTAGGCATTCCTGATGAAAAAGTATTCGCAACCGTGCATGAACATGCTAATATCGCTGCCGCAACTATTCCTGTAGCCTTGCATCATGGGGTTGTATCGGGTAAATTAAAGCAAGGTGATATTGTGGGTATGACAGCATTGGGCGGAGGTTTTGCATGGGGTGCAGCAGTTGTAAAATGGTGAGTGCGTTTTATCGCTCATTTCTGCAGATAACTATTTTCATCGCGATTATGTTATTTTCCTCTGTTAGTTTCGCCGCCGACCGTATGGCAATCATTTTTCAACAAGAAAGCAATGAAGATTTTCGGAACACACTCTATTCGGGTGCATTAGATGCAGCTACGCTTTATGATTACAAGCTTGATGTGCATCATGTTTTGTTTAGCAGCGGCAGTAATCCAAAAAACTGGTTTGATAGAAATGTTGCGCCAAAACGCCCCAAAGCAATTATTGTGGTTGATACAGCTTTATCGGGCTACACGCAAGATTTAATTGATTTAGCGATAAGAAACAATATTCCAGTTGGCGTGATTAACGGCAATTTAGATCATTCATATCAGGGGGCGGCTTTTAAGGTGGGCAGTATGCAATCCGATGAAGGAAAGCTAGCGGGTGAATATTTAAGTGAATTTAGCAATCAAGCACCATTATGTATCAGCTATCTTACCGCCACCCGTAACGATAAATTACGGTGTCAAGGGCTTGCCAATGGCATGGGCATATCAGTTTATCAGCTGAATTCTGACGCGCAATATAATGCAATTTATAATGGTGTGCAAAGTTTTTTAAGCGTCGCGCGCGCGCCGCATTATGTTGTGATTACTGACCAATCTTTAATCACCCCTTTGTTAAAAGTGCAAAAAGCGATAAAAGATGCTGGGCTAGGTGATTTTAACATTGGTTTTGTTGGGCAAGCGGGCAGTCAAGTAAGCGACTATATTTTGCGACAACAGATTGATTTTGCTGTGCATGACCAGCCTTTTTTTCAAGGTTATTGGGCAGTAAGCGCGATGGCATTGCAATTGACTTTTAAGCTAGAGCCTCAACATTTAGTGGCATCGGGTCCGATGGTTATTGATAGAGATATCGCGCAAATAATCAAGCAAGGGCAGAATATTGTTACATTAAATATTAAAGAAGATAAACGCCGTCCTGCCTCTAGCACCAGTAAACGCACAACTTACCCTGGTATCAAACCATTACGCCTTACCCCATAATTCTTTAAATAAAGCAAAGCGACATCACAAAGCGATATCACTTAGGCATCTTTCACCTGCATATGGAAAAGCCGAATCTCTTCACCTAATTCATTTGATAGTTTCTTTAAATCTTCGGTATCAGCGCGCACCATATCGGCGACATTATTCGTGCTTGTGGCTGATTTTTCAACTGTCTCAACCCCTTGATTGATTCGCTGTGTGCCTTCCTTGCCCTGTTCGGCACTTTCAACAATTTTACGCACCGCCATATTTTGCAAATCGATAGATTCTGAAATCTCACTGGATAATTTATTGATGTTATCCACAACTGCGGTTACTTGAGTGATGGCATCTACTGCACCATCAGTTTCGCTTTGAATCGTGGCAATTTGCGTGGAAATCTCTTCAGTTGCTTTTGCGGTTTGATTGGCAAGATTTTTGACCTCGCCTGCCACCACAGCAAAGCCTTTGCCTGCTTCACCCGCACGTGCCGCTTCAATGGTGGCATTGAGTGCCAGCAAATTGGTCTGGTTGGCAATATCATTAATCAGTTGCACCACCTCGCCAATGCGGTCGGCTGAAACTGCTAAACCTTGAATTTTTTCGTTGGCGCCATCAGTTTGAATTGTGGCATTTTCGGCAATGCTGCGCGATTGCTTCATTTGTTCATAAACAGTGCTGATTGACGTTGCTAAATTATCGCCCGATTGCGTTACCAAAGCGGTATTTTCATTCATCTGGGTGGTGGCATCTGAAATAACATTGATATTATTGATGGTGGCATGGGCATTTTGTGATAATGTTTCACCAGTCGCTGAAACTTTTGTAATTGCTGTTTCTATGTTATGAAAAGTCTTGCTGATTTTACTCTCAAACTCATCAAAAATCTGTTGTAATTTTTGCAAACGTTTTTCCTCATCACTCTGATGCTCATCTTCAATCGCCTGTATTTCTGTTTGATGCTCTTGATGCAATAATTCCTGTATTTTTTGGTCACTGTAATAGGCGTGCATGCGCTCCATTTCGGCTTTGCGTTGCACAAAGGCTAATACCAATCCAATAATAACGGCAGCGAATGTTGTTCCCGCCCGCAATTCCATATAAAATTCATCTGTGAATTGTAAGGCAGGCGCTTCGTAATGTGCATAAAAAAGCATATAGCTCAGTGATGGTAAAATAAGTAAATAGCTCAAACGTTGAAATGTTTTTTCATGCATGGCTGTAATAAAATAAGGCAGTGCCATGACAACCATAATGACGATAATATCAATATCGGTGCGGTTGGCAAATAAAAACAACATGGTATAACATGTGCCAATCACTAGAAAAAATAATAAAATACGCGGCAAGAATATTTTTTGTAGCCATAACATGGAAATGATAATAATGGAAATGAATAAAAAGCCAGATTGCACCAGAAGCATCAGCCTAACGATTTCATCTAATGTTTCGGGGTAGGGGTAAAATAGTAGGTCACTAATATTACTGATGGAGAATAACCCCATAATTAGCGTAATTGCATAAGACATGCTGAGCGGACGCTTATAACGTGGATCATCTGACATTTCAGGTATCAGATGTATAAAAAACTCAGCTGTTTTATCCGCGAATGTTTGCCAACCTGCCATTAATTTTTTTCCCACTTTATTTTCATTTATCACATTTATTTTATTATGCCTTTGGTTAGGTTGTTTTGCAACCATTATATTGATTGTTTTTTGAAACAGCTTTATAAAATTTTGTTATGTGATATCTGATAATATTGAGAAAATCTACTTGTTATTCATACAAAATCAAGCTAGTATTTATCCATCTCAAACGCTTTTACATTTCAGGAGAGGAAATGCAATATGTCTATTGCTTATTTTACCCGCCAATTTTTTATATATATGCTGATGATTGCCATCGCTTTTTGTGTCATCACGCTAGCGAACATGCAACACAACAATGCTTATGCCCAGCAGGTGGAGGATAATCAGCTTATTGTCGGTCAGTCAGATGCACCCATTACCATTATAGAATATGCGTCTTTATCTTGTCCGCATTGTGCTAATTTTCACCGCACTGTTTATCCGCAAATTAAAAAAGAATTTTTGGATACTGGCATTGCCAAACTTTATATTCGTGATTTCCCACATAATGATGCAGGCACTGTGGCAACTATTGTTAAGCGTTGTGCGCCCGAAAATGTGCAATTAGCACTTTACGATAAAATGTTAAAAGAACAGGCAAATTGGCTCAATGCTGATGATGTGCGTATGCCACTTAAACAATATGGGGCGTTGGCGGGTGTTAGTTCGCAACAAATTGATGAATGTTTTCAGGATAAGAGAATGGTTTCAACATTATTTGATGACCTTAAACAGGCACAAAAAGATGGCGTTACGGGTGTGCCTTCGGTTTTTATTGATGGCAAAAAAATTGATAGTAATTATCGCGCCATTGCCAAAGCCATTAAGGCAGCACAATAAAAAGTGCAGTTTAAACGTTTAGAAATTAACGGTTTTAAGTCATTTGCTGAAACAAGCCGTTTAGAATTTTACGAAGGCATTACGGGTATTGTAGGGCCGAACGGGTGCGGAAAATCTAACATTGTTGAGGCTATTCGTTGGGTGATGGGCGAAAATTCGGCACGTAAAATGCGCTCATCAGAAATGAATGATGTTATTTTCAATGGCACGCAAACCCGTGCCAAAAGGCAATTTGCTGAAATCTCTTTGGTGCTAGATAATCAAGCGTTCGAAGCACCAACGCAATATAATCATCATGACGAATTAACAATTACCCGCCGTATTGATAGGGGCGAAGGGTCGCTCTATTCCATCAATGGGCAGAAAGTACGCGCATCAGATGTGCAGTTGCTATTTGCCGATTTATCGTTAGGGGCGGGCGGTTCGGCGCAAATATCGCAAGGCATGGTGAGCGAGATTATCCATCAACGCGCTTCTGAACGGCGCAAATTGCTGGAAGAAGCGGCAGGCATTCGGGGGTTACGCGTTAGGCGCGAAGCGGCCGAGCGAAAACTTGATAAAACTGAAGAAAACCTTATCCGCATCAGTGATACAATCATTTTGCTGAATGAACAATATAAGGAATTGCAATTAGCAGCCGAACAAGCGAGGCAATATAAAGCAATATCGACACAGATTCAAAACCTGCAAAGCAAACGTTCCTATTTGCAATATCAATCATGCCTAAACACGCTTGATAGGCAAAAGCAACAATTTATCAAGGCACAAGCTGATAGTGTGAAAGCCGAAATTGAAAAAAATATTGTCACAGAAGGAGCAACTGAGCATCGTCAAAAATTGCAACATACCCAAGAAAAATTTTACGAGATACAGGCAAAGCAAAAAAGATTCGAAATTGAGTTAGAAAATTTTGATAAGGAAAGCGAGGCACGAAAACAGGCGCGCACGCAAATGCAAACCCGTAAACAAAACATCAATACCGAGATAGAAACCGCGCAAACACGGCTAAAAAATGCTGAAACGCGGCAACAACAGCTTCAAAGCGAAATGGCTGAATTGCAAAACCAAGCTGATAATCCGCAGGTTGAAATTGATGGTTTAAGCAAAGAATATCAGCAAATGCAAGATGATTATCGGCAATTACAGCAAAGGCTGAATAAATTGAATCAAGACCATGCCAACGCGCAAGCGGTGCATCAGGCTTTATGCAAAGAAAAAGAAGATATGCAGGCAAGGCATCACAGGCTAGGGCAAACGCGAGCAAAGCAGCAGCAGCAGCTTGATAATTTGCAAACAGAAATGCCCGAAACTGATAATCAAGATGTGGCACAATCGCGCGATATTTTGCAACAGGCGCAACAAAAAACCGATAGCTTATTGCAAGAAAAATTACCGCAAGCCGAAAATGAATTTGCAACCGCACGGGCGAATATGGAAAAAATCAATCAGCAGATACAACAAAAACTGCGCCCCATGCAAGAAAAACAAACGCAACTTTCGGCTGAAATTGATACATTATCACGCGTGTTTCAACGGCAAAATACTGAATTTACGATGATTTTAGATAGGGTTGAGGTGGCAGAAGGCTTTGAAACCGCGCTTTCAGCAGTGCTAGCCGATGATTTGGAAGCATCAATAGAGCCAGACGCGCCTATCTATTGGCAAAAGCCACAGCTTAATATGCCATTGCCACCACTGCCTGAAGGGGTGCGGAGCATGGCAGAATTTGTGAAAGCACCCGAAGCATTATCGGCGCGGTTATCGCAAATCGGAGTGATTTTTGATAATGAAAATGTTGAATTGCTAACCGAAAAATTGGCGCAAGGGCAAAGATTGGTGAATCAAAAAGGGGCAGTATGGCGTTGGGACGGCTTTAGAATCACGCAAGGTGCGCTTGCACCGTCGGCGACCAAACTTGAAGAGCGCAATCGGTTGGCCTCTTTGGTGGCGGAACGTGGTGCGTTAGAAGAAACGCTTTTCGTTACCAAAAAACAGTTGGAAACTCAGCAAGAAGCGGCACGAGAGATTGTCGCGAAAACTGAACAAGCTTTGCAAGATTTGCAAAAACATAATCGGCAAGCGGTGGAACAGTTGCAAACGGCACAAAAAACCTTAAATAAGGCAGAAAATGATGAACGGCAACGGCAAAATCAGCAACAGCAATTACAGCAAAAACGGACGCAACTACAAGAAAAAATAACCGAAACTCAAACCGAGCAGGCGCAAGTGCAGAAGGGCATTGGCAATTTAGAAACGCAAATTGCCCGCATTGCCCAGCAAGATGATATTATCAATCAGGTGAATATGTTGGCACGCGAAAGGGAAGAGCGCGATATGGCATTACGCGCCAAACATAGCGTGATTGAACAGTTGAAAAACAACATCAAATCCAAGCAAAAGCAATTGCAGGATTTACAGCAAAGGCGTGATGAATGGCAAGCGCATCAGCAAGCGGCACAAGAAGTGATAACAAGGCTGAACGAGGAATTGCAGCAGATATTGCAAACGCCCAATTTTGATGCAGAATCGGAACAGCAAAACCGTCAAAAAATATTGGATTTAATCGCTGACACCCAAAAAACCATCACCGATATTCAAACGGAATTATCTAATTTTAACCAGCAAAATCATGAATATACGCAAAAAATCACTGCGCTTGATATGCAAATAAGAAAAATGGAAGAGGTGAAAATTCGTTCCGATGAAGGGCAGAAAATCAACCAGCAACAGCTTGATGACATCACCCAAAAAATCAGCGAAGAATTTGGTACATCAGCTGATAAATTACCAGAAATTGGTGAATTCTCGCCTAATGATAAATTACCTTCGGCCGATAGATTATCGGAACAATTACGGCAACAACAAGCAAAACGTGATGCGCTGGGGGCGGTGAATCTGCGCGCTGAAATAGAACAAGAAGAATTACGCACAAGGTTAGATGATATTACCGCGCAAAGTGATGATTTACAAAAGGCAGTGATTGAGTTGAGAAATGGCATCACGCGTCTTAATAGCGAAGCGCGCAAGGAATTATTGCTGGCGTTTGATAAGGTGAATAAGCATTTTTCAGAAATTTTCTTAAAATTATTCGGTGGTGGCAAAGCGATGATTAGGCTTGATAATGATGAGGAGCCACTGCATGCGGGGCTAGAGATTTTAGCGTCGCCGCCCGGCAAGAAATTGCATAATTTAAGTCTGCTTTCAGGTGGCGAGCAAGCAATGACATCGCTGGCCTTGGTGATGGCAATATTTATGACCAAACCCATGCCATTATGTGTGCTTGACGAGGTGGACGCCCCGCTTGATGACGAGAATGTGCGCCGTCTTTACGATTTGATTGAAGAGCTAAATGTTACCATGCAGACGCGCTTTATTCTGGTAACCCATCACCGCATGGGCATGAGCCGTTGCCAATATTTATATGGCGTTACAATGGCAGAAAAAGGCGTGAGCAGGTTGGTGAGCGTTAATCTAAGCGAGGCAACAGCCGCCTAGATAAATATTGAGGCAAGCCTATGGGTAATATTAAGCAATATTTTGCTTGATTTTAATGATGTTTTTTCTATATGGTATAAATATTGATGATCTATCAGAACTATTTTTTCAGAGGTTATTTTGCCCCAGTTTGAAACCATGACACCCGAAACCAGCGAAACCATCACGCGTGGTGATTTAGTAGAAGAGCTTTACAATCAGCTAGGGTTGTCGCGCCGTGAATGTAAAACATTGGTAGAGCAAATTTTAGAAGAAATGTCAGCGGCATTAATTGCAAATGACAGTGTCAAAATTTCAGCATTTGGTAGTTTTTTAGTGCGAAACAAAAAAGAACGCGTTGGGCGTAATCCACGCACGGGTGAGCTTGCTGCCATAACGCCAAGAAGAGTGCTTTCATTTCGTGCCAGTGCCATGCTGAAACAAAAGATTAACAATGAATAATAAAGCTGCAACCGCTTACCGCACCATTTCAGAAGTGGCGGATATGGTTGGCGTTAAGCCACATGTTTTACGATTTTGGGAAAAAAAATTCCTGCAAATCAAACCGCTAAAACGCCCATCAGGCAGGCGTTATTATCGCCCCGAAGATGTGCGAGTGATTGAACAAATTCGTGATTTACTGCATCGGCAAGGCTATACAGTGCGTGGTGTTCAGCAATTATTCAAGCAAAAGGGCGTGAAAGTATTTCAACTGCGTGATGAATCGCTGGAATTCGGCACCATGACGGTCAATCAGCAAAATGAGTTAATGACGCCAGATGATATAGCGCATGAAACAGAAATGGGCATCACCCTCACCCCCGAAATGCAAGCAAAATTGCAAAACCTATATGATAATATTGGGCAATGTTTGCAAAAATATCCGAGTTGATAAATGGCTAAACAGAAACATATCGCCATTGCATGTGACCATGCGGGCTTTGCCTTAAAACAGCATTTATGCTTGCATCTGCAAACACATCAATTATGCGATAAGATAATTGATTTTGGCACTGATAGCGAGCAATCGGTTGATTACCCTGATTATGCGCATCTTTTGTGCGAAGCCATAACAAAGGGCGATGTTGATACTGGTATTTTGATTTGTGGCAGTGGCACGGGCATGGTTATCACTGCCAATCGCTACCCTGATAGTCGCGCCGCTTTGTGCTATAATACTGAAATGGCGCGTCTTGCTCGCCTGCATAATAACGCCAATATCATCGTGCTTGGTGCGCGTTTTATCACTGAAACTGATGCTTGCAACATGCTAGATGCCTTCTTGCAAACAGAGTTTGAAGGTGGCAGGCATGAACGGCGTCTTAATAAAATCACCCCAGATAATAACATTGTTAACCAACCTGCTTGAAAGAAAGAAAAAATCATGACGAATTACGGCTTTACTGATTTATTTACTGCCCCCCTACAAGAAACTGATAAAGATGTGTTCGCGGCAATCACGCATGAATATGAACGCCAACGCGATGGAATTGAGCTGATTGCATCGGAAAATATCGTTAGCCGTGCAGTGTTGCAAGCAACGGGTTCGGTGCTTACCAATAAATATGCCGAAGGTTATCCCGGCAGGCGCTATTATGGCGGTTGCGAACATGTGGATACGGTGGAAGATATTGCACGGGAACGCGCGAAAAAACTATTTAATTGTAAATTTGCCAATGTGCAACCCCATTCGGGCGCGCAAGCCAATCAAGAAACTTTTATGGCAGTGATGCAACCGGGTGATTGCTTTATGGCAATGTCGTTAGAAGAAGGCGGGCATTTATCGCATGGGGCATCGGTTAATCTTTCAGGAAAATGGTTTAAGCCAGTGCATTATGGCATCACCAAAGATACCCAAACCATCGATTACGACCAAGCGATGCAGGTGGCAAAACAACATAAGCCGAAACTGATTATTGCGGGCGGTTCCGCCTATTCACGCATCATTGATTTTTCTAAATTTCGCGCGATTGCTGATGAGGTGGGCGCGTTATTTATGGTTGATATGGCGCATTTTGCAGGTTTGGTTGCGGCAGGGCTTTATCCTAACCCACTTGATTATGCCGATATTGCCACCACCACCACGCATAAAACTTTGCGTGCCACACGTGGCGGTATGATTCTCACCAATAACCCTGATTTGGCAAAGAAAATTAATTCGGCAGTATTTCCGGGCTCGCAAGGCGGTCCTTTAATGCATTCCATTGCAGGTAAAGCGGTTGGGTTAGGCGAAGCATTGCGCCCCGAATTCAAAATTTATAGTCAAGCGGTGCTAGATAACGCCCAAATATTAGCGCAAGAGATGCTAAAAGGTGGCTTTGATTTGGTGTCAGGTGGCACTGATACGCATCTGCTATTGGTAGATTTACGTAAAAAAGGGATTAGCGGTAAACAAAGCGAAGAAGCACTTGAGCGCGCCGCTATTACCTGCAATAAAAATTCGGTGCTGAACGACCCATTGCCACCATTAGAAACATCGGGTATTAGGCTAGGCACACCAGCGGCAACATCACGTGGACTTGATGGTGATGATTTTCGTCTGGTTGGCGAATCCATCGTGAAGGTGCTTGATGCTTTAAGCCAACAAAAAGGCGGTGACAGTGCCATTGAACAAGCAGTGAAGCAAGATATTCTGGCATTATGCGAAAGACGCCCGATTTACCCAGATGTGTATTAACCAGATTTATCACATAGAGGCACATCATGCGTTGTCCGTTTTGCGCTGATGAAAATACGCAAGTTCGCGATTCACGTCCTGTGGAAATGGCGGCAGCGATTCGCCGTAAGCGATTTTGTCCAAAATGTGAGAGTAAGTTTCTTACTTTCGAACGGATACAAATCAATCCTATCATGATTATCAAAAATGATGGGCGCAAACAGCCCTATGACCGCAATAAATTAATGGCATCATTAAGGTTGGCGTTACGCAAGCGACCATTTAGCGAAGAAAAATTGGAATTGGCAGTCAGTAATTTAACAAGGATGTTGGAAAATGGCGATGATGCTGATGATGACCATAATATCAGCAGTAAAAAATTGGGCTTACTGGCGATGGAAATGTTACGGCAATTTGATGAAGTCGCCTATGTGCGCTTTGCCTCAGTCTATCACAATTTTCATCAGGCGAAGAGTTTTGCCGATTTTATCAATGGGCAAGAGGGGCTGGCTGATGATAAGATGAAATTGTTAAAAGGTGAAGCACATGAATCATAAAAAATTCATGCAAATTGCGCTACAATTAGCACAAAGTGGTAAAGGACTTACTTTTCCAAACCCATCAGTGGGGGCGGTTCTTGTACGCGTACATTGTCATGACACGCATATCATTGCATCAGCGCGCACCGCAAATGCGGGCAGGCCCCATGCCGAAACACTCTGCTTGCAAAAAACAGACAATATTGACGCGCTTTGCGTTTTATATGTAACATTAGAGCCTTGCGCGCATCAGGGCGAGACCCCGCCTTGTGTTGATGCAATTATTGCTAGCCATATCAAACATGTGGTGATAGGGGTGGAAGATGGTGATGAGAAAACCAGAGGCAAGGGTGCTGAAGCCTTAAAAAAAGCGGGCATCACAGTAGAATATGAAAATTTAGATGGCGCTATCAATGAATTTTACAAGGGTTATTTACGGCAAAGGGCAGGCGAAAAGCCATTTGTGGCGGTAAAAATAGCAGCATCATTAGATGGTAAAATCGCGCTTCATAATGGGAATAGCAAATGGATTACGGGCAAATTAGCGCGTGAATATGGGCATTTGTTGCGCGCCCATGCCGATTGTGTGCTGACGGGGGCTGGTACAATTTTAGCTGATAATCCGCGCTTAAATATAAGGCTAAATGGTTTTAAAACCTATCAAACCATGCGTGTTATCTTAACGGGCGCAAGAGTTCTGCCTGATGATGCGAATATATTCAATGCTGATGATGGTGATGTGATGATTGTGGCTGATAAAAATTCCGTGCATTTTGCTAATTATCAGCGCATTGCCAATAATGCGCCACAAAAAATGATGGTGCAGGAAGTGGGCGCACAAAATGAAAAAATTAATTTACCGCTTTTATTGCAAAAATTGGGGCAGTTTGGCATTGCCGATATTCTGCTAGAAGCAGGGTCAAAATTGATGACAGAATTTTTAACTCAAAATTTGGTTGATAGGATTTACTATTTTCAAAATCAGCAATTTTTGGGAGCGGATAGTCAAAATGCGATTGGCGTATTAGGGCTTGATAAATTATCAGATGCGCCACAATTTCATCTGCACGCTGAAAAGCAATTTTTACGTGATGATGATATGGTTGATAAATTGCTGATATTAGATAGGGTTTCGTAATGTTTTCAGGGATTATCAAAGATTTAGGCAATATTGAACAATTCATCATGCCACAACCAGAAATAAAGCAAGATGCTATCATGCAGGTCAGCACCAAATTACCGATGGAAAAACTAACATTAGGCGCGTCGGTAGCGTGTGATGGTGTATGTTTAACGGTAACGGAATCTGATACGAAAGATGGCGTTAATTTTTTCACCGTGCAATTATCGCATGAAAGCCTGAAAGTGATTAAGCCTTACATAGCAGGCGCAACAATTAATTTAGAAGCCGCCCTTACCCTTGCTGATGGGCTTGACGGGCATTTGGTTTCAGGGCATGTTGATGGCATTGCTCAATTGTTAGATGTTCAGCATGATGCAGGCAGTCGGCAAATGGTTTTTTCTGCCCCGCAACAATTTTCAGCTTTCATTATGCGTAAAGGTTCGGTATGCTTGAACGGTGTATCACTGACTGTGAATGATGTTAGCGCACCTGATGCCAAACAGCTAACATTCGGTTGCAATATTATCAGCCATACGGCAAATGTCACCAATTTAGGCGATTTACAAGCAGGTGATAGTTTGAACATAGAAATTGATTTATTAGCACGTTATATGGAACGTTTTTTAAGCGTGAATCGGAGTAATTAAAAAATGAAATTCTTAATTGTAGAAGCCTGTTTTTATCAGCATATTGCTGATTTATTGCGTAAGGGCGCAAGCGAATTTTTAACAAAAAAAGGGCATGATTATGACATTGTGCAAGTGCCGGGTGCGCTTGAAATTCCCGCCGCCATTGCCATTAAAAATGCTGATGGCAACAATCACTATCACGGATATGTTGCGCTTGGCACAGTGATAAGGGGGGAGACATCGCATTACGATATTGTGGCAGGGCAATCTGCCGCCGCTTTACAGCAATTAGCGATTCAACAAAAATTATGTATCGGCAATGGCATTTTAACTTGCGATAATGAAGCCCAAGCATTGCACCGTGCCGACCAAAAAAACAAAGGCGCGGATGCGGCACAAGCGGCACTTACATTAGCACAATTAACTGAATCGTCTCGGCTATGACCATTAAAGCCGAACAACCAAAACAAACAAAAGGCGAGCAATTGTTACGCACAAGGCTGGCAGTGGTGCAAACGCTTTATTCCGAACATTTGAGTGATAAGCCACATATCCAAAATTTTGCTTGGCTAGATGAAGAGCAACATTATGCGGTAGATGAGGATTTTTATCAAAAATTACTGGGCGAGGTGCATTACCATGATGTCGCTATTATGCCTATGGTGCAAATCGCGCTAGCCAAACGCCAATGGCGTAATATGGATATTCTCTATCAATGTTTGTTGCGCGCCGCTTGTGCTGAACTGATGGCAGGCATCAATGATAAAGCATTAGTGATTAGTTTGTATTGCCGTATTTGTGATGCGTTTTATGATGATAAGATGGGGCAATTCACCAATGCAGTGCTAGAAAATTGTGCGACACAAATGAGTGGCAAATCAGCGGACAAACCAACATCCAAAAATGACTGAAGATGAATTAATCACGCAATTTCTACGCCCTTTAGTGCCAAAAGAAGCATTTAACTTGCAAGATGATGGTGCGGTGTTACCACCATTGCCACAAGGCAAAGAATGGGTGGTCAGCACCGATTGCATGATGGCAGATGTGCATTTGCCGCTTAACACCGATTTAGAGATGGTGGCAGAACATTTACTGCGTGTCAATTTATCAGATATGGCGGCGATGGCGGCGATTCCACGCTATATATTGGTACAGTTAGGCTTGCCAAAAAATCACGCAAAGCAAGGGTTTCAACAATTCGCGCAAGGCTTGCAAAAAACCGCGCAATATTACGCTATTGAATTATTAGGCGGTGATACAATTTCGCTACCACCCTTGATGGAGGAGAGCGGTTGGATGGCGGGCGCAACCATTATCGGGGAACGCGATGCTGATAAACGCGTGTTGCGTACAGGCGCAAAATTGGACGATATTCTGGCGGTAACGGGCAATTTAGGCGATGCGGTGCTGGGCTTAAAAATATTACAAAATAACCGAATCTCATTCAAATTTCAAAAGCAGCATCCGCTTTATTATGATGCTTTGTTGCAAGCCTATTACCGCCCAATTCCGCAAATTGAAGCAGGGTTGCTGATAGGGCAATATGCCAATGCGTTGATGGATGTTTCAGATGGGGTGTTTCAAGATGCTGGGCGCATGTTACGGGCAAGCAGGCAAACACAGCAAAATTTAGATTTAATGCTTGACGATGCTAATCTGCCACTGAGTGAGGAAGCGAAGATTTTTCTAGAATTTTTTCCAAAATATCGTGATGATTGCCGTGCGGGTGGTGGTGATTATCAGCTATTATGCGCTGTGCCAGAAGCAAATTTTACGATTTTACAGCAAAAATTACAAAATTTAGAAACGCCTGTTACATTATCAGCCATCGGTGCGTTTAATGATTCTAGTAATGATTCTGGTGATTCGTTTTTTGACCGCAGTGATTTACCCAAAAGCTGGGACCATTTCAGCTAGGCTACTTCTTGCCATGCTCATCTTCATAATCTTCCAATAAAGACCGATAGCGCGATGTTAATAATTTCAGCAAAGATACCACAAAAGCATCACTATTATTGAGCCTTTCATCTAGCAAATCGCGATTTATCATATGGCAGGTGGTATGGGTGGTGGCAATGGCATAAATATGATGTGGCGCGTCATCAATCAACACCATTTCGCCGACAGTTTGGTTGGGGCCAATATAGGCAATATGGCGATAACGCCCGGTTTTATCGCTGATAAACACTTCTGCCTCGCCCGTTACAATCATATAGGCATCGCCTGTATCACTGTCTTGCTTAATGATATAGTCGCCTTTGCGAAATGTTACCATATTATTATTTTTTGCGGTTTTCATCTGGTTTATCTTATAATTCGCGTAAATATTGTTCTAAATATTTTGAAGCATGTTCTAATGCCATTTGCACAGTCTGATAACGCACAGCGGCACGGTTGCCTTGAAAATGATGCTGATATATCATTGTTTCATCACCATCATACAGTGAAATAAAAACAAGCCCTGCTTTTTTTTCTGTATCATTTTTATTGGCATTTTTATTGGCATTTTTAGAATTGGCTGCCATTGGCGATAATGAATCACCCGCAATGCCAGTGATGGCAATCGCTAATATTTTTTTATGCTGATGGGTTTCAGGCAAATTATTCTTTGCCTGTTGCCATGCGCCTATTGCCATTTGCGCCGCGCATTTTTCCGATACCGCGCCATCATTTTGCAAGATTTGCTCGCTTACGCCTAAATACAGCATTTTGGCATTATTATGATAGGTGACAAAACTTTGCATAAAAATATCGGATGCGTTAGGAATTTCGGTAAGGCACGCCGCCAATAACCCGCCCGTGCAGGATTCTGCAGTGGTAATGGTAAATTGGCGCACCCTTGCTTGCTGTAATAGCTCACGGCTAAATTGACGCATATTGGTGACGTTATTAATAGACATTTATCCCCCATACCATAAATTTTAAGCCAATGATACTATAAATTGCCGCTAAAATATCATCAAACATCACGCCAAACGCATTTTTAAGTTTTTTATCAAAATAAGAGATTGGTATTGGTTTGGCAATATCAAATAGCCGAAATAAGATAAAAGCCGCTACAGCAAAAACGGGCAGACTTAATTCGCTAAATAAATCAAGACAGCCAAAAATCAGCATAATCGCTACTGCTTCATCAATCACGATTTCACCATTATCAACAATGCCAGTGATTTCGCCATAATATTTGGTAGCGGGCAGACCGATAATGAATAAGATAACCGCAACATGGATGAGCATGATTGGCGATACAAACATTAATAGCAGTAATGATACCATAACCGCCGCCAAACTGCCCCAAGTGCCGGGGGCAGGGCGGAGTAAGCCACTATAAAAAAAAGTGGCAATCAGCACATAGCAATGATGTTTAATGGTTTTTAGATGTTTAATATTTGCCATCATGTCGCTTCAATCCTTATCGTAACATGGGCGAGTGCCGCCATGCCTTCTTCGCGCCCCGTAAAGCCTAATTTTTCGGTGGTGGTGGCTTTTAGGCTAATACGCGTTTCTGGCAATGATAAATAATGCGCCAGATTTTGCTTTAATTGCGGATAAATCGGGCGTAATTTTGGTTTTTCACAAATTAAGGTAACATCGCAAAAAGTGAGTGTGGCATGGTGTTGGGCGAGCAAATTAAGCGCATGGTCAAGAAATATTTTAGAATCGGCATTGCGCCATTGCTCATCAGATGGCGGAAAATGCAGCCCGATATCACCTTCGGCAACCACAGCCAATAACGCATCAGTGATGGCATGTAAAGCAACATCAGAATCGGAATGCCCTTTCAGGCTGCGGGTAAAATCAAATGTTACGCCGCATAGGGTAATTTGATCACCATCACAAAATTGATGCACATCAAAGCCAGTTGCGCTTCTATATTCTGGGATATTATTACTCACTATCATTATTCCTTATATTGGCAAATCTTGCGGATAAGTAATCTTAATATTGCTTGCTTCGCCTTTAATGGCAATTATTTTTTTATGCGCTTGCTCAAAAAGCGCAGCATCATCGGTAAAATCATCGGTAAAATTTTGCGTTATAGAATGTTGATGCAAGTGATGCAAGGCATGAAAAGGAAAAATTTGTGGCGTTTGAATATTCAATAATTGGTGACGCGGTAGGGTCGTTATCGTGCCATCATCGGCAATATGTTTTATTGTATCGCGTGGCTGTATTCCTGCAATAATTGCCGCATCGGGTGCTGATTGGCTTTGCGCGATAAGGCGGTTGAGCAAATCAAGATTAATAAAAGGACGGGCGGCATCGTGAATCAGCACATGCGATATTGCTTTACTTTCTGGTGGGTAGTGCTGGCTGATATAATCAAGCCCCGCTTTCACTGAATCTTGCCTACGCTTTCCGCCATCGCAAATCGCGGCTTTAACATTATCCTGCGTGATTCTAGGCATCAAATGCCGATGGTCTGGATTTACCACAATCACGAAATCATTAAGCAGATGATGTTGCGCCAATGCCGACAAGGTGCAAGCCAATATGGGCTTGCCGTCTTTTAGGGGCAGAAAAGCTTTGGGTGTTGTGTTTTGCATTCGGGTGCCACTGCCAGCGGCCACGATAATGCTGATGATGGAATAAGTCATGGCGCGATTATAACTTGCCTATCGCTAAATAACAATTACTGTGTCACAATTATTGTGACACAATAATTGTGATAAAAAAAATGTTACAGTCGCTTGTTTGTTTTATCAGAAAAAATTATAAAGAAACAATAATACATATCGGCAATAAGAAGAGGCGATAATGAGTTTTGATATTTTAATCATCAATGATAGTAAAAATGGGTTGCTAGCAAAAAATTTAAGTGGCTTTAATCTAAAATTCTGCCAAAATGCTGATGAATGTTTGCAAATGATGCAAGAATTTATGCCAACAATTTTTATTTTTCACTATCAAAAAGACAGTGCGGATTTATTAGAAACTATCAAGCAACTATTTCAACAATTTCCATCAGTTAATTATTCAACAATTTTAGCGTTTGATGATGATGTGCCACTTAATGATGCATTAGGGCATGATGATAATTTTTATCTATATGCTATCAATGAAAATGATGATAAATTACCGAAATTGATTCAAACAATCATTAATGATATTCAGCGAAAGATATTTCCAGATTTTACCAATATAATTAACAATAGTTACGAACATTATCTGATTGGTGGATCACTTGCGGTGCAAGAATTGCAACAAAATCTTAAACAAGCGGCTACAAGCAATAGCCGTGTGTTGTTAAGCGGTTCGATTGGCACTGGTAAATGGGCGATGGCAGCCTATATTCATCAGCATTCCGCGCGTCAAAATTCACCGATTGGGCTGTTATCATGCAGTATTGCGCGCCATAATATAATTGAAGAGCTGTTATTTGGTAGAGAAGACGGTGCTGGTAATATCATTACTATTGGTTTATTAGAACGCACCCATAGTGGCACGTTAATATTGGATAAAATAGAATTATTGCCACTATCGTTACAGCAAAAGATGGCACGGCTATTGCAACAAAATAGCTTGCAGCGTATTGCTGGCACACATAATATTAGAATTGATACTAGAATTATTGCAACAATCGGTACCGACAGCGAACAAGCGATACAGGATAAACAATTGGATAGAGATTTTTATCAACGCGTAAGCCTATTAGAAATTATGTTACCGTCATTAGCAGAACGGCGTGCTGATATTATTGAAATTGTGCATTATTTTAACGTAAAATGGGCAAAAATTTATGCGATGCAACCGATTAAATTTATAACATCAGCATTGAATATTATAGAAGGTCATAATTGGCAGGGTAATTTCTTCGCCTTAAATAATTTTATTGAACGGTTTTATTTGCGTGATACGCCATATTTATTGCAACCAGTTGATGATAAAATGATAAATGCTTTATTATATCATGATGGGCAAAATAACCGTCAGCAATTAGATGATGTTATACGGCTTGCTTATAAACAAGCAAAAGAAAAATTTGAAAAACAATATTTACGCTATCAACTAGAACATTATGGTGGTAATATCTCTCAAACTGCCAAAGCCATTGGTGTTAATCGCGTATCGCTTCATCGGAAAATAAGAATGCTAAATTTACCATCACAATATGAAAAGAAACAGGATTAAAAAATGCGTGTTATTGTTTGTGGTGCAGGCAGAGTAGGCAATGCGATTGCAGAATATCTGGTGGCAGAAAAGCATGATGTGGTGATGATTGATAACTCACCCGAAACTGTTGCAAGGATAGGTGATACGCTAGATGTACAAGCCTTTGTCGGCAATTCTGCCGAACCTTCTATGTTGGAATTAGCAGGTGCCGCCGATGCTGATATGCTGATTGCATCAACCGAAAGCGATGAAGTGAATATGATAAGCTGTCAGGTTGCCAGCGCTTTGTTTCGGGTGCCATTGAAATTGGCAAGGATTCGCAATTCTGATTATTTATTACCGCGTTGGGAAAAATTATTTAATCGTGAAAATATTCCGATTGATGCGTTGGTTTCAACCGAAGATGCCATTGCCCGCACCATTACCAGAAGGGTTAATGCGTTTAACGCATTTGATGTGATTCCACTTGCGAACGATACCATGCGCGCGATTGGTATCAAAATTCCTGATAATTGCCCTTTATTGCGTACACCTTTGCGACAATTAACAACTTTATTTCCTGATTTACAATGTGTGGTGCTGTGTATTGTGCGTAACGAACAATTTATTGTGCCAAAATCGCGTGATTATTTGTTGGCAGGCGACCAAGTTTATTTCTGCGCGTCCACCACCCATATCGAGCGTGTGATTAAAATTTTTGGCTTTACCGATAGCGGACAGACGCAGCGCGTGCTGGTTATTGGCGCAAGCCATTTGGGCGTGGCATTGGTAGAACAATTATTAAAAACCAGCGATAATATTTCAATTACTGTGATTGAAAAAGACCGTGACCGCGCCTATCGTGTGGCTGAAACAATGCCAAAAGTTTCGGTGCTTGCGGGCGATGTGATGGATAATGCCCTGCTAGAAGAAGTAGATGTAGAGACATTCGATACTTCTGTAGCTATCACCAAAGATGATGAGTTAAACACGCTTGCGACTTTAATGCTTAAAAAAATGGGCATTAAGCGTGGCATTGCGATTGTGGATAAAGCTGGCTATTCCAGTCTTGTCGCCAATTTAGGGGTTGATGTGGTGATTAGTCCACGCCTTATTACGGTTTCTTCAATTATTCAGCATATCAGACGCGGCCGCATTCATTCCGCCTATGCCTTGTTTGACGGGCGTGCAGAATTATTTGAAATATCAGCACTTTCAACCTCATCGGTGGTAGGCAAAACAATCAGGTCGCTAAACTTACCCAAAGGCGTGATTTTCGGTGGTATTATCCGCGATAATAAAGTGATCATGCCGCATCCTGATGTTACTATTTATGAAGATGAGCGCGTGATTGTATTTGCGCGTCAAGAAGCTGTGCGCGCCGTAGAAAAATTATTCTCGGTCACATTAGAATATTTTTAATGATAGCAAAGGTTAGCTGATGCCCGAACAAATTTACTTAAATGGAAAGTTTCTTAACCGCCAATATGCAATGCAACATGCAGAGGATAGGGGCAATCAATTCGCTGATGCGATTTACGA
Source organism: Alphaproteobacteria bacterium (assembly GCA_022599575.1). Taxonomy (GTDB): domain Bacteria; phylum Pseudomonadota; class Alphaproteobacteria; order JABAAW01; family JAHZMA01; genus JAHZMA01. The sequence goes on along the minus strand of JAHZMA010000086.1, from coordinate 98,323 downwards.
CGTGGTTGCAGTCTATCACGGCAGATTGGTTGATGAACAAGCGCATTTAGATAGGTTGCAATATTCGCTTGACGCGCTAGGCATTGAATTTTTTATGACGATACCAACATTAAAATTACTGATACGCGATTTATTAAAGCGCAATCGTATCATGAATGGGCATGTCTATATTCAGATTAGTCGTGGGGTGCAAGCGCGCAATCATGCGATTCCTATTCCACAACCTAAAGCAGGGCTGTATATGGCAACATGTTTTATTGATTACGATAACAACCCTAAAATCAAAACTGGTATTAAAGTGATGTCGGCAGCTGATGAAAGATGGGCGCGCCCTGATATTAAATCGGTTGGTCTTCTGCCCAATATCTTGGCTAAAAGTGAAGCGATTAAACAAGGTTATCATGATGTGGTGTTTGTTGATGATAATGGTAAATTACGCGAGGGATCATCAAATAATTTTTATGCGATTAAGGGTAAGCAAATTTATCAATATCCAACTGATGGCAGTATTCTTGCGGGGATTACACGACTAGGGGTGTTATCTTTAATACCACAATCGGGATTAGAAATTATTAATGATGGTTTTCCTATCAATCAGTTAGATGAAATTGACGAGGCTTTTATCACAAGTGCGGGTATTTTTATTATGCCGATTGTGCAAATCAACCAAAAAATTATCAGCAATGGTGTGCCAGGGGATTACACAAAAAAACTGCAAGCCAGCTATCATAGTTATATTATGGGCTTTGCCCAAGAAATTGCCGTATGAGATGAGTGCAAACCACAAAATTATTTTATTTGATTGGGATAATACAATCGTGCAAAGTGCTGATGCGTTGCATGATTCTATGCAAACAGTTCTTGATTCTGGCTTTACCTTGCCCGCATCAGAGATTCGCCAGCAATATTGGGGCACCAGTTTTCGCAGTGGCTTTCCGCATTTATTCGGTGAAAACTGGTTAGAAGCCAAAGAAGTTTATCATAAAAGCTTTCAAACATACCGTGAATCTCACCCCAATGGGTTATTTCCTTTTCTGCCCGATGCCACTAAAATTTTACATCAATGCAAGCAGCAAAACTATCAGATGGGGGTCATCAGCAATCGGTTGCATGAAGATTTACTGTATGAAGTCACCCAGACGGGGCTACAAGATTTGTTTTTTTGCATTTGTGGATCAGGGCCTGCCGATGCTGATAAGCCTGATATGCGCCATGCACTTTATGTGTTGCAGAAGGGTGGCTATGCCGATATGCTAAATGATGCAGCAAGGCGTAAAAATATTGTGATGATAGGGGATTCTAAAGTGGATATGTTATTGGCAAAAAACCTTAATATTACAGGTATTTTATTAGGGGATAGCGGGCAAGAAACAATCATGCAAGAAACCGATTGTCTTTGCATTAATCATTTGCATGAATTGCCATCACTATTAAATATTTTACAGTAAATCTTTATGGACGTAAAAATATTGCATATTTATGTTTAAAATGTTATAATGTGCTTCGTTAAAACTATGAGGTTATATAAATGGTTAATACCCTACAAGCTCAATCAAATGAGAGTAATCTGTTTGCCGATTTAGATGGCGAAATTGAACAGCTTGTTACTTTGGTTGTTGATAATCAGGTTTTTGGCATTCCTATTTTACAAGTTCAAGATATTGTTGAGCCTAAAAATATCACTTCTGTGCCACGTGCGCCTGAATTTGTGTGTGGCGTGTTGAATTTACGCGGTCGCATTGTTATCGTAATTGATTTGCAAGTCTGTATGGGTAAGCGTGATAAGCACGAATATTACGAAGGACAAATGAGTGTAACGGTAGAATATGAAGGCGATTTATACACATTGCTGATAGATGATATTGGCGATGTTCTGAACATTCACAATAGTCAAATTGGTAAAGTGCCCAAAAATCTTGATGATGCATTGCGTGATGTTTCTAGTGGAATCGTGCAATTAGATGATGAGTTATTATCAATTTTATCTGTGCCGATGCTATTCAAAAGGCTTGAATATTTGAGTAGAAACAGCAATGAAAAAGAAGGTGATATCGCAACTGCTGGCGGCAGACGTGAGGAAGATGAGGAGGAAAGTTAATTCTTTTTCCTTATTTCTTGGCCCTTATTTCTTTGATAGGGCATCAACCATAAAATTATGCAAATCAACATTGCTTGCCAATATTTCTTTTTGCTGACTCGCCTGCCAATGATTGATTCTTTTACCTGATAAATCACTTACCATACCGCCTGCTTCACGCATTATCAAAATACCAGCGGCAATATCCCAAATATACAAACCTTCTTCCCAAAAACCATCATAACGGCCACATGCCACATAGGCCAAATCTAACGCCGCCGCCCCGAAACGGCGCACCCCAGCAGTATGGGGAATAAAACCGCTAATTTGGTCGATGAAACTTTTATAGCGCAGCATTGGCTTACCAATGAATGGAATACCAGTTGCAAAAACTGCCTCTGCTGGCTTATTACGTTTCGAGGGATGAATCAGCCTATCATTTAAATAAGCACCTTTTTTATCTTCAGCAAAAAAACATTCATCTTTAATCGGGTCATAAATCATGCCCGCCACCAATCTATTACCTTCGGATAAGGCGATAGAAATTGCGAAATGGGGAATGCCATGCAAAAAATTGGTTGTACCATCTAACGGGTCGATAATCCATAGCGGACGCATTGTATCACCATCAAATGCGCTTTCTTCGGCTAAAAAACCAATATCTGGTCTCGCTTTTTCTAATACAGAAATAATAATATCTTCTGCTTTTGTATCGGCTTTTGAAACAAAATCGCCGGGCCCTTTTATGGAAACCTGTAAATTTTCTACTTCGTTAAAATCGCGCACCAAACTACGCCCAGCTTTTTCAACTGCCTCGCGCATAATGTAATATAGTCCTGTTTTCATAAGATTTAATTCTTCGCCCGTTCTACAAAACTATTATCAGTGCTATTCACAACAATATATGTGTCTGATTCAATATATTGTGGCACCATCACACGCAAACCATTATCACAAATGGCAGGCTTGAACGACCCAGATTGCGTTTGTCCTTTTACCACACTTTCGGCTTCTACCACTTGCAGCGTGATATGCTCTGGTAGCGTAACACCGATAATTTCTTGTTCATACATTTCAACTTCTACCTCTATCCCTTCTTTCAGATAAAGGCTGGCATCATCACCAATCACATCATGGGCAATGGCGATTTGGGTATAGTCATTATTGTCCATAAAATGATAATCCGAACCATCAGCATATAAAAACTGACATTTTTTCTGTTCTAGCCTGACTTTTTCCACTGTTTCTGAGGAACGAAAACGATCATTCAGCTTACTATTATCACGGATATTTTTTAATTCCACCTGCAAAAAAGCACCGCCTTTACCGGGCTTAACATGTTGCGTTTTCACAACTTTCCACAAGCCAGATTTATGCTCTACCACATTACCTGGGCGCAAGCTATTGCCGTCAACTTTCATCTATTCATTCTCCAAATCTAATAATTGTTCTAATTCGCGTAATTCGCCCGCTGATATTTTTTCTTTTATCATCGCTTCTTGTGCTGTATCACCGCGCAAGCGGGCTTTCACCAATGCCAAGCCATTTGCTGATAATTTTGCGCCGCCTAACACATAATCGCTAAATGCTTCATAGGTGAGCGGCACCCATTTTTGCACAATATCAGCCAAAATATCAGCATAAACGCGGATTTCATATTGGGCATGAGGGTCTTTGCGTAGTGAGATAAAATGCAGTAAATTATGCAAATTAATCTTCCAATACCATTGCGTATAAATATTAACGGGCAGGCTTGTCCGTGCTACTTCGCGTGCCAGCCCCATCTCATCAATCATCCATTCATAATTTTTGTAACTATCTTCGTTGTTTTTTTCAATCACGCTGATAATTTCATCATGTTTTTGCGTCTCTAATTGCGCGCCACGCGCTTGCTTTTTATGCTGATGTTGAACGCCAAGTTGAGCAGGCTCTGGCACATAAAATTCATTATCCAGCACCGAATAGCGTGCTGAATATTCGTTGATATTGGCGGTACGATGCCGCACCCATTGCCGTGCCACAAAAATCGGCAATTTAACATGGAATTTTATTTCACACATTTCAAAAGGAGTGGTATGGCGGTGGCGCATCAGATAGCGGATAAGCCCTCTATCTTCATTCAATCGCTTGGTGCCTTTACCATACGAAACCCTTGCCGCCTGCACAATCGCGCTATCCGAACCCATATAATCAATCAGCCTGATAAAGCCTTTATCTAGCACCTTAAAAGGATTGCCCAATAGCGCATCAAGCTCTGCATTATGCTCGCGCGTGATATGGAATTCGTCTGTCATGATTAATAATATAGCATTTACAGATGATTCGCACGAATTGCCGCAATATATTTGCGGTAACGTAGCCAATCAGAAAAATTAAAACCATAGGCATCGCTTTCATCTTCAAATTTACTGATATGGTCTAAATAGAGACTTGATTCCAAAAAACGCGTATATTCAACATCTTTGAGATGTGCTGATGGTTTGAAATTTTGCGTAAGCGGGTTGATTTGCCGATTATTACGCCTGATTTCATAATGTAAATGTGGCCCTGTGGAAAGCCCTGTTGAGCCAACCCTACCAATAACATCGCCTTGTTTAACAGTTCTGCCAACACGAATTCGCCTATCACCATCGGTGCGGTTTCTACCAAAGCCATACATATGGGCATACATGGTGCTATAACTGCCAGCATGTTGAATAATAATATAGCGCCCATAGCCATTACGATTATAATTGCGTGCGATAATTTTACCATCACCAGCGGCTTTAATAAATGTACCTTCAGGGGCGGCAAAATCAATGCCCTTATGCTGTCTGGTATAGCCTAAAATTGGGTGTCGCCGTAACCCAAAGCCTGAACTGACACGGCGGTTACTAACGGGTGTTTTAAGCAATGATTTGCGGGCGGTTTTGCCATCACGCGCATAATAATCCACCTCACCATCTTGATTCTGATAGCGATAATAGGTGAATTCGCGGTCATCATACAGCTTTAATGTTGCCATCCAAATATCGCCATAATCAACCAAATTACCTTTATTATCGTATAATTCTTCAAATAACATGGCAAATTCAGTGCCAACACGGATATCTTGTTGAAAGCTAATATCAAAACTCATCAGCTCTAAATATTCATAACGGATATTACGGGGAATGTTAAATTCATCTGCGGCTTCATGAAAATTGGTGTTGATAATACCATCAACATGCCTGATTTTCGTTACCAAACTTTTGGTGCGTTTTTGCGGCTCAAAATCATTTTCAGCTTCTAGTAAAAAATATTCTTTACTATCAATCGGGATATTGATGGCGACCAGTTGGGGTGACTCGGTATTAGTCCATAAAACTATAATTTCCTGCCCCACACGAATTTTATTAAGAGGAAAGACGGGGTTAAGCTTACTGATAATGATATTCTGCGTTTCATAATCAATATTGGCATCGCTCAATTTTTGCGCCATAAACTCATCTTCCAGAATTGTCATTGTTTGAACAGTCAGCAATTCCTTATACACAAAACGATCACGGGTTTGTTCTAAAATGCTTAAACCCTGCCCAAAATAGACAGAATGCTTCACATTGATAGTTTCAGTATTGCGGAACCCTGCCACTGCAAAGCATAACAGCACAACAAACATAAGAAATAATAATTTCTGCAACCAACTTTGTATCATGATTCTATCCTACCTATCATTCGCGACAAATATATAACGGGAAACAGCCCTGCACATATAATCATTAACGCACCGGGTGCCGCCTGTTCTATCCTTTCATCGCTGGCATATTCAAACACATTGATTGCCAATGTATCAAAATTAAATGGGCGTAGAATAAGACTGGCTGGCAATTCTTTTAATACGTCCACCATTACTAATAAGAAAATAGCTTGCATTCCTTTATCAAGCAAGGGCAAATGAATGTTTTTTAAGATATTTATTTTTTTACGCCCTAATGTGGCGGCAGCATCATCAAGACGAGGCGATAATTTCTGCATATTGCTCTCGATGGTGGCAACGGCAATGTGATTGAAACGGCAGATATAGGCAATCAGCATCAGCAAAATACTACCTGAAAAAACAAATGCAATACTATCAAACAAATCATTGAACAGGCTAGCAATTTGTGACATGCCTAATATTAAACCGATTGCCAGTAAGATACCGGGCATGGCGTAACCAAACTGCATCACGCGCACCAAATAACGGCTTTTATAGCGATTGCGTAAAATATGCGCCGCTAAAATTCCCAATATCACACACAGCAATGCCGCGATAAAGGCAAGTAAAATGCTATTAAATGCGGGCGTTACATAGCTAAGCCACACTGTTTTATTGATGTTCAATACATCAGATAATAGCAGGAAAACTGGTATAATGAAGCCAAGCATGATGGGAATCATGCAAAGCACCACCGCACAATAGCCACGAAAGCCGATGAGGGTAGGGGTGTTTAATTGCTTGATATGATAATGATGATAAAATTGCCGATGCCCACGTCCGAATTTTTCTAACAAAACGCATATGATTACAAAGCAAAGGGTGAGCATGGCAAGCTGTGCGGCGGCATTTACCTCGCCTAGCGACCACCATAAATCAATCAATCCAACTGATAATGTTGGCACTGATGAAAGCGCAACCGCACCATATTCATTCAAAACCTCTAACAAAACCAATGAAAGCCCTGCTAATAAAGCAGGCCAACATAATGGCAGAGCCACTTTCACCAAACTACGCCAATATGAAAACCCCATCACCCGTGCGGCATCAATAATAATTGCTGATTGCCGTTGTAATGATGTGCGGACAATCAGGTAAATATAAGGATAAAGCACAAAGCTGAATAGCAGAATCAGCCCCGTGATGGAACGAAATTCTGGTAAAAAAAATTGCGTCGAATCATCAAATTGTTGCATGCGATAAGCGATGATGTAGGTGGGAATTGAAAAGGGCAAAAACAACGCCCAACTAAAAAAATTAACATAAGGAAAGCGATAAAAACTAACCAACAATGCCAAGCCTGCCCCCAATAATACTGAAACAACCCCAACCCCTAGCAGTAATATTAATGTATTAATCAGATAATGGCTGAATAATGGTAGTAAATCGCTTGCCCCACCTTGCATAGCGTAAATTACCAAAGTAAGCACGGGCAGTAACAAAAAAGATGCTACCAGCCAAATCGGAGCGATAAAAAAAATCGGACCCGACCACAGCTGACGTAAAATTGCCATCATGCCCCCATATTCGCTTTGAGTGCCGCCTCTAAAAACAAATCAATCGCGCCATCTAGCACCGCATTGCTATCACTGGTTTCCACTTGGGTGCGCGTATCTTTTACCATCTTGTAAGGGTGCAACACATAAGAGCGGATTTGATTGCCCCATGCAATATCGGTTTTTTGGTCATATGATTGCTGATTCGCTTCATTACGGGCGCGTTTTTCTTGCTCATACAGGCGCGCTTGCAACATTTTATAGGCATTGGCACGGTTTTTATGTTGCGACCTATCATTCTGGCATTGCACCACAATCCCGCTTGGTAAATGCGTGATTCTTACCGCACTATCGGTTTTATTGACATGCTGTCCGCCGGCACCCGATGCCCGATAAGTATCAATTCGTAAATCTTTTTCTTCAAACGTAACATCAAAATCTTCATCAATATCGGGATAGACATCAATCGAGCAAAAGCTGGTATGTCTTCTGGCATTGCTATCAAAGGGCGAGATTCGCACCAAGCGATGCACTCCTGTTTCCAGTTTTAGCCAACCATAAGCATAAGCCCCCGTTATCTTGATTGTAACCGATTTAATGCCTGCTTCTTCACCATCGGTGATTTCCATAATCTCAGTTTCATGTTTGCGCGCTTCTGCCCAGCGCAAATACATGCGTAACAGCATTTCCGCCCAATCTTGCGATTCTGTGCCACCAGCGCCCGCATGAATCGCCACAAATGTGCTGGCACTATCAGCAGGGTCATCAAACATCATTTCAAATTGGCGACGCGCGGCATATTTAGAAAGTGTGGTTATCGCATCACTGGCTTCTTGCAAACTGGCGGTATCTTTTTCTTGCTCTGCCAATTCCCATAACAGTAAAGCATCTTCTAGCTTGGTGGTTACATCGCGTATTTCATCGCGTTTGCGTTCTAATTGCGCCTTTTCGCGCATGAGATTTTGCGCTTCTTCTTGATTGTTCCAAAAATCAGGTGCAGCACTTAATTCATCAATTTCTTTTAAGCGTTGTTCGGCGCGTTCGGGGTCAAAGATGCCCCCTTAGCAACGCAATAGCTTGCTCAATCGCCTCCACCATCGGCTTTAATTCAAGAGGGGTCATTGGTGATATTTACACATCCAATAATAAGCGTGATGGTGCTTCAATCAATTGCTTGATACGCACCAAAAATGTTACTGCTTCGCGCCCATCGATAATACGATGGTCGTAGCTGAGTGCCAGATACATCATATCGGCAATCACGATTTCATCATTTTTAACAATCGGGCGTTTCTGTATTTGGTGCATGCCCAAAATTGCCGATTGTGGCGGATTAAGAATAGGAGTGGAAAGCAACGAGCCAAACACACCGCCATTGGTAATGGTGAATGTGCCGCCCCGCATCTCATCAATGGTGATTTTCCCTGATTGTGCGCGTACACCAAAATCATGAATTTTATTTTCAATATTGGCAAAATTGATTTTATCAATATCGCGCACCACTGGCACCACAAGCCCTTGTTTAGACCCCACCGCAATGCCAATATCGTAATAATTTTTATAAATAATTTCATCGCCATAAATTTCAGCATTTACCGATGGGATTTCGTGCAATGCCGCCACTGCCGCTTTGGCAAAAAAGCTCATAAAGCCGAGACGAATGTTATATTTTTTCTCAAACGCATCTTTATATTGCCGTCTTAATTCAATCAATGCCGTCATATCCACTTCGTTAAAAGTGGTGAGCATGGCAGCATTATTCTGTGCCTCTTTCAATCTTATGGCGATGGTTTGCCGTAATTTACTCAGTTTCACGCGTTCTTCACCACGCGGATCCAGTTGACGTTCGGCTAAAGATTCAGCAGTAACAAATGGATTTGCAGGTGCGTGCATTGTTGGGCGGGCAACATTTGCTAAATCGCTCTTAACAATATTGCCATGTGCGCCAGAACCTTTGATGCCTTGCGCTTCAATACCTTGTTGACGCATGGCTTGGCGTACGGCAGGACCAGCTTTGACATTTTGCATTGGCGCAGGAGGTGGTGGTGCAGGCTGTGCCACTTGCGGTGCAGGGGCGGGCGGCGCAGGAGGTGGTGGTGCAGGCTGTTGTGTTACTTGCGGTGCGGGGGCAGGCGGTGTCGGAGGAGATGCAGGCTGATTGCCACCACTACCTTCTTCTATTCGTCCTAGCGCATCACCCACCGCAACAGTTGCACCATTTTGTGCCATTATTCGCATCACACCATCTTGTGGTGCTGCCACTTCTACCGAAACCTTATCAGTTTCCAACTCTACTAAAATATCATCTTGCTTAACGGCATCACCATCGGCAAACTTCCATTCGGCAATAATCGCTTCGGTTACAGATTCACCTAATGTAGGGACAACAACATCAATTGGCATTAGATTTTCCTATCTTTTTCATTAACATCATTAAAATTTTGCACCGTATCAGCAATTAATTTTTGCTGTTCAGCATGTTTTTTCGCATTACCAGTGGCGGGTGAGGCCGCAGACTTTCTGCCTATATAGGCAGGGCGACTGGCTTTTAAGCCTGCCTGTTTCATGCTTGCTTCTAATCTTCTATCAATATATTGCCATGCCCCCATATTTTCGGGCTCTTCTTGACACCATATGATTTCAGCATCTTTGAAACGTTTTAACATCGACACAATTCCATCATTCGGATAGGGATGCAACCGTTCCACGCGCAATAGGTAAATATCGTTATTTTTATTGGCTTCCAAACTTTCCAATAGCTCATAATAAATTTTACCCGAACATAGCACCACGCGCTTAATATCTTTATCCTTCAAGCTTTTTTCTCTATCATCAGGCAATATCGGCATAAATTTGCTATTATCTTTGAAATCTTTAATGGGCGACACGCATTTTTTATGCCGCAATAATGCTTTAGGTGCCATGATGAGTAAAGGTTTGCGAACCGAAGAATGTATTTGCAACCTTAGCGCATGAAAATAATTGGCAGGGGTGGTGATATTACACACCCGCATATTATCTTCAGCACATAGCTGTAAATAACGTTCTAACCGTGCGGAAGAATGCTCTGGCCCTTGCCCATCATAACCATGTGGCAATAACACAACTAGCCCCGAAAGCCGCAACCATTTGGATTCGCTTGATGAAATGAATTGGTCAAAAATCACCTGTGCGCCATTGGCAAAATCACCAAACTGCGCTTCCCATAGGGTGAGAGAATTTGGTGCCGACATAGAATAGCCATATTCATACCCTAACACGCCATATTCCGAAAGGGGAGAGTTGAGCACTTCAATTTGCGCTTGCCCAAAACGGATATTATTCAGCTGGACATAGGGTTCCTCATTTTCTTGGTCAATCAGCACCGCATGGCGATGCGAGAATGTGCCACGCTGACAATCTTCACCCGAAAGCCTTACTGGCGTTGATTCACATAATAAAGACCCAAAAGCCAATGCTTCGCCCGTTGCCCAATCAACCCCTTCACCAATTTCAAACATTTTCGAACGCGCCCCTACAAACCGTTCTAATTTATGGTTAAGATGGAAGTTTTTCGGCACATGGCTTAACGCATCACCAATTTGCTTAACAAAAGCATCTGGCACACCAGTTGTTGGAATTTCGCTATCTTTGCCACCTTTCATGCCGTGCCATTCACCTTCAAGCCAATCGGCTTTGTTCGGTTTGTAATTATTGGCTTGGTTGTACGCGTCATCTAATTTATCATGCAATTCTTTTTGCATTTTTTCGACCTGTGCTTGTGTAACAACATTTTCAGCAACCAACTTATTGGCATATTGTTCGCGGGCGCTTACCTGTTTGGCGATTTGCCGATACATGGTAGGTTGCGTAAACATTGGTTCTTCAATTTCGCTATGCCCGTGCCTGCGATAGCACCATAAATCAATGACCACATCTTTGCCGAATTTCTGGCGGTAGGCAACCGCTAACCGTGCCGTTACCATAGAGGCTTCGGGGTCATCACCATTAACATGGAAAATAGGTGCGCCGATAGATTTGGCAATATCGGAACAATAGGGCGATGAGCGCGCCATCACTGGCGTTGTGGTAAAGCCGATTTGATTATTGACAATCACATGAATTGTGCCATGCGTACGGTAGCCATCTAATTGACTGGCAATCAAAGTTTCAGCAACAATGCCTTGCCCCGCAAATGCCGCATCGCCATGTATTAAAATGCCCAACACCTGCCGTCTATCCTTTGCTAATTTCTGATAGGCGCGCACCTTACCAAGCACCACTGTATTGATTGCCTCTAAATGGCTGGGGTTAGATGCCAAAGAAAGGTGGGCGGTTGTGCCATCAAATTCGCGGTCGGCTGATGTGCCCAAATGATATTTAACATCGCCAGAGCCTGCCATACCTTCGGGATTAGCCGATTGCCCTTGAAATTCTGCTAAAATCGCGCGATAGGGCTTGTGCATGATATGGGCAAGCACATTTAATCTGCCACGATGCGACATGCCAATTGCCACATTAACCACATCTTGTTGTGTGCCGCGTTTCAGAATCTGTTCAAGTAATGGCACGGTGGTTTCTGCACCATCAAGCCCGAATCTTTTAGTGCCAGGGTAGCGTTTATCTAAAAATTTTTCAAACCCTTCACTCTCGGTTAATCTCTCCAAAATGGCGATTTTGCCACGGTCTGTAAAATTGAAAATCTCGTCAGATGTTTCAAGATGCTTTTGAAGCCACACAATTTCTTCAGGGTTTTGAATATGCATATATTCCACACCCATACTGCCACAATAGGTTTGCTGACACCTATCAACAATCTCACGCAAAGTCGCGCTTTCAAGCCCCATTGTGTAATTAAGATAAATTTGTGTGCCTAAATCACTATCGGTAAAACCGTAATGGTGATAATCCAATTCAGGATGTTCAGTTTTTTGATAAAGCCCTAACGGGTCAAGATTAGCTGCCAAATGCCCACGCACACGGTAGGCGCGAATCATTCTAACCGCTCTGATAGAATTGATAACGCCTTCGCGTCCCACATTTTGCACATTGCCAGAAAATTTTGCAAAAAATTTCTCGGCATCAAAATCAAAAGGTTGCCCTTCTCGATTCTTACGTAATTGTTCGGCACTGAAAAATCCATCAGAAATGCTGATATTACCATTGGTGCCGATAATGTGGCTATCACGCGGACTCCAGCTAGCACCTTGCTTATCACGGGTAAAAACATCACTTGTTTCATTAAAATTTTGAAAAAATTCTTGCCAATCTTCCGAAACATTCGACGGTGAGTTAAGATATTCTTGGTATAAATCAAGCAGGAATGTTTCGTTCATTCCATTCATAAAATTAATTGACATCATTCACACCCTGTTAAAAATTCATATCAGTGATTAAAACATTCATTGTTTGTAATAAAAAAATGAAAGAATAACAAACTATTTTTTAATATTTTCATTTTTTAAGCGCAATAAGTGTTTCGCCCATCTTTGATGGGTTGGGCGTTACTTCGACACCAGCAGCTTTTAAGGCAGAAATTTTACTTTCTGCTGTGCCTTTGCCACCCGAAACAATTGCGCCAGCATGCCCCATTCTTTTGCCTTTAGGCGCGGTAACGCCAGCGATAAAACCAACCATCGGTTTTTTACGTGGATGGTTTTTGATAAATTCTGCCGCTTCTTCTTCTGCTGAACCGCCGATTTCACCAATCATAATCACCGCTTCGGTTTCATCATCATTAAAGAATAAATCCAATACATCAATAAAATTGGTGCCCGCCACTGGGTCGCCACCAATGCCAACACAGCTACTTTGCCCCAAACCTACTACAGTTGTCTGTGCCACCGCCTCGTAAGTGAGTGTGCCAGAACGCGATACAATACCAACCTTACCTTTTTGGTGAATATGCGCGGGCATAATGCCGATTTTGCACGCATCGGGTGTGATAACGCCCGGACAATTCGGTCCTATCAAACGCGAGCGCGAGCCATTTAATGCCGCTTTCACCTTCACCATATCCATCACTGGCACGCCTTCAGTGATACAAACAATCAGCTCAATCTCACTTTCAATCGCTTCCATAATAGCATCAGCGGCAAAAGGCGCAGGCACATAAATCACGCTGGCATCTGGTTTAACTTGGGCAACTGCCTCATGCACAGTATTAAATACAGGCAAACCTAAATGTTCTGTGCCGCCCTTACCGGGCGATATACCACCCACCATTTTGGTGTTGTAAGCAAGTGCTTGTTCGGTATGAAACGAGCCATGTTTGCCCGTCATGCCCTGACAAATTACTTTGGTATTTTTATCAACTAATATCGCCATGTTATTCTGCCTTTACTGATGCAACGGCTTTGCGTGCCGCTTCGTCTAATGAGCTTGCTGAGATGATGTTTAAGCCAGATTCATCTAGCATCGCGCGTCCTTTTTCAACTTGAGTGCCTTCCAAACGAACAATCAATGGCACTTTTATGGTAATCGCTTTGGCGGCATTAATAATGCCTTCGGCAATCACATCACAGCGCATGATACCACCGAAAATATTGACCAAAATTGCTTTCACATTGTCATCAGAAAGGATAATTTCAAAGGCTTTCTGCACCCGTTCTGCTGTGGCTGAGCCACCAACATCTAGAAAATTGGCAGGGCTAGAACCGTAAATATTGATAATATCCATCGTTGCCATCGCCAAGCCCGCACCATTGACCATACAGCCAATCTCACCATCAAGTCGAATATAATTAAGCTCATGCTCTTTTGCTTCAAGCTCGCTTGCATCTTCTTCGCTTTTATCTTGCATGGCAAGCGTTTCAGCATGGCGATACAGCGCGTTATCATCAATGCTGACTTTGGCATCTAGCGCAATAATCTCATCAGTTTTGGTGAGCACCATCGGGTTGATTTCTACCATCGCGCAATCTTCTTGGGTGAACATTTGATAAAGCCCACCTAAAAATTGTGTGAAACCCGCTATATGTTGCTTTTGCAACCCAATCGCAAAACCAATTTTACGCGCAATACTGCCACTAAAGCCAAAAGTAGGGTCAATATGGGCGGTGATAATTTTATCGGGCGTTTCTTCAGCCACCGCTTCAATATCCATACCGCCCTCGCTTGATGCCATCACCATAATTTTTGATGTTTGTCTATCAAGCAATAGGCTGACATAAAATTCACGGGCAATCGCACATCCTGCTTCAATATAAAGTTTTTCAACTTTTTTACCAACAGCCCCCGTTTGTTCAGTCACCAAGATTTTGCCGAGCATATCATCAGCATATTGCTGAACATCATCAATGCTAGTGGCAATGCGTACGCCGCCCTTACCATTAAGGGCATGAGTAAATTTACCCTTGCCACGTCCGCCAGCATGGATTTGCGATTTGACAGCACAAACATTATTGCTATCGCTAACTGTTTTTGCCGCCGCTACTGCTTCGCTGGTGGTAAAAGCCACCGCCCCCGCTAATGTAGCAACGCCATATTGTTTTAAGATTTGTTTGGATTGGTATTCATGGAGATTCATAATTTTTACAATTCATTATTATTAATCATAGTATCAACAACATCGTTCAATTCGCGCACAGCTTTAACTGAATTATCAAACATTGCTTGTTCTTCGGGCAGTAGCTCAAGTTCAACAATGCGCTCAACCCCTTGCGCGCCTAACTGACACAACACGCCCACATATAAGCCATCAAGCCCGTAAGCATTATCAACATAAGCCGCGCATGGTAAGATACGTTTTTCATCGCCTAAATATGCTGTCGCCATTTCCAATGCAGCAACTGCTGGTGTATGAAAGGCAGAACCAGTTTTCAGCAAATTCACCAATTCAGCACCACCTTTGCGCGTTCTATCAATGATAGCATCTAGTTTCTCATCGCTTATCCAGCCCATTTTCACCCAATCAGGCAGAGGTACACCTGCAATCGTGGCATAGCGTTTTAACGGCACCATCGTATCACCATGCCCGCCTAACACAAACGCCACCACATCTTGCACCGAAACATTAAGTTCTTCTGCTAAAAATGTGCGAAACCGTGCCGAATCGAGCACGCCCGCCATGCCAACAACCATATGGGTAGGCAAGCCACTAAATTTCTGTAATAAACCCACCATCACATCAAGCGGATTGGTAACACAAATCACAAAAGCGTTAGGGGCATTATTTTTAATCGCATCACCCACTGATTTCATCACTTTTGCATTTGCACCGATAAGGTCGTCACGGCTCATCCCCGGTTTACGCGCCAAACCAGCTGTGACAATAATCACATCTGCATCTTTCAGCGAAGCAGGGTTATTGCTACCGATAACCGCATTATCATTGCCCGTTAATGGCGTAGATTGCAAAATATCTAGCGCAATTCCTTGCGGACGCCCTTCGCTAATATCAAAAAGTACAACATCGCCCATGCTGCGACAAGCCGCATGAAAAGCAAGCACTGCGCCGATATTACCTGCACCGATTAAACCAATTTTTCGACGTTTTCGCAATTCCATCAATACCTCCAATGAACCACATATTAATATCAATAATAACGACATCATCATAGCAGTGACATTATAAAAAGACAATGCTATAATCACGCATCATACAACAATTATACGAAAAAATTTATTGTCCAAAAATGATGAGAACTAATACCAATATGAGAGAAGCCCAGATAAGAGAGGCCCAGATAAAAGAGGCATTGCCGAAAGATGCGCCTGCCATTTGTAAATTGCGCCGTAAAGTATGGTTGGCAACTTATCCAAACGCGGAATATAACATTACCCGCGATTTACTGATAAAGCTATTTGAATTTACCGCATCACAAACCATTCAGCATTATCGCGATTTAATTGCAGGCAAGGCGCAAGGCTTTACGGGTGATGATGCCAATAATAATGAGACGCAACAGAATTATGCGATTAATTGTCAAGTAACGGAACAGATTGGCGATATTGGTGCAGACGAGGCTGATATTGAAAAATTTTGGTTGATGGAACAAGGCAAAGGCATTAATAAGCAATTAATTGCTTATGCCAGTGCCAATAAGCGTGGCAATGTGCTGACCACCATTTACGTTGACCCATATCAGCAAGGCAAAGGAATAGGGCAGAGATTATTTGCTCAGGTGGAAGAATATTTGAACGCAACATTGTCGATTAATTTGCGGGTGGTAAGCTATAACCATCAGGCGATTGCGTTTTATCAAAAAAGGGGCTTTGGCAAAATTGGTTTTCAAGATGTGGATATTGATAAAGGGCAGATATTCCCATCCGATATGATGAGCCGCCCGCCAAACGCGATAAAATAAATGCAAAATATTACGGGTAAAGTCATCATCAGAGGCGCGACCATCAACGATGCTGTGGCAATATGCGATTTACGTAAAATCCTATGGCAAGCCACTTATAACCAGCCCGAATATCGCCAAGCCGTGCAGAACCAAGATTTTACCAGTCCGCAACAAATTCTAACATTTGCCAATTCTATTAAAGGCGGTAACCATTCGCATTTGGTGGCAGAATATCAGGGTAATATTATCGGTTGGGCAGCGGTAGAATTGATTAAAAACGAGATTATTGCTTTGTATGTTGCCAGTGATTATCAAGGTAAGGGCATTGGCAAGGCATTTTATCGGTTGCTGATGAAAAAACTTGATACCAATAAGCCGATTATCATTTATGCGGTGATGGGTAACAAAAGGGCGCAACAATTTTATCACAAAAATGGCTTTCAGCTTATCGCACAGCCCAACAGGCAAGAAATTACCGAAGGCTTGAAGCAACATAAATTACCATTGGTAAAAATGCAGCTTACCCCTTCAGCAAAACAGGATTGCCTTGCTGTATCACCATCTGATAGTCACCTTGCATAAAGCTTTCTACAATTTCGCCAAAATGCTGATAACGCCAGCCCGATGTAAGAAAATCAGGCAATTGCCCAGCTTGCATCACAATATATTGTAAATCATCTTGTTCGCATAATAATTTTGGCGTGATATTTAATTCTACTGCCACCAAACGACGGACAATACGCAACATATCAATCTGTAATTGTTGCGCTGTATCGGGCAGTATTTTGGCTTGAGGCAATATAATGTTATCTTTATTATCAGCGCCGTCAATGATTGCTTGATAAAATTCTTGCCTATCATCATCAGTGAGACGGCGCATGGTGAGGCAATTTTTTGCTAAAAATTTTTGTAAATTTGCGGGCGGTTTTTGGGCAAGCAAGGTTAAATCATCATCATGCATGATATGTTTACGTGGCACATCATAGCGCATGGCTAATAATTCGCGCTGTTTGGCGATATTTTGTAAAATCGCCAGCCCTTTGGCTTTCAGATTTTTGCCCTTAATATTGCGCCATAAATTATCCAAATCTTTTTGGTAATTATCGGGGTTGGCAATGCGCTCCATTTCTTCTTTCAGCCACTCCATACGCTCCAAACCATTGATAATATCGCATAATCTATCATAAAGCGGTAACAGATGAATCACATCGGCAAGCGCGTAATTAAGCTGTTCTTGACTTAACGGACGGGTGCGCCAATCGCAAGCCTGCATGGTTTTATCCAATGTGACATTGAGTAATTTCTTCACCACACGCTCATAGCTGGTTTGCGCCTCACCCATACATGCCATGCAAGCGATTTGGGTATCAAAAATTGGGGTTGGTACTTTGCCATCACGTAATTTGCAAAAAATTTCAATATCTTGCGATGCCGAATGAAAAATTTTCAAAATATCTTCGCAATATAGTAAATCAAGCAATGGCGTTATATCGAGCCCCTCAGCCAATACATCAACCGTTACGGCTTGCTTACCATTATTGATTTGTATCAGGCATAATTCAGGATAATAGCTGTAACGGCGAAAAAATTCGGTATCCACTGCTAATAATTTTACACCATCGCATGATTCTATAAATTCTTGCAATGCGGTGTTTGATGCGATTAATGTCATTAGTGAGCAACTCGCCCCCGCCATTGTTTGCTGGCGGCTAAAATATAATTGGGGGTATCATCGCCACGTTTTAGAATGAAATTGTTGCGTATTGGCTGCCACACCATTGCCGCAGAATCGCAAAAGCGTAAGCCTTTATCGTGCAACACCGCCATAATTTCATCAGGATTTAAGAATTTCTGCCAATCATGGGTGCCTTTTGGCAACAGTTGCAACACATATTCCGCCGCATAAATCGCCAATAATTTTGATTTGAGGTCGCGCCTGATGGTAGAGATAAACAACATGCCATCTGGTTTTAACAGGGCAGTGGCTGATTCTAAAAATCCAGCCCAATCATCAATATGTTCTAATAGTTCTAAACAAAAAACTGCATCGAATGTTTCTTCATGTTTGTTGGCAAATTTTTCAACATCAATCATCTGAAAATCAATCGTCAAGCCTGCTTGATTGGCGGCTTTTTTCGCTTCAATAATCGCATTGTCATTCATATCAATCGCGCTTACCGCAAACCCCATACGCGCCAATGGCAGTGATAAAACACCACCACCGCAACCAATATCAAGGGCTTTTCTGCCCTTAAAACTGATGCTATCAGTTTCATCTTGAAGCTGATAATGTTTACGTAACACCTCATCAATAAATGTTAAACGCGCTGGATTCATTTGGTGCAACGTGCGATATAGCTTGTGATTATCCCACCAACCAGTGGCAGAAAATTTTTCTATCTCATCATTGCCTATATTTGCGTTATTGCCGATATTCATACTTGCCATAATTGCCTTATTCAATGTATATATGCTTAATTTTTTTTGCATTGTAGGCATATTATCTGATAAAAGCAAATGATAATGATTGCCACTAATGAATGCCAGTAATGATAGGAAGCATATTTTGCTGATTGTACAAAAATTTGGAGGAACATCGGTAGCCGACCTTGAGAAGATTCAGCATGTCGCCCGTAAGGTCAAGCATGAATGGGATAATAACCATCAGGTGATTGTTGTGGTATCAGCAATGGCAGGGGTTACCAATCAGCTGATTGAGCAGGCAAGTAAGGCAAATCCGCTTTACGATAATCAGGAATATGATGCGATTGTTGCCACTGGCGAACAAGTGACTGCGGGCCTATTAGCATTGATTTTGCAAAAAATGAACATGCCAGCGCGCTCTTTCATGGGGTGGCAAATTCCGATGCTGACTGATGATAATCATAAACATGCCAAAATATTAGATATTGATAAAGCAAAATTTATGGCTTCTATCAAAGCACATGATGCGCGCGCCATTGCGATATGTGCGGGTTTTCAAGGCGTTACCAACAATGGGCGTATCAGCACATTGGGCAGAGGTGGTTCTGATACATCGGCAGTGGCGCTTGCCGCCGCCATTGGTGCCGATAGGTGCGATATTTATACCGATGTTGATGGTGTTTATACCACCGACCCTAATATTGTAAGTAAAGCGCGCAAAATTGATAAAATCAGCTATGATGAAATGTTAGAAATGGCATCATTAGGGGCAAAAGTGTTGCAAACTCGTTCGGTTGAGCTGGCGCGCTATTATAATGTAAAATTACGGGTGCTTTCTAGTTTTGAACAAGAGGTAACCGAAAATTCAGGCACACAAATTATTCAGGAGGTCTTGCAAATGGAAGAACGCAGTGTAACTGGCATTACTTGCAGTCAAGATGAAACAAAAATCACCATATTGGGTGTTGATAATATCGTTGGGGCGGCACGTATTTTCACCTTACTGAGCGATAAAAAAATTATTGTTGATATGATTGTGCAAGTGGAATCACGCCAGCAAGGTTTGGGCAATCTTACTTTCACCATTAAAAGTGATGATAGTGAAAAAGTGCAAGCCCTACTTAAACAACATCAAGAAGCATTGGAATTTGAACAAATCGTCTCGCAAGATGGGTTGATTAAAGTTTCTATTGTTGGTTCGGGCATGCGTACCCATACTGGCGTTGCGGCGATTCTATTTAATACGCTCAAAGAAAAAAATGTGCCGATTCACGCGGTTTCCACTTCTGAGATTAAGGTCAGCGTGCTGATTGATGCCGAATATATGGAATTAGTGATGCGAAATTTACACCATGCGTATGGATTAGATGAATAAAGCTGAATTAATCAAAAATAATTCAATAACTATATCCTAAAAAAATAAAATGATTGAATTTTTAAGATTTTCTGATAGAATCTTATTTGTGCATAATAATATACGAAAATAATCGGAGTGCAGTTATATGGCGCAACAAATGCGTGACAATGAACAAGTTACATCAAAATCCAATGCCGAGCTTTGCAAAGACATTTTAGATAATATCGGGCAAAAATTAGCGCGTGGGCGTGAAACACAAGAAATGACGATTGAGGCAGTGGCGAAAGATTTGCGTATTCGGGCACAATTATTGCGTGCCATCGAAAGTGGCAATATTGATGAATTTCCGGGCGATACATATTATTATGGCTTTGCGCGTAGCTATGCCGAAATGCTTGCGATTGATATTACCAATGATATTAAGCGATATCGTTTGCAACGCGAACAGCAAGATGACCGCATTCAAACCGATAATAAACTTGCTGATATGGTTGTTAATTCTGTGGGTGGGCGTGGTAAAATCGCCGCCGCTGCGATTGCTTCTACCAGTAACCCCGTGCCAAATGCCAAGCCACTTGCCAAACGTTCCGATCGCGAAGTGGTAGAACAAAGTAGTAACTTGGTGCAACAGATGATGTCGGGTTCTAATCCAAAAACCCATAATATGGCATTTGTGCTGATGGGCGGTTTTATGCTGGCGATGATTTATGTGTTATGGCTGATTTTTTCAGGCATCAATGAAAAATCAGAGCTTGATGATAATCAATCGACTCAATCCGAAACATTGACCAATATTGATGATATTTTAAATGGCGGTAATGATAATGCAGATAGTGTTGAGCCACAACAAAATTCAGTGTTTCGTGTTGCCGAAGAAGTGGTGCAAGATGATGCACCTACGCCTAGAGTTGCAACCAGAGCAGGGCGCGAATATGGTAATCCTGTCAATTCAAATGTTGCGGTAAAAGTTACTACCAGCAGTTGGGTTTCGGTGATAGATGTCGCGCAAGTTGATGTAAATGCAGGGCGTACGGGTGAAATTTTTGCACGCCAATTGCAAACAAATGATGTTTATTATGCGCCACCGGGTGACCAAATATTTGTTAAAGTCGGTAATGCAGGTGGTGTTCAGTTGATTGTTAACGGTCAGTCAAAAGGCACGTTAGGTGCAAATGGCAGAGTGAGATATAGTGCGCTTGATGCGGTATCAATCGAAAATGGCACACATATTCAAGATGGCGTTACGCTTAATGAATTGTTAGAAACGATTAAGCTTGAGCAAAGCCAATAAATACTATTTTGATACGCCCTTATCGCCATATTGCCAAACGCAAATCTAAGCAAATTTATGTCGGTAATGTGCCGATAGGGGGTGATGCACCAATTGCGGTGCAATCAATGACCAACACCCCTACCAATGATATTGCAGGCACATTAGCGCAAATTAACCGCATTGCTGATGCTGGTGCCGATATTGTACGCGTCTCTTGCCCTGATGAAGAATCCACCACTGCACTCAAAGCAATCACTGCGCAATCGGTTTTGCCAATTGTGGCTGATATTCATTTTCATTACAAACGGGCGATTGAAGCGGCGGAATCGGGGGCAGCATGTCTGCGGATTAACCCTGGTAATATTGGTAATCAGGAACGCGTGCGCGAGGTGATTAAGGCGGCAAAAGCGCATGATATTCCGATTCGAATTGGCGTGAATGGTGGGTCGTTAGAGCGCGATATTCTGGAAAAATATGGCGAGCCTTGCCCCGAAGCATTGGTTGAAAGCGCGTTATCGCAAATCAAATTGCTAGAGGATAATGATTTCACCAATATCAAAATTTCAGTCAAAGCATCGGATATTTTTCTAAGCGTTGCCGCCTATCAACAGCTGGCAGATTTATGCGATTATCCATTACATTTGGGCATTACCGAAGCGGGCAGTTACAAAAGCGGCACGATTAAATCAGCCATCGGCATTGGCAGTTTATTATGGGCGGGCATTGGCGATACCATTCGCGTATCATTAAGCGATGAACCAGAACAAGAAGTGCATGTTGGGTTTGAGATATTGAAATCATTAGGTTTACGTGTACGTGGCGTACAGATTATATCGTGCCCCTCTTGTGCGCGCCAACAATTTGATGTGATTAAAACGGTGAAATTGCTAGAAGAAAAACTTGCCCATATCAAAACGCCATTATCCCTATCGGTGATTGGCTGTGTGGTGAATGGACCGGGCGAGGCAAAAAGCACTGATATTGGGCTTACTGGCGGTGGCAAAGATAATCATCAGATTTATATTTCGGGCTTGACCAACCATCGGCTAGAAGATAGCAATATTGTTGACCATCTGGTGGCGTTGGTAGAACAAAAAGCATCTGAAATCGAAGCAAATAAGGTTGATATTGCTTGACAAGCCTATCTTTAATTTGTAAAAATCACGCTTATTATAATTAACGGGGGAACGTGACCATGCCTGCACAAATCATTGATGGTAAAGCCTTTGCACAGAATTTACGTGCCAAAATCGGCAAACATGTCGCAAAAAATTTCGCAGAAAAAGGCTGGCGACCTTCATTAGCGGTGATACAGGTGGGTGAGAACCCTGCAAGTTCGGTCTATGTGAAAAATAAAGTAAAACAAACCGAAGAATGTGGCATGGAATCATTAGAATTCAAAATGCCTGCAGATACATCGCAAGCAACATTATTGCAAAAAATTGATGAGCTGAATAATGATAGTAATGTTGATGGTATTTTGGTGCAACTGCCACTGCCAAAACAAATTGATGAATCAGCCGTGATTAATTATATCAACCCACAAAAAGATGTTGATGGGTTTCATACCATCAATGTTGGCAGGCTGAATAATGGGGCAGGGCAGGCATTGATTCCCTGTACGCCTTATGGCTGTTTGTTGCTATTGCAAGATTTTCTAGGTGATTTATCGGGCAAAGATGCAGTGATTGTTGGGCGGTCGAATATTGTGGGCAAGCCGATGGCACAATTATTATTAGGTGCTAATGCCACTGTTACCATTGCCCATTCCAAAAGTCGCGATTTACCCGCTATTTGTCGGCGTGCCGATATTGTGGTGGCAGCGGTAGGACGGCCTGAAATGGTGAAAGGCGAATGGATTAAAGAAGGTGCGTGTGTGATTGATGTTGGCATTAACCGCATTGAAACGCCTGAAGGCAAAACAAAATTGGTTGGCGATGTGGAATTTGCAAGTGCCTCTGCGCGCGCGGCTGGCATAACACCTGTGCCGGGCGGGGTAGGGCCGATGACCATTGCGATGCTGTTACATAATACGGTGATTGCTGCTCATTTATTGCGCGGCGAGACTCCTCCTACATTTTAAGGCACGATTTATAGAGGCAAATGTCGCAGAACAACATTGTAAAGACGCAAATTCATTAGCATAATGTTGTGAAGCAAGATAAGAAGTAATTTATATGATTTTAGGAGTATATGATGAAAAAATATTCACGTGCAGTTGTTATCGGTGGCGGTGTTGCTGGCTGTTCCACGATTTATCATTTGGCAAAACGCGGTATTGAAACCGTATTATGCGAACGTAACACCCTAACATCAGGCTCTACATGGCATGCGGCAGGGTTGTTGCCCCTGTTTAATATGAGCTATGCTGTCGCGCAATTACATAAATATTCTATTGATTTATACAAAACGTTGGAAGAAGAAACAGGACAAGATGTTGGCTTCCATGTTTGCGGCAATATAAGGTTAGCGCATACCCAAGCGCGTATGGATGAATATAAGAATTATGCAGGCGTGGCGCGTAGTATCGGGGTTGATTACCAGATTATCACGCCCGAAAAAGTGAAAGAACTTTGGCCATTATCAAAAACTGACGACCTTGTCGGCGCGTTATGGCATAATACCGATGGGCATATTGCGCCTGCTGATTTATGTATGGCATTTGTTAAAGGTGCGCGCAATAATGGCGGCGAGATTTACGAAAAAACATGCGTAACGGATATAGAAAAAGCGCCATCTGGCGAATGGATTGTTAAGACCGATAAGGGCGATATTCAATGTGAATATGTGGTGACGGCATCGGGTAGCTATACCAATCAGCTGTTAAGCGCAGTGGGCGTTAAGCTGCCGATGATTCCAGTTGAACATCAATATATTGTGACTGATATTGTGCCTGAATTGCAAGAAAGACTTGATGCAGGCTTGCCAGAAATGGCGATTTTGCGTGAAAGCGATGCATCATATTATCTTCGCGAAGAACAACGCAATCGCTATTTGCTTGGTCCATACGAAAAAGGTGCGAAACCTTGCTATGTTGATGGTGTGTCGCATAATGCGGAACGCGAATTATTTCAAGGCGATTTAGATAGGCTGTTGCCACATGTTGAAGCCTGTATGGTGCGCGTGCCTAGCTTTGAAAATGCTGGTATTAAAGAAATCATTAATGGTGCTATTGCCTATACGCCTGATGGCAACCCAATGATAGGACCAATCGGGCATGGGTTGGAAAATTTCTTTATTGCTGAAGGTTTTAGTTTTGGTATCACCGCAGGTGGCGGTGCTGGTAAAGTGATTGCCGATCAAATCGTAGAAGGCGAAACTGATTTAGATACATTTTCAATTGATGCGCGCCGTTTCAGCAAATATGCTAATAAACAATACACGCTGGCAAAAAATGTTGAAACTTACGAACATTTATTCACTGTTCATTACCCGATGGAAGAACGCCCGGGCGCACGCCCTGCACGTACATCGCCTTGCTATGATAGGTTGGCGGCGCGCGGTGCAGTATTTGGGCAACGGGTAGGCTGGGAGCGCGCAAATTGGTTTGCCGATGCGCCCAATACCAAAGATGATTGGACTTTTCGTCAGGCACAAGCCAATTGGTTTCCTGCGCTAAAACGCGAATCAGAAGCGATGCGTGATGCTTGCGGGCTGATTGATATGACCAATTTCGTGAAATATGAAGCATATGGTGCTGGCACAGAAGCATTTCTTGAAAGAATATTTGCCAATAAAATGCCAAAGAAAATTGGCGGTGTTAAATTGGTGCATGGGCTTTATGAATCGGGTGGTACGCATAGCGAATTTACAGTTACCAAAATGGGCGATAATTGCTATTATCTGGTATCATCTTCGGCTGGCGAAGGTTTTGACTACGATTTATTGCGTCGCAATCTGCCCAAAGATGGTTCAGTGCATATTCATAATGTTACCAATCAATATGGCGTGTTTGTGCTTGCTGGCCCTAATGCGCGTAAATTATTACGAAAAATCACCGATGCTAATGTTGAAAATGATGGTTTTAAGTGGCTAACGGGGCAGGCAATATCAGTAGGCTATGCGCCTGATGTGATGGCGATGCGCGTTAATTATGTTGGTGAATTGGGCTGGGAATTGCATCACCCGATTGAGTATCAGAATCATATTTTTGACCTGATAGAAGATGCGGGCAAAGATTTAGGCTTGCGCCATGTTGGTATGCGCGCAATGGATTCCATGCGGGTTGAAAAATCTTATCGCGCATGGGGACCAGACCTTAATCGCGATTATTCGCCAATTGAAGCAGGGCTTGACCGCATGATAGATATGAATAAAGAATTTATCGGCAAGGCTGGTTTAATCGCACGCGAAAAAACGGGCTTAAAATGGAAATTC
Organism: Alphaproteobacteria bacterium; assembly: GCA_022599575.1. Taxonomy (GTDB): domain Bacteria; phylum Pseudomonadota; class Alphaproteobacteria; order JABAAW01; family JAHZMA01; genus JAHZMA01. Next base: position 72,335 of record JAHZMA010000086.1, on the reverse strand, counting down.
GCGATGACTGAAATTGATGGCACTGAAGATGCCCATTGTTTTGGTAATGAAGCGATTTATAAAGATGGTAAGAAAATCGGCAGGGTTAGCTCTGGCGGATTTGGGCATAGATTGCAACGTTCGTTCGCGATGAGTTTTGTCGACCCCGAATATGCACAAATCGGCACTGAATTTGAGGTGATGATTTTAGAAAAGCCTTATAAGGCTAAAGTGATTGCTGATTCGCCATATGACCCGAATAATGAAAAATTGAAATCTGCTGACTAATTTTAAGGTTTTTATTGGACTTTTAGAGATAAATCACATATATGATTTTTTTGAACATAAACAAAAGGATGGATAAATGAAAATTATTGTTCCTGTAAAAAGGGTAATTGATGCTTATGTAACTGTACGTGTGAAAGGTGATAAGAGTGGCGTGGTGACTGAAAATGTCAAAATGTCGATGAATCCTTTCTGTGAAATTGCAGTAGAACAAGCCGTAAGGTTAAAAGAAGCAGGCACAGCAACTGAAATTGTGGTGGTAACTATCGGCAATGATGGCGGGCAAGATGTGTTACGCACCGCATTAGCGATGGGAGCTGACCGTGCATTGCATATTAATTGCGGTGCTGATACGCCCGAACCTTTGGCAATCGCTAAATTGCTCAAAGCAGTGGTTGAAAAAGAAAATGGCGATTTGGTGATTATGGGCAAGCAAACCATTGATGGTGATAATAACCAAACCGCACAAATGTTGGCGGCGTTATTAGACTGGGCGCAGGGCAGTTTTGTATCAGAAATGGAAATTGCTGGCGACAAAATTAATATCACCCGCGAAGTTGATGGCGGCTTACAAAAGCTTGCTTTGAATAAAAATGCAGTATTAAGTGTTGATTTACGCTTGAACGAACCGCGCTATGCCAGCCTGCCTAATATTATGAAGGCAAAGAAAAAACCACTCGATGCCTCTACTCCCGCCGATTGGGGCATAGATGTTACACCGCGTTTGAAAATATTATCAGTAGTAGAACCACCCGCACGGGCAAGTGGCGTGATTGTCAACAGTGTGGCTGAATTGATTGAAAAATTAAAAAACGAAGCAAAAGTAATATAAAGGTAATAAAATGACAATTTTAGTAATTGCCGAACATAATGGCAGTGAATTACATCCTAACAGCTATGCCACCTATGCGGCGGCACTAGAAATAGGCAATGATATTAATGTGTTGGTGATTGGCGAACAATGTATTGGTGCTGTAGAACAAGCCAAAGCATTGCCATCATGCGCGAAAATATTGAATGCTGAATCGCCAGTCTTTAAGGGGGAATTGGTAGAAAATATCGCGCCGATGATTGCCGCCATGAAAGGCGATTATTCACATATTCTTGCCCCTGCCAGTACTTATGGTAAAGCCATTTTGCCAGCGGCGGCAGCACTTGCCGATAGGCAACAAATTTCAGATATTATCGAAGTGAAATCTTCGAATCAATTTGTGCGTCTTATTTATGCGGGCAATGCGATGCAAACGGTGGAATCCGAAGAAGATTGTATTTTTATCACTGTACGTGCCACAGCTTTTGAATTGGCTGAGAAAACTGGCGGTAATGCATCGATTGAATCGGTGAATGCGCCAGCTGATAGTGGTAAATCGACCTTTGTAGAAAATATGATTAGCAAAAGCGAACGGCCTGAACTCACCACTGCTGATATTGTGATTTCGGGCGGGCGTGGTATGAAAGCGGGCGAAAATTTTGCCATGCTAGAAAAAATTGCTGATAAATTAGGTGCGGCAGTAGGCGCATCAAGGGCAGCTGTTGATGCAGGCTATGTATCGAATAATTATCAAGTGGGGCAAACGGGTAAAGTTGTAGCGCCTAATTTATATATTGCGGTTGGCATTTCGGGGGCGATTCAACATTTGGCAGGCATGAAAGATTCTAAAACAATTGTTGCCATTAATAATGATGCTGATGCACCCATTTTTCAAGTGGCTGATTATGGCTTGGTTGCCGATTTATTTGAAGCGATACCAGAATTAGAGAAAAGCCTGTAAAGTCTTTGCAAAAACATCTTTATAAATGCCCTTGATATTAATGGGCAACACTTGACTTTACCGCCTGCAAGACTTATCAAGATGTATAGCAAAAGATAAGGACAGTAATGGTTTTTCGAACAATCATCGGCAAATTTATAGAAGCAGTGATGCTATTATTAGGCGCAACATTATTGATGTTTCTGTTAACCCTTTTTCCTGATAATACAGCAAATATTACAGGCGGAAATATTGTGGGTGATAATATTATCAGTGGCCATCTTAATCAGTTTATCATATTTTTAAGTAATATTTTGCAAGGGGATTTCGGGATTTCGTCTCACCATCAGCAAGACCCGCTTGAATTGATAAAGTTAAGTTTATTTAACACATTAGATTTTTTATCTATATCACTGATTTTTATTATTATTTTAGGGTTTTTATTTGCTTATTTTGTGCCTAGAATCCCATTAGAAAGTGCAGTAACAGACGATAATCGCACCGCCATTGCCTATTTTTTATGGGCGATATTACTGTTATTAATAGCAAACATCGTTAAAATAGGCGAAAATAATACCTCACTTGCTGATAATTTATATTTTTGGCAATTACTGATGCAAGGTGATAAGGCAGGTGCAATGCAATTATTTAATGCCATGCTACTGCCCTTGCTTGCTTTTATTCCGCCATCAGCTTTTCATTTTGCCTGCCATGTTCAAAAAAACAACCGTATCTACCGTAAAAAAGTTTACGTTATCATTCAAAACAAACAATTTACTCTTGATAGATTCTTGTTTATCTGCAAGAAATTACTTAAATTATTCTTAAAAAAATTTACATATATTTTCACCTATCTTATTATTATTGAAAGTATTTTTCAGTATAAGGGCATTGGTTTTTTAACATTACAAGCTGTTATCAATGCTGATACACCATTAATTCGCGCTATTTTATTTATATTTACCGCTATTTATATGATGTTTTTTATCATTAATGCGTGGTCTGATAATCCCCATCATCAACAAGAGAATTATGGCTAATCTTCCTATTAAATATAGTACGCGCCGTCTGATTGTTGGTTACAGCCGCAATATTATGATACGTGCGCGCCAACATAGTATCGCTTTCATGCTTTATTTATGTGTTACAATGCCAAAAAAATTGGCGATATGCATGATGAGTTATGGTAAGCGGGCGTTTATGAATGGTGTGAATAAAATCACAACAAGCGACAGCTTTCATCTGATGAATTGGCAAAATATATTTACGATATTATGGGCATTGTTTTTAGTGATATTGCTATTTATCATGCCAATTATTGATTTGCATAACCCGTTGCAAGAATATCTCTACCAACAAAATCTAAAACCGCACCTTATTAATGAAGGGCATGCCAGTTTTCTATTAGGCACTGATACATTGGGGCGTGATAGGTTCGCACGGTTGATTTATGGTATGCAATATTCATTGATGATTGCCATGATTGCCACAATAAGTGCATTTATTATCGGTAGTATATTGGGCGTTATTGCGGGGTTAAGCTATCGCTTTATCGGTAAAATATTAGATTATTGCCACAATATCATTGCTATTTTACCAATGATTATTCTGGTGATGGCATGGGCGGTAACCAAAAATATCACCATGATAAGCGTTATTGCCGCGATTATTTTTGTTGAATGGCATCGCTATTATAGCGTGATACGCAGCTCCATCAAGGCGCAATACCATATGCCTTATGTTACTTATGCCAGATTATTTTCAGGCGATAATAAATGGCAGTTGGTTTATCATGAAATGTTTCCTAATTGCAAAGCAGCCTTATATCGCTCCTTTTTTTCGGGTCTTAATGTTGCGCTATTATTAGAAATAATGATTGGGTTTTTACTGCCTGCATCACAAATATCAGCCTCGCAAGGCAATATTTTACGGTGGGGACAGCTTTTGCAAGAAAGCCTTACAATCGCACCTGAATATTATTGGCTTGCTATGTTGCCCTTTATGCTGTTATTTTTCACCATGATTATGGTGCGGCAATTAGGGAAAATATGTGAGCAAAGGTGGCGACATGGCTAAAAAGCAACCCTATATTCAAATTAATGAATTTTTAATACGTAAACACGCAAAAACCAATGATGATTTATTGAAGGAAATGAATCTGAAATTATTACCAGGCCATCATTTAGGAATGATAGAGCAAAGTGAGCAAGGGGCTTATTTGTTATGGGATTATTTTTTAGGGCAAGGGGAAAAATATTTTAGCAAAGGAAGCATTACCATTGGTGAGCAAACCAATATCGTAAACCTATCACCAGCAAAGCGCAGAAAATATATCACGCAACATATCAGTATGATTTTTTCTTATCATCACACGGTTTTCAATCCAAATCAAAAAATCGGTAAGCAAATCCGTTTATTTTTAGCGAGTAAAAAGCAAAATCCAGAACAGATTGAAGAAATGATTCAAAAATTATTCGCCATTCTAAAAATCACCGATTATCAAGCGGTGATGAATGCCTATCCTGTTCAATTATCTAATTTGATAAAATATAAAATTTACCTTACTCTCAATTTTATTTATCAGCCAACAATGGTGTTATTAAAGCAGCCGCTTGCCAATCTGATGCCTTACGAGCAAATGGATATTGTGCTATTATTACAACAACTTAAAACTAATGATATGGTTCTGATATTATTTGATAATCATGCCGATTGCGCTGGTAAAATATGCAATCAAATCAGCTTTTTTCATGAAGGAAAATTAATAGAAGCCGATACTGCCGATAAAATGTTGAGTTTTCCCAACCACCCCTATAGTAAGGCACTGGTAAAAGCATCGTTTTTCTGTAAAAAACGCAATAGCTATATCCAGCCAGTATCGGCTGATATTATCAGCAATACAAAGCAGGAATCATAATGGCAAAAGAAAAAAAATCTTTAACAAACAATGTTTTGCTTGATATTTCTTATCTATCTTATGAAGTTTTTCAAAAAGATAAGGGCAATAAAAAGATTTATCTGCTAGAAGATATTGCGTTTACACTCAATTTTAATCAAATTATTGGTGTTGTGGGCATGCAGTTAGCTGGTAAAACTTTACTGGCGAATATCCTTGCGGGTTTGATTCGCCCAACGGCAGGCACGGTTATTTTTAATGGGCAAGATATTAGCCCAATGAATGATGAAATATTTCGCAATATTCGCCATGATATTAATATTGTGCCCGCCAATTGCCACAATGCGCTCAATCCATATTTTACGATTGGGGATAATATTCTTCTGCCTCTCACCAGAATGAAAGATAGCAATGGGCTTGAGCACCGATTACAAGAAGTTGCCGACCGCTTAAATATTTCTGATGCAATGCTGAAAGCCTATCCAGATGATATGCCAGTTGCCTATCGCACCGCAGGGCTTTATCAGCTTGCTTGTTTGGCACGTGCATTAATTACCCGCCCTAAATTATTGATTATAGATGATATTACCACTGAGTTAAATATCATCGCACAAGCAAATATTGTCGGGCTATTGCCAACATTATCACGCCAAATGGGCACTGCCATGATTGTGATGAGTCGCGATGCCCGTATCATGCAGCCATTATGCGATAATATCATCATTTTAGATGACGGCAAGATTGTAGAATATGTGCCGACATCGCAATTTATCTTTAAACCTAAATCAAAGGCTGGAAAATTCATTCTTGAAAACACATTAGCACTCTAGCAGGTCGATATTTTTGCTTATAATGAATATTACAGCATCGATATACAATAAATAATGCTTTTTGATGCTTTTTGATGCTATTTCATGACTATCTTCTGCCCATCAGCAAATTTCATGAAGCATGTGTAGTTTGTATCCGCATCACTATCTAAGCATAAAATCACCTCTATGCGATTTATCATGGATAACAGAGCCTATCATTTGCAGTTTCATTTGCGTAATAAAAGATTTTTATGCTAGATTGTAAAATGCTATCAGCATAGCACGATATCTATGTGTGTCACTCGATTGTTGCTGTTGCAGATTAAGAAAGTTGCAAAAAACTGCAAACTTTTTTTGTAGATTGGTTATTTCAAGTGGTCTTTAAGCTGTTCATTAACGGATAATAATAAAATGATGGAACATTGTTTCGCCTGTGATAAGCCTTTTCGCTGTTATTTTTATAACTTTATCATCATGATTGCCAGCGTGATGATGATAGTCGGCTGTGATTCTGATACGAAACAAAGTGAGGAAAAGGACAAAACGACATTTACCAGCATGTCGGTGCAGCTTTCTGATGAGACCAAGCAAGGGCTACCACATGATTCTGATAATTTCATTGATGACCGCTATATCAAAGATGCGCCTCCGCCTGAATCATTAGTGCCCCTAACAAATGAAATGCCTGATGACATGGCAGATGATATTGCAGATGAGGTTTATCACGACACTGAAATCATTTTACAAAATGATTTTCTTCAGAGCGATATTTCATCAGATGAGCCTAACCTTTACATAACCGAACCAGATGAACGCGAAACGAAAAATGAAAATTCGCCATCAGCAAGTGAGGAGATATTAACCGATGAGACGCAAGTGAAAAACGCATTAAATATCCGCTATCGGTATAAAAAACAATTACAGCCTTTGCAAAAAACCATTGCCATCATGATAGATGATATTGGCGTTGACCAAATGCGTAGTATGAAAGCGGTGCAATTAGAAGGCATTTATACATTATCATTCCTGCCTTATGGTGAGCAGCTGAATCGCTTAGCGCAAATTGCTATTGATAACGGGCATGAAATTTTTTTGCATCAAGGTGCCGAGCCGATTGGCGCTGGCGACCCTGGTCCTGATGCGTTATTGGTAGGCATGAAGCCCGAACAGATTAATGTGATTATCGAGCAATCATTGCAAAAATTGCCGATGGTAACGGGCATTAATAATCATATGGGCAGTAAATTTTCGCAATGGCAAGAAGGTATGAATGTTTTACTTGAATATACTAATGATAAAGGTTTGATTTTTCTTGATTCTTTTACTTATAAATCCAGTCAAGGCTTATATTTAGCACATGCGAAAAATTATCCATCACTGGCGCGCGATGTGTTTATTGATGGTGAAAGAAACGAAGAATGGATACAAACCCAGCTGAGTCGCACCTTAAAAATCGCCTTGCGCGATGGTTTCGCGATTGCTATCGGGCATCCCTATGATATCACTCTCGATATTTTGCCACAATGGCAAAAACAGGCGGAAATGCAGGGCTTTCAATTCGTCACCATATCACAATTATGGGCGCAATTAAATGAAACGGTTGATGAAGCAGATATTGAAACAAATGCCATCATCATTGAACCTATCATTGAGCCAATATTCAAACCAAAAATCGGACAGGTAGATGTTGAATAATCAAGCCTGCCTGATTGCCGCGCCTTATTCCAATAGCGGTAAAACATTGATTGTGATGAGCCTATTGCGCCATTGCGCCAATCATTCAATTAGCGTAATGCCTGCCAAAATTGGTCCTGACTATATCGATCCGCAATTTCATGCGCTGGCCGCACGTACGCATCATGCCATTAATCTGGATAGTTGGGCAATGCGCGATTGTAGTCTGCAAATGGCGCAGCAATTAGCGCGTGATAATTTTATGCTGATTGAAGGGGCAATGGGGCTGTATGATGGCGCGGGCAGTGGTGTTATCGGTTCAAATGCTGATTTTGCACAAAAAACCGACATACCGATTATCCTAATACTGCCTGTGAAAGGTATAGCGCGCTCGGTTTGCGCGCTGGTAAAGGGTTTGCTGGATTATCAGCCTGCTCATATTAATCAGCTCAATATTATTGGTGTTATTCTCAATGGCATTGGCTCGCAAAACCATCAACAGATTCTTGAAACTGCTTTGCAAGAAGATTTTCCTGATTTACCCATCATCGGTGCAGTGCCACATTGTGATGAATGGGTGTTGCCATCGCGCCATTTAGGGCTAACACAACCTGATGCGCTTCATGCTTTCGATAGTAGGCTCAATGATATAGCCTCAGCTATCATGAAGCATATTGATTTCAACTTGCTAATGACATTGATAAAAAAACATAGCAAAAATAATAAATTAGAGAGTAAATCTCATCAAAAATCTTTCATTACCCTCAATAATATCAAACATATTGCGATTGCTTATGATGATTCATGTCGTTTTATCTATCATGCTCAGCTTGAAAGTTGGAAACAGCAAAATATTCAGTTAAGTTTCTTTTCAATTTTGCTTAATCAAACACCATCGCCACAAGCTGATATGATATTTTTAACGGGCGGTTATCCCGAATTATTCGCTGCCAAAATTGCCAAAGCTGATAAATTTTTTGCAAGCCTAATGCAAGCAAAACAAAGCGGTGCATGGATTTATGGCGAATGTGGTGGCTATATGCTATTAGGAAAAAAGCTGATAGATGAACAGGGCGATGTGCATCAAATGGCGGGGTTGCTTGACCATAGTACCGATATGCGCCAACCTAAACGACATTTAGGTTATCGTATCTGCCGCCTTAATCAGCCCACAATGTTTCGGCATCATGCGTTCACCGCGCATGAATTTCACTATTCTAGCGAGCATCAAGCACCGACCCAACAGCCATTATTTTGTGATGTCCGCGATTCGCAAGGCAAAATTTTGCCCGATGCAGGCGGTATCAAGGGCAGGGTGATGGGGTCATATTTGCATTTGATTGACGAGAAGCATGATGAATCTGTTCTTTAAGCGGCGTGACGACCATTTCACATTGCCTCTGCCCGATGGGCGCGTGGCTGATATTTGCATTAATCACAGCAAAAGGGCGCGCCGATTATCGCTGAAAATTGCCAGCAAACCTTTTATGCATGTGTGCGTTACCAAACCGTTACCATGCCCCGATTATTATGTGCATCAATTTTTGCAACAGCAAACTAATTGGGTGATGAAACATTTACCCGCGCCTCTCATCATTAAAGATGGCGGAACGGTGCTTTTTCGCGGTCAGCACTATCAAATTAAACTGCTTGCGGCAGAAAAATATTCACAAGTGAGAATAGAGCAGGGCAATATTGTTATTTCAGCTGATAGTGCCATTTTAACCGACCATTTGCGTCGCTTTTTCAAACAACAGGCCAAGCAAATTTTACCGCCTAAAGTGAGCTATTATGCTGATTTACTGGATAAAAAGGTGAGTAAAATCACTTTAAGCGATACCCAAAGCCAATGGGGGCGGTGCAATCATAAAGCCCAGATTAGCATTAATTGGCGGTTGATTATGGCGCCAGATAGTGTTAGCGACTATGTTTGCGCGCATGAAGCAGCGCATTTGGTGGAAATGAATCACTCAGCCGCATTTTGGAAAATTGTAGATGAGATTAGCCCAACACGTAAAAAAGAGCAACAATGGCTAAAAAATAATGGGTTGATGTTGCATAATCTTTAGATAGTGAATTTTATCAATAGATATGATTGACAAAACCACCAAAAAACGCTATAAGCCAGTAATTGAAATCTGAGCTTCTGCCTTAAGGGGAGAAGTGTTTTATCATTTAAAGAAAGTAATATTGTGGGTAGTTTTTCATTAAAAGCCGCAGATATTGATGCGAAATGGCATTTAATTGATGCAACTGATATGGTGGTTGGGCGTTTAGCCGCCGCTATTGTGCCTATTTTGCGTGGCAAACATAAGGTAACCTATACGCCGCACATGAATTGTGGCGATTTTATTGTGGTTATCAATGCCGATAAAATCGAATTCACTGGCGATAAATATCGCGCGCAACTTTATCATCGCCATACGGGTCATCCTGGTGGTATCAAAGAACAAAGCGCAAAAGATATTTTGACTGGTAAATATCCTGAACGTGTATTAGAAAAAGCTGTTGAGCGCATGTTACCGCGTGGCGTATTAGGGCGCGAACAATTTAAGCGTTTGCGCGTTTATACTGGCACTGAACATCCGCATACAGCACAAAATCCCGCGCTACTTGATTTAGCCGCACAAAATCCAAAGAATAAAAGGTAAGTGATGATTGATATTCCTACAGAAGTGATTGAAAACACAGAAGCAATTAAAACCATAGATGCCTCTGAACAAGGGCGCGAATATGTGCAAAAATTAGATAAGTTGGGCAGAGCCTACGCCACTGGCAAACGTAAAACAGCGATTGCGCGGGTATGGATTAAACCGGGCAAGGGTGTTATTACCGTTAATGGCCGTGAGAGTGCTAAATATTTCGCACGTCCGACGCAACAGATGATTATCAGGCAACCATTTGCAGTTACCAAGCGCGATAATTCTTTTGATGTGATGTGCACCGTAGAAGGAAGCGGACTTTCGGGACAAGCAGGGGCAGTGAAACATGGCATTTCCAAAGCTTTGCTTGCTTACGAACCAGCATTGCGTGGCGTGTTAAAAGCAAATGGCATGTTGACCCGTGATTCAAGGGTGGTAGAGCGTAAGAAATACGGTCTGCGTAAAGCGCGCCGTAGCTTCCAATTCTCTAAACGTTAATTTTTTAGTTTCAAATTTATGCAATATTCGTTACTCTCACGCAAGTGAGGGGGCGGTTTACTGATGCTATATGATATTGCTATCGTGCTAGGGCATGAAATAGACGTGCAGGGCATGCCTGATGCCCAAACAAAGGCACGGTTAGATAAAGCGGCGCACCTCTATTACAATGGGCTAACAACGCGAATTATGGTGATGGGCTGGGCTTATCGCGATGATACCAGTATCTCGCTCGCGCAAGGCATGAAAAATTACCTCATTTCTACCCACAATCTCTCCGATGATGATACGGATAATGCGGTTATTGCCAATGAAGAATCGCGTGATACGGTGGGCGATGCGTTTTTTTCGCGCCAAATTTATGATAAAATGCAGTCCCAAAATCGGGCTATTGCGGTGATAACCAGTGATTATCACACTGCAAGGGCGAAAATTATTTTTGATTTTATCTATGGCGATGGCTATCAAATCCATGTTATCGGCACAATAAGTGGCATTATAGAAGCGCAACAACAGGCTGAGCAAGCATCATTGATGGCATTTTACGAGACATTTAAGCAGGCACACAAGGGTGATTTACAATCAATCTCTGCTGCGCTTCATCGCTTACATCCGCTTTATCGGCAATAATCTGTGATGGCAGAATAAAAAGAAATAAATATAGAGAATTTTACGTAAATTTTGATGAAACTTGGCAAATTTCGCTATTTTTTTGCACAAAATCAGCCATTTTTTGACAGCTTTAACCAGTGATAAAACGTAAAATAGACTGACATATAGGTATTATATAGAGTTATTTAATGATAATTTTGCCGATGGCCATGTTTCACTATATCTAGTGGCGGCGTGCCACTGGTGAGTTAATATGGCAGGCACGGCATAAAATAGCGCATAGATATAGATATATATTCGCCTAATTTGACTATATTTAGTGTATTTACCCATAAACTAGTGAATAACCGCTATTAGTCCATAAAATAGGGAAAATACCTATATCTCATTTCGCATCCGATACCACACTAATTGCCTATATTTAGTCAAATTACGACTGTAATGGTTTTGAATTTTTATCATTTGCGCGTCTTTCGCGTATGTTTTTGAACAGCTTGCATCAGCAACAATCTACAAAGTTAATGCAGAGGGTTGCAGAAGTTAATGTGCAAATTTATTCGCATAATTTATATTATGGAAAATACAAACCAAGATGCAAACCACACATGTATCGGGTAAATTCAAGGGGTTGGTGCGTAGAAATGTATAAATTAAGTTAATAAAATCAATAGTTTAACATCATAAATAAAAGTTGATTCTTATGTTAAGTATTTTGTTTCTTACTTTAAGAATTTTAATCCAAACTATTAAAAGCGGCATGTGAATTTTGCAATAATGATATTTATGTTTTTAGCATAAGAACTGCTGTTTTTGTCGCAATAATGCATTATTTTTTTACGCCCCGCGCCCTATCTCATTGGTTATATTATCCTGTTTTCATGCAATGTTTATGTAGCAAACTGCTGAATAATCAATCTTATTTTCAAATGCAACATCACATATACGTACTGATGCCAGCCTAATAATAGCCTGACAGGCAAGTTTCGCAATCTTGGATGATATTGCCAACTTAAACTGAATTTAATATTTGTTAATCTGCTTAAACCAGTTTATTCAAAGTAATAATGTTATAATACAATTACTTATCAAGCTAATGTGAAGTTAAGCAATGTATTTTTGCCGAATTGAAGCCGTTTTATACCGATGATAGCGATATTTTTACGTAACTCAGTTTGTCGCATTCGGATAAATTATTAAATTAACATGGCGGATAATGTAAAAATATCAGCATATGTAGTTATGAATTACCACATATCTTGTTTATTCGGGTAACATATTGTTTTTTTTATATTTTCTATTATGAAGTCGATATTCCAGCAATTTTATTGCTTTATTGCAACAAAATAATGCACGGAAGTGAAACATTGAGCAATTTATTGCTTTATCGTAACAATTGGCACATTCATTATGCAAGCGTAATGACTTGTTCTAAAAAACTCTAAAAAGGAAATTAGCTATGCATTGGTGAATAGTTTTACTGATAGTACAGCGATAATAGCGATGAGTTAGCGTTGGCTATTAAATTATTAAGGAATGGTCTATTCAGTATCACCGCTATGAGGTGGAAAATAATGCACAAATGGCACAGCAAAGCCTGTTGAAGAATATGTGCCAATTAAAATGCCCCAGATTAGCGGCAAAATAAACTCGCGAACCACAGTTCCACCAAATATAAATAGCGCCAATAGTGCTAATAAAGTGGTTAGGCTGGTCATTAATGTGCGCGATAGCGTTTGATTCAGCGATAAATTATATACCTCATCAAGCGGTAAATTTTTATATTTTCGTAAGTTTTCACGCACCCTATCATAGATTACCACCGTATCATTGATGGAATAGCCAGCAATGGTCAGCACCGCTGCTACTGTTGCCACACTCACTTCAAGCTGAAAAAAGCTAAATAAGCCGATGGTGAAGATAATATCATGCATCAATGCCAACACCGCACCTAAGCCAAATTGCCATTCAAACCGAAACCAGATATAGATGAAAATGCCTAATAATGTCAGCCCTACCGCCAATAAAGCACTATTGCGTAATTCAGTAGAAAATGTAGGGCCTACCGATTCTGTGCGCCGATATTCTACCACATCATCGCCTAAAATATTCTTAATCCTTGTAATCATCTCTTGTTGCTCTTTGGCGCCACCTTCAGGACTTTGCAAACGTAGCAAAAATATGTCTGAACGTCCAAATTCTTGAATATTGATATTGCCAATATCTAAATCGGATAATTTACCGCGAATATCGCTGATGCGAACATCTTCGGTCATTTGCGTTTCAATCAACACCCCGCCCTTAAAATCGATGCCCAGATTTAGCCCTTGCGCGATAAACATCACCAGCGATATCACCACAAATGCAATTGATGCACCGAATAGCATCGTCTTATGTCGCATAAAATCAATGCGTGCACTACCAAAAAATTTCATTAACATCTTAAAATCACCCTCATCATGTCAGCGGCAAATAATCGCGGTCTTTATTGCGAATTGCCCAACTAATAACAAAATAACGTGACAATACAATCGCACAGAACATAGAAGTAAACACGCCGATTGATAATGTAACCGCAAAACCTTTAATCGGCCCTGCCCCTAAAATAAATAATAAAAAAGCAGCTATCAAAGTGGTGATATTCGCGTCTAAAATTGTTACAAAAGCCTGCCGATAGCCAGAATCAATCGATTCTATTGGTGTTCGCCCATTGCGATATTCTTCTCTGATTCGTTCAAATATCAAAACATTGGCATCTACCGCCATGCCAATGGTAAGCACAATGCCCGCAATACCCGGTAATGTAAGCGTTGCCTGTAAGATTGATAATACTGAGACAATTAGCATGATATTGACCAATAAAGCAATATTCGCAAAAAAGCCAAACTGCCCATAGATAAATAGAATAAACAATGCTACGCCAATCAGCGCAATGATAAAGGCTTTTTTGCCCGCTTCGATAGAATCACTGCCTAATCCAGGACCAACCGAACGTTCTTCTACCACATCTAATGCCGCGGGCAATGCACCTGCACGTAATAAAATTCCTAATTCTGTGGCTTCTGCCACCGTGAAATTGCCTGTGATGATACCATTACCGCCAATAATTGCCGATTGAATTACTGGCGCACTCACCACCTCATTATCCAGTAAAATCGCAAGCTGCCTGCCAATATTGCCACTAGTTACCGCACCAAACTTAAACGCCCCTGCCGAATCAAATGTAAAATCCACTGCGGGCTGATTATTTTGGTCGAAAGTAACACCAGCATCACGCAAATTTTCGCCTGAAACCAAAGCGCGTTGGGTTATGATGTAATATTCCAGTGGTTCGCCATTTGGTGTGCGGTCACGCGATGCCACCCGAATATAACCTGCGGGAATATCATTAGAACTGGCCGCCACCTGTTGACTTACCAAATGAAAAGTGAGTTTTGCGGTCTGCCCTATCAGGCTTTTCAGGCTTTCAGGGTCACGCAATCCCGGCACTTGCACCACGATTCGGCTAGAACCTTGCCTTTGAATCAATGGCTCTCTGGTCCCCGTCTCATCAATCCTTCTGCGGATAATTTCAATTGATTGATCAACCGTATCAATTTGTAAATTGCGAATAAGCGTTTCTTGTAGGGCGAAACCAATTTCACCACCATCAATATAGACTGTTGAAATTTCTTCATTTTCACGATTAATGGCGGCGATAAATTTATCCACTTGGCGCGGGTCTGCCAGTTGCACCACCAATAAACGTTTATTCTGAATGGTAGGTCGCGAGGCAACAATCTGTTCGCGTTTCAGAATTTGTCTTGCGCTGTCAGCAAGCGTTTCAAGCTGTTCCTGAATCACCTCAGCGGCATTAACTTGTAGTAACAAATGCGCGCCCCCACGTAAATCAAGCCCTAAATTGACGGTTGATACATAATCAAACACAATCGGGAATGGAAACTTATCTTTATTGATAAGATTCGGCAAAGCAAAAATAACCGCCATCAGGCAAATTGCCCATAGCAATATTTTTTTCCATAAAGGGTAGCGCAAAACCATTTTAGCTGTTGAACCTCAATTTACTTGCTTGCTTTTTTGGCAGGTGATTTTTTAGCCGTCACTTTTTTAGTAGGCACTTTAGATGATGCTTTAGCCGATTTTGCCTTGCTTGCTTTATCCGCTTTATCTTTACCTTTATTCGCCTTGCTAGGCTTGTCGTTACTGGTTGCTACATTTGCATCAGCTGTTATTACACCCGCAATCGTGGCGCGATTAACAACCACTGTGGCGCCATCGCCATCAAGCGTTACCTCAACACGTTGATCTGTTACCCGTTGCACCGTGCCATATAGCCCGCCACCCGTAACAATTTGAGTGCCACGTACTAATGCGTTGAGTTTAGCCTCATGCGCTTTTTGCTTTTTCCGTTGTGGTGCGATAATTAAAAAGTAAAAAATCGCAAAAATAAGAATAATTGGCAAAAATGAGGTGAGGGCACTCCCCCCGCCTGCGCTACCTTGTGCAAATGCATCACTAATAAACATGGTTACTCCTAAAATAATGATATTAATAATCTGAAAGAAACTAGAATAAAATAACCGCTTTGACAAGAGCAAACTTACTTTTTACCTTGCTTTTTACGCTCAATATTTTACATTAGCCCCATGACACAGAATCTGGAACAGAAAAATGACGCTTATTTTGCGCGTATTGAGAAGCTTTTGCAAGCGTTATTGCTGAAACAACAAGCCATTATTGATATGAGCGCAATCAACAATCCTGATAATGTCGCGCTTATCTATGATACGGGCTTGGCTTTATTGCAACCTGCCCGCCTACAGGCTATGCCTTTTCAGCTAATACAAGGGGTTGACAGGCAAAAACTGACGATTTTTGATAATATGCAACGTTTTTTCGCTGGGCTACCTGCCAATCATGCTTTGTTATGGGGCGCGCGTGGCACGGGAAAAAGTTCACTGGTAAAAGCAAGTTTTCAAAAATTACTTACCGATTCTGTTGCGATGCAAATGCCCTTACCTTTAATGATTGAGATTTACGCCGAAGATGTGCAGCATTTACCCGCCCTCACCCGCGCATTACGCGATGTTAAGCGTCCTATCATGCTATTTTGCGATGATTTATCGTTTGACCTACATGATTCTGCCTATAAGGCGTTAAAATCCCTGCTTGATGGTGGTATCGAGACATTAGAAGGTAAAATTTTATTTTACGCCACCTCAAACCGTCGCCATTTATTGCCACGTGACGAAGAAAGCGATTATCAAACCGATGCCAAAGATTCGCGTGATGAGCGGATTTCGCTTTCCGATAGATTCGGATTGTGGATTGGCTTTCATCCGATTGACCAGCAATGCTATTTTGCGATTATCGATGGCTATTTTAAGCATTTTGCGATTAAACAGAGTAAAAAACAATGGCAAAGCCACGCTGTTGAATGGTCGCGCACACGCGGTAATCTTTCGGGACGCACCGCATGGCAGTTTTTCAGGGATTATGCGGGCAAGGCAAATATAAAATTAGATGGTTTTTAATATATTTATCAGTGTGTTAAAAAACTATAATGATATTATATGTTACTTATATTGCTACAGATTCCAACCGCTGGTATCTTCGCGCTTGCCATAATGGTTGGTTTCAGTGTTGTTATTTTTTTTTGTGGGTTTTGGCTTTTTGCCTAATTTTTTATCCACAACCATTCGCAATTTGCGCGCTGCCATTCGTTTTGCAAAATGAAGCTCAATGGTTTGTGGGGCGATAATGGTCGCTTCCATACGGGTTTCAGGGTCAATCGCGCATACGCCCAAATACTGCCCTTGCGGATTATACTCAAACAATATTTCCTTAAAACCATATAAGTTTTTATAAGAGTTGGGGCGTTCCACGTCACTATCCATCATTCACAAATATATTCTATTTTTATGCCATGAAATGGTGATGCTTGTAAATAATTTTATCACTCAATCATTTTCGCGCCAGTTGCGTTCAACTTTCATGCTTTTATAGATTTTTTTAACATTCCGCATGGCTTTG
The DNA here is from genome assembly GCA_022599575.1 of Alphaproteobacteria bacterium. Classification (GTDB taxonomy): domain Bacteria; phylum Pseudomonadota; class Alphaproteobacteria; order JABAAW01; family JAHZMA01; genus JAHZMA01. The sequence continues at coordinate 55,156 of JAHZMA010000086.1, read as the reverse complement.
GCATGAATCGGGTTATCACGAAATGCTTTCACATCTTCTAACGTGGCAAATTCGAATATTCCTACTTCTACATTGCCGTCATATTCCATCGAGCGTTTACAACCATAGGCAAGCGACATGTCAAAGATAGCCTTATTGGTAGCGATATATTCTGGATCGCTAGGGTCAATAACATCAGCAGTGATTTTAATAATATATGTCATGTTACGTTACGCGTTTAAATAGCCTACCAGAAGCGAGATAAAGGCGCCAACATGCACCACCATAATGGCTTTATCTTTCCACATCACACCCACCGCAAACCATAGAAAAATCCCGATAAAAAACATATAAATATTATAAGGCACATAATTAAGCCCTGTCATGCCATAGCCTACCAGCTGCACCAACGTGGCGAACCATTTAACGATATCCACCGTTTTAAGTTTTAGCATCATATATACTCCCTATTATGTTGTTCTCATTGCTTTTAAGCGTTTAATCTCATCAGTGATAACGCAATCCCAACCTCTAAATTGCTGTGGCAAATCTTTTGTAAGGTGAAAGCTACCATCGCCAATTTGCGGTTTTTCAACCCAATTACATTCTATGATATCTTGAATATTTGCAATAAATAAATCTTCAATTTCATTAATTAACTTATGATAGGTCTGGGCAAAGGTAGTCTCATCAATAAAATCAACTTTTTTCTGAAAAATGATTGGGCCAGTATCAACGCCCTTGTCAATCAGATGTATCGAAACGCCACTTTGCGTTCCCTCATAAAAAGACCAGAAATTAGGATGTGCGCCTCTGTTAAATGGCAAATAGGAAATATGTAAATTTACAATCGGGCAATTTAATGCGTCAAGCACTCTTTTTTTGAAAATGTGACGGTAACCAAAACTGACAATCAAATCATAATTGACACTATCTATCGGCTGATTGCCATAATGAACATCGCAATTATACTCAATCAAAGCATCGATTAGCCTTGTTTTATCCCTTTCATATCCTAAAAAAAGTATTTTTTTGAAAGGGGCGCTAACTGCATGGATAATCTGTATCTGAGGCATTAATAACTCCCCTATCTATATAACACAGCCCAGATAATAACCGCAATGGTGAGCAAGATAAAGCCGCGATGCACATAAATATTTTCTGATATTGTCTTTTTCAATAAAATGCCTGCAAAGCACCATAATGAATGAAAAACAAGCTGACCAAACAAAAAGCTAATCGCCACCAGAATATATTTCTCAAAAACACTATTGTAATGAATCGCAAATTGCGCGAATGCAAGCGTTACCATCGTCCATGCTTTAGGGTTGAGCGGTTGTACAATCACCCCCTGCCGATAGCGATAGGTTTTTACAGTGCCATCAGCGTTAGTTTTATTGGGTGTCCAACCCTGCACTGCCAGATAAACCATATAGCACGCCGATAATAGCGCGATAATATTCAGCAAAAGCGGATAATTGGATAAAAACGTGACCAACCCCAGCGCAATCGCAATAATCAGAAGCAATTTACCCGTCATCAATCCTGCTAAAAATGGCAATAATTTCACGTAATTATGTTGCGCCCCTGCCGCCATCATCAACATATTGGCAGGGCCAGGTGTGCCAATCATCAGCGCGATAAAGCCCCATAGAGGCAAGTAAGTTTCAAGCATCACTCCCACTCGATAGTGCCGGGTGGTTTGCTGGTAATATCGTATAAAATACGGTTGACGCCCTTCACTTCATTGACAATCTTGGTACCCAAATGCGCCAGAAATTCAGGCTTAAACGGATAAATATCGGCCGTCATGCCATCTTGCGAGGTAACAGCGCGCAAAGATGCCGCATATTCGTACGAACGTGCATCGCCCATCACCCCTACCGCGCGTACGGGTAGTAACACCGCAAAAGCTTGCCAGATTTCATCATACAGCCCAGCTTTTTTAATCTCGTTTAAGTAAATTGTATCGATTTTGCGTAATAAGTCGCATTTTTCAGCCGTTACCTCGCCCGGTATGCGAATCGCAAGCCCTGGACCGGGAAAAGGATGGCGCGCAATCATGGCTTCGGGCAAGCCTAATGTCAGCCCCAATGCCCGCACTTCGTCTTTGAATAAATCGCGCAAGGGTTCAATCAGTTTGAGATTCATCTTTTCGGGCAAACCACCCACATTATGATGCGATTTTATCACCTGCGATGGTCCATAAACGGGCGCGGATTCAATCACATCGGGATAGAGTGTGCCTTGTACTAAAAACCGCGCCCCTAAAAATTCCGACTCGCCTATATTGGTTGCCTGTTCTTGAAACACATCAATGAATAATTTACCGATAATTTTGCGCTTTTCTTCTGGGTCAGTTTTACCTTGTAACGCACCCATAAAGCGTGTTTTTTCATCGCAATGAATCAAATTAATAGCGTAATGTTCCTTAAACAAAGCCACCACCTGTTCAGCCTCGCCTGCGCGTAATAAACCATGGTCAACAAAAATACAAGTCAGCCTATCACCTATCGCCTGATGCACCAGAATTGCCGCCACCGATGAATCAACACCGCCCGATAAGCCGCAAATCACTGTTCCCGCCTCACCTGCCTGCTTCTGGATTTTAGCAATCATCTGTTCTCTGAAATTCGCCATATCCCAAATTTTCTTGCAACCCGCAATCTTATGGGCAAAATTTTCTAATAATGTGATGCCATGCAGACTATGCGCCACTTCGGGGTGAAACTGCACCCCGTAATAGCGGCGGCTTTCATCAGCAATGGCGGCGTATGGCGCATTCTCGCTGATGGCAATCGTTACAAAACCATCGGGCAATTTGCTTACCCTATCGCCATGACTCATCCATATTTGTGAATTGCTTGGCATATTATCCAATAACGTACAATTTGCATCACTGATTGTTAATGCGGCGCGTCCAAACTCACGCTCTAACCCGCTTTCTACCACACCGCCCAATGCTTGGCATAATAGTTGATGCCCATAGCAGATGCCTAAAATCGGCAAGCCACTGGCGAAAATCGCTTCATCAGCACGCGGTGATGCGGCCTGTGTTAGGCTATCTGGACCACCTGATAAAATGATACCTTTAGGTGCAACATTGCTGATAAGAGTTTGATTTACTTTATTAAAAGGATGTATTTCGCAATAGATTTTTAACTCACGCAATCTTCTGGCAATCAGTTGCGTTACTTGTGAGCCAAAATCAACAATAAGGATTGTCTCTGCCACGAATCCACCTATTTCCTAAACAATGCGCGATTGTTTTAACGCCGCCTTAACGAAAGACGCAAATAAGGGGTGCGGTCTTGATGGGCGCGATTGTAATTCGGGGTGAAACTGCACCCCAACAAACCATGAATGTGATGGAAGTTCAATAATTTCAGGCAATTTCCCATCAGGTGAAAGCCCCGAAAACACCATACCTGCTTGTTCTAATGGCTCACGATAGGCAATATCCACCTCATAGCGATGACGATGCCTCTCACTTATCTCATTATGCCCATAAATGCCACCCACCAGCGACTCCTTCTTCAACATGCAAGCATAGGCGCCCAAGCGCATGGTACCCCCCCAATCACTGCCTGCTTTTCGGGTCTCCACTGCTTCGCCCTTTTGCCATTGTGTCATATGCGTTATAATCGGCACATAATCCTGCGGATTGGGTAAATCAAACATAAACTCCATAGAATGCGCGTTTTTGATACCAGCCTTATGGCGCGCAAATTCAATCACCGCCATCTGCATACCAAAGCAAATACCAAAATAAGGGATATTTTGCTCACGGGCGAATTTTGCGGTGGCAATCTTGCCCTCACTGCCCCTATCACCAAAGCCACCTGGTACTAAAATACCGTGCATATCAATGAATTTATTGCGTAATTTATCAGCAGATAGATTTTCAATGCTTTCAGAATCAACCCAAATAATATTTACTTTCACGCCATTGGCAATACCGCCATGCTCTAATGCGGCAATCAGCGATTTATAGGCATCGCTTAATTCAATATATTTACCAACACAGGCGATATTTACCACCCCACCGGGCTCGCGGATAGCCGTTACAATCTTCTGCCATTTGCCCATTACTCTATTGTAACTATCTTGATTGCTACCCAATGCAAAATAATCTAAAATTTCTCTATCTAAACCTTCTTTGCTTAATGCTTCGGGGCTGGCGTAAATCGTATCCAAATCCTTTGCCGAAATCAGACGGTTTTCTGGCATATTGCAAAATAATGCTAATTTACGCTTTTGTCGTGCTGGAATATCATGTTCGGTGCGGCATACCAGCATATCAGGCTGTATCCCTAACGATAGTATCTCTTTAACCGAATGTTGACTCGGTTTGGTTTTTAGCTCATCAGCCGCTGTGATATAGGGCAATAATGTTACATGCACAAACAAACAACGGGCGCGACGAATATCGTTACCCACTTGCCGTATCGCCTCTAAAAAAGGCAGACTTTCAATATCGCCTACTGTGCCACCAATTTCGCAAATGATAAAATCTTCTTCATCAAGATTACCCGTGATAAATAGCTTAATTTCATTGATAACATGTGGCACCACCTGCACTGTTGCGCCGTTAAACACATCACCCTGCCGTTCTTTGGTGATAATATTCTGGTAAATGCGTCCTGATGTTATATTATCGTTACGTGTGGCGGTTACGCCAGTAAAACGTTCATAATGCCCTAAATCAAGGTCAGTTTCTGCGCCATCATCGGTCACATACACCTCGCCATGTTCGAACGGACTTAATGTGCCAGCATCTACATTTAAGTAGGGGTCTAATTTACGAAGCCGTACCTTATAGCCATGTGCCTGTAATAATGTACCAATAGAAGCTGCTGTTACCCCTTTGCCTAATGAAGAGACAACCCCACCCGTTACAAAAATAAAGCGGGTATTACGAGGGGGTGTGATTTCCATAAGATATTTTGCTATGTTTCTTTTTTGCTACTGTGCCAGTGGAATCGCGCTATCATCAGCATTGGCATCAGCATCACCAGCATTTGGCACTAATTCTATTTCTTCAAGCGGCGTTACCAGCGGTATTTCCACCCCGTCCGATTCAAGCTGTTCCAGCAACTGATTTTCCGCACTATCGCGCCCAACAACAGTCAGCAACAGGCTAGACATAATAAACAAAGTTGCCAAAATTGCTGTGGTACGCGTCAAGAAATTGGCACTGCCACGTGCCGTAAACAACCCAAACTGATTGCTACCACCGCCGCCACCAATGCCAAGTGCGCCACCTTCACTTTTTTGTAATAAAATCACCACCACCAACACGACAGCGATAATCAAATGAATTGTTAATAGGATATTTTCCATAAAATGCCTCTAACTTGCCTAAAGCTATTTACTTTACGCACTGTTATAATATAGTCTGTTACAAATTAAAAGTATATTATATGATTCTTAAGCGTTAATCCATGAAAATTTCACATGATTTTGCCCAAAAGGTTGCAACTCTTCACTTTGATATTGCTGAAAACCATTGTATGGCAAACTTTACCAAATTAAATGATAGCCAAATTTTTGATAAAAATGGTGGTACAAACATTGTAACGCAAATCGATATTGATGCTGAATATGCGCTTAGTCAAGCATTAGCGCCATTGATAAAAAATGCGTTATTTGTTGGTGAAGAGATAGTTGAAACTCAGCCCGATTTGCTAACACGCGCCAAACAGTCCGAATATGTATGGTTGGTGGACCCGCTAGATGGCACACGTAATTTTGCGAATCATGTGCTGATGTTTTCATCAATGATAAGTCTAATTCACAATGGCAAAACTATTTTTTCTAGCCTGTATGATTCTAATAAGCGCGATATGGCGGTTGCCATTAAAGAACAGGGTGCGTTTTACTTGAAATCAAATAATAAAATAGCAGTGCAACCATCTGATAATATTGATATATCAACAATGATAGGCAATTACTCTAAATTGGTTCGCCGTGAATTGATGGCAAAGAAAACCACCAATCAATTAGCAAATGATGATGCCCCCTATAGTGACAAAGATATTGATGCCCGTTTGCAAGCCATGAAAGAAGTGGTTAGCTTAAAATGTGCGGGTATGGATTTTATCATGATGGCGCAAGGCAAACGGCATTTTTCTTTATATCATAATTTACACCCATGGGACCATGCGGCAGGCAAGCTATTATTAGAAGAAGCAGGCGGTGCCTATTGCCATATCCCTGCCTATAACACGAAAACTGATTATAACCCGCTAGAACATTCACAATGTTTTTTGGCAGTATCACAAGCCAATATGCTTGAGCGCGTTAAAAAAATTCTGTGTCTTGCATAAAGTGAATGAATCGGGCATAATCGCGCCCAATTCAAAATTTATGGCTTAACAAATCATTGCAGGAAATTTAACGATGCTTACACTTTTTCGTTCATTTATGAAATCTTTAATCTTTCGCATTGCGCTATTTGGCTTATTGATTGCATCATTCGCGCTATGGGGCACATCTGACCTTCTAACCGAACGGGTGAGCGGGCAAAATGTTGCTGAAGTTGGCGATGTGGCGGTTTCTGGCATTCATTTTCAACGTCAATATAGTGGACGCAGACAAAATTTAATCAATTCTGGGCTTGACCCTAGCCTTATCAGGCAATATGGGTTACCTGAAACAACCTTACAAGATTTGGTGAATCGGGCATTATTTCAAGCGGAAAGCCATGCACTTGGTTTGCGCGCATCACAGCAAGCGGTGCAAGATGCGGTGCGTAATACCGAATTTTTTCAAGGACCAGACGGAGAATTCTCGGCAGTGGTGATGAAACGTGCCCTCAATTATAATAATCTTAGCGTGAGTGAATATTATGAGTTGGTGGAAAGTGACTTTCAGATTATCGCCTTGCAAGATGCAGTATGGTCAAGCCATCAAATGGCGGGAGTTATTCGCGATTTTAGTTATCTGTATCGTCAAGAAAGCCGTAATGTTGACTATATCACTATCGAAGTGAATGACTTAACATTGCCAAATGATGCCGATGACGCCACATTAAGAAGCTATTATGATAGCAACACAGAGAATTTTCGTGAGCCTGAACGACGGGTTATTGAATATATCTATGTAACAGTGGCGGATTTAGAAAAAGTGATTAGCCCAACCAATGCGATGCTTGAACAATATTATCAAGAAAATATCGCAAACTACTCACAAGCTGAAACGCGTTCTTATCAATTTATCCGCTTTGGTGATGCAGTAGAAGCGCAAGCATTTACCGATAAAATCACGGAAGCAAGTGATTTTAAACGGCTTGCCGACCAACAAGCGCTCACCATCATTGATAATGAACTTACGATTCAGCAAAATATCGTCGATTCTGCATTGGCGGAATCTGTATTCGCGTTAGATAATATCACCCAATGGTCGCAACCCGTGCAAGGTGAGCTAGGCTATTATATCGTGTTATTAGGTGAGATAGTGCCTGCATTGGTGAAACCGCTTGATTCTGTACGTGCCGATATACGCACGCAAGTTATTCAAGATGAAGCCATTAATGCCTATATTACAAAATTATCAGCGGCCGAAGAATTAAGCATCAGTGGCAATGATTTAGAGGAAATTGCTGAATCTATCGATGAGCAAATCAGGCGTACTCCCGCCATTAGTAATTTTGGTACCACAAATGATGGCACAAATGTTGGCACTCGCCTACCGCCAGATCGCAATTTCACTCAAGAAGCCTTTAATGCCATTAAAAATGCCACAAGCTATGTCTATACCATTGGGCAGACTGGCTTTTACCTGATACGTGTGCAAGATGTCGCAACTTCTTTTATCCCAGAATTTGATATGATCACCAATAGGGTACGCACCGAATGGGAGAGCCAGCAGAGGCAGATGCTTGCTAGGCAGATAATAGATGAATTAAAACAAAGGCTTACCGATGGTGCGGCATTTTCTTCATTGGCAAGCAATGGCGCCTATAATATTCAAAGTGAAAGCGGATTATCACGCCAAAATGATGTTTTTGATGCAAGCCTCACGCAGAAAATCTTTGTCACGCCACAAAATAAAGCCGTTGATGGGCAAGTGGGCGATATATATTATCTGGTGAATGTGACAAATATCACAATACCAGATGAAACAAATATCGCGCAATTAAATGCAGATTCTGCCGAAGAATTTAATCAATTTGCTGATAATTTTGAGGGGCGTTATCAAAGCATTATTCAACAAAGCTATGAAAACACTTTAAGAATCAAGCATAAGCCACGCATTAATCAAGCATTATTTACACAACTTATTCGCCAATTAGAAGGCAATCCTTAAGCGGTGATTCAGGCTTAGCCGACTGTAAAGCAAAGCCCATCATAAGCGGGACGAATATGTGCAGGCAATTTTTGGCACAAAGTATCATAATCTAACGAACCATTCATATGGGTAAAATATGTCTGTTCGGGCTTTAATATCTCCACCCATTCCAATACCCTATCCAAATGGGCATGGGTGGGGTGCGGATTATAGCCCAAACAATCGATAATCCAATAGCGTACCCCTTGCAACATCGCCCAACTTTGTTCAGAAAAATCAAGCACATCAGTGCAATAGGCGAAATCACCTATTCTTAAGCCCATACTGGTGCTAAAGCCGTGATTCTGCTCGATGGGTAAAATCTTGGTCTCATTAATATAAAATGGCTTGCCAAATTCGATGGTATGTGGCGTTAAAACTGGTTTATTAAACGGCTTATCACTCACTTCAACAGGTGTCATAGCATAGTTAAAACGTTGATGAAGTTGTTGCAATGTGTTTGCATCGCTATAGCATGGAATATCGCTTCGCATACTATTATTAATCCAGCGTAAATCATCAATGCCATGAATATGGTCAGCATGGGCGTGGGTGATAATCAGCCCATCAATATGATTCGTATTGCTTAATAATAGCTGTTCGCGTAAATCAGGACCCGCATCAACCCAGATACAAGTATCACCATCAGTGACTTTAATTGAAACGCGCATCCGCCTATTTTTAGGATTAGTCGGGTCGCATTTGCCCCAACCAATAACACCTGGTACTGGCACACCGCTTGATGTGCCGCAACCTAGCACCGTTACCTCAAGCGGCATCACTGCCTCTGATATTCTGATATAGGTTTTGTGGAATTTTACGCATCAAATGTAAAAAATTCGCTGATGTTATCGCCACCATCTCAAGCTTACTCATACCATGTTGTGCGGCAAGCATTTCCACCGTGTGATGAATATATTGCGGTTCGTTGCGTTTACCACGCATGGCTTGCGGTGCCAAATAAGGTGAATCAGTTTCAATCAGCAGTAAATTTTGTGGCACTTGGGCTGCGATATGTCGTAATTCATCGTTATTTTTGAAAGTGATAATGCCTGAAAACGAGATATAAAACCCTAATGCCACCGCCCGCTTCATCATTTGTTCGGAGGCGGCAAAACAATGTAGGATACATGGAAAGGCTTTGGTTTTATAGGCTTGTTCTAGCATAGTCATCACATCATCATCAGCAGCGCGGTTATGCACAATCAGTGGCAAACCCATTTGTTGTGCCGCTTTAATATGTTCGGCAAAAGATTGCTTTTGGCGCGCTTCATCTACAGGTTTTTTGAAATAATCTAGCCCACTTTCACCAATCGCAATCACCTTTTTATGGGCGGCAATGGCAATTAAATCGGCACTGCTGCTCAGCTCTTCATCTTGCACATGGCACGGATGCAAGCCCACCGATGCGTAAATATCATCATGTTTTTCTACAATCTGCATGATATTCGGGTGCTTGCCCAATGTAACGCTGATTGATAGCATAATGCCAATATCAGCCGCAAAGGCGCGGGCAATCACTGCTTCGGTCTCGGCAGAATCGTGATAATAATCAAGATGGCAATGACTATCTATTAGCTTGGGACTATCTATTAGCTTGGGACTATCTATCAGCTTGGGACTATCATTCAGTTGGAGCATTTTCAGCCTCGAATCGCGGGAAAATAATCACGGGCGGATTGATTCTATGCCCGTCAGCTAGCTGTTCATCAAAGGCTGTAAAATCACGTGCATCGGGCGCGATATTCAGCATATCTAATATTTTACCAGCCGCATCGGGCATGAAGGGTTGCAATAATATTGCCACCCGCCTGATAATCTCAGCAATGATTGAAAGCACCTGTTGCATGCGTTCAAGGTCGGTTTTACGCAATACCCATGGCGCTTTGCAATCAATGTAACGGTTGGTTTCGCTCACCATAGCAAAGATTGTTGCCAATGCTTTATGAAAGGCTTGTTCCTGCATCTCTTCATAAACCGCTTGATATAAGTTGTGCGCTCGTTCTAATAGCGCATTATCAAGCACATCATCACCAATATCACCGATTTTTATTTCGCTATCGCAATGTTTTACCAGCATGGTGAGACTGCGTTGACATAAATTGCCCAAATCATTGGCAAGGTCGCTATTGCTACGGCGCACCATCGCTTCATGCGAAAAATCACCATCTTGCCCAAAAGATACCTCACGCATCAGAAAATAACGCGTTTGGTCTAGCCCATATGTTTCTAGCAATTGCAAAGGGTCAATCACATTGCCAAGTGATTTGGAGATTTTCTGCCCCTCATTCGTCCACCAACCATGTGCGAAAATGCGTTTTGGCAGGGGCAATTCAGCCGCCATCAGCATGGCAGGCCAATACACCGCATGAAAAATCACAATATCTTTGCCGACCATATGCAAATTGGCAGGCCAATAACGTTGATAATTCGCATCATCATCAGTGCCATAACCTAGCGCGCTGACATAATTAAATAAAGCATCAAGCCAGACATACATGATATGTTTATCATCATTCGGCACAGGCACGCCCCATGAAAATGACGTGCGCGAGATTGATAAATCTTTCAAGCCTGATTTTACAAAGCTTGTCACCTCGTTACGCCTTGTGCTGGGCATGATAAAATCGGGATTATTTTGATAATATTGCAGTAACCGCTCCTGATAATCGCTCAAGCGGAAAAAATAACTCTCCTCTTCCACCCATTCCACTGGTGCACCGCTGGCAATCGCCACTTTCTCACCCTTATCGGTGGTCTCAATTTGCTTATCAGTGTAAAAAGCCTCGTCACGTACGGCATACCAACCGCTATATTTATCCAGATAAATCGCTTGCCTTTCCTGCAATCTCTGCCAAAATAACTGCACTGCTTGCTTATGGCGCGGTTCGGTGGTGCGGATAAAATCATCATGTTCAATGTTAAATATCTTCGCTAAGCACTTGAAATTTTGGGAAAACCTATCAACAAGCTGTTGCGGAGTAATGTTGTTTTTAGCTGCCGCCTGTTCAATTTTCTGACCATGCTCATCAGTGCCAGTCAAAAAATAAGTGTCATGCCTTGCCAATTTTTGGAAGCGGCACATTACATCACATGCAAGCGAGGTATAGGCATGGCCAATATGCGGCTTATCATTGACGTAATAGATTGGGGTGGTGATATAGTAAGGATTGCTCATGCGTGTTTTTTACTTAAAAAATAGAGTGAATGCAAAATAAAATATGCAATTTGCGAGGCGTTAAACCCCATGCCTGCTGGCAAAGAAGCGTTTCGCAAATAATGATGAATTTTATGCCATAATTGCATGATATGCAAATGTGGCACGGCATAAAATTTTTGATAATCACGGTTATTTTGAACCAAGACGGCAACAAAAAAACGACTAATATGATGGGTGAGGCAATAAAATTGCTCATAAGAGAGATCTTTGGTGAGTCTATCAAGCTGTTGCTTATTAATATCAGGTAAATTTTGCAAGGCTTGTTCTAATTCATCGATAAATAAATGGCATTCTTGCTGATAAAGCCGTAAAAACAGCCCGGGCTTGCCTTGTGTGAGTGGCAATAATGATGTCGCTTGCGCTGTATCCACGCCACTGGCTGATAAAATTTGTTTGGTTTCTTCATCTGTTAACGGGTTAAACACAATTGGCAATAGGCGTGAACGAATGGTGACAGGCAATTTATCGGGCGCATGACTTACCAAAATCAGATAACTATTAGCGGGTGGTTCTTCCAAAAATTTCAACAAGGCATTGGCCGCTTCCATGCCTAAATCATCAGCACAATCAATCAGCAAAGCGCGTTTATCACCAATGGCAGTTAGCATCAATTCCGAAACTGCCTGTCTTACATCATCAACGGTGATTCTTTTGCCTATCTCAGCCGCTTTAAGGTAGCGAAAATCAGGATGTCCTGCGCCAGATTTTAAGCTTTCAGCACTCACCGAAAACCATTTTGCCAATAATTGCCACGCGAAATGACTTTTGCCAACCCCTTCTGCGCCATGAAACAGATAGGCATGATGCCGTAATTGATTGCGCGTGAAGAAATATTCTTGCGCTTGCTGATGCCCGATAATCATGATGCTGCACCTTTATTATCATCGATATAGTGCTGAATGATGGCGATAATTTGTTTGGTGACTTTTTCAACAGGCAGTGTTGCATCAATCACATGACATTTTTCATCATTTTTAGCAATTTCAAGATAGGTCTCACGTAATTTTTGCTTAAAACTATCATCACGCCCCTCATAAACATCATTGGCATATAGATCATCATTATCACTATTTTGTTGACGACGCCTCTGTGTTGCCTCTTCGGGCGAAATATCTAATATAAAAGTTAAATCAGGATACAAGCTACCAGTTGTAAGGTCATGTAATTGCTTTAATTTATCAAACCCAACCTCTGCTTGATAGGCAAAGGTAGAATGGCAGAATCTATCCGATAGCACCCATGCATCACGTGCCAATGCGGGTTTAATCACCTCATCAAAATGCAGATAGCGGGCGGCATTCATCATCAAAGCTTCGGCAAAAGGAGATGCAATATGAGTATGCAACACAAAATAACGAATTTTTTCAGCGGTTTTTGTACCACCGGGTTCACGGGTTAGCACGGTCTCTTTTTGCCATTTCTGCATGATATAATCGGCAACCCTCTTTATTTGTGTGGTCTTGCCACACGCATCTATCCCCTCAAAACTGATAAACATTAAAAAATGTTGCGGATATTATAGGATAACCGCCCAAAAAATCCAGTTTCTTCAATATGTTGCCCTGCAACAACGGGGGACCGCAATATTTCTTTGTCATTTTCGCGTACCACCAACACGCCTAACACATCACCTTTAGCAATTGGTGCAATCAATGGCGCTTTATATTCGATATAACCCTTTAATTGTGGGCTTTTGCGCGCTGGTACTGTTAAATCAATATGTTGCGAGGCATGTAATGTCACCATCTCAGTAGCACCAAGCGCGACTGGTAAACGTCCAATCGCCTGCCCTGCATTATAAAGGCGGATATTATCCCATGCGGTAAATGCCCAACGCAATACGCGATTGCTCTCACGGCTGCGTACACGCTTGCTTTCCATGCCATTAATAACCATAATCATCCGCCGCTCGCCCTCTTTTGCAGATGCCAGCAAGCCATAGCCAGAAGCATCAGTAAAGCCAGTTTTCAGCCCATCAACACCTAAATCCTGCCATAATAAAGGGTTGCGGTTATTTTGTTTGATATTGTTATAAGTGAATGTACGTTCGGAATATAACGGATAAAAATCTGGAAAATCTTCAATGATATGTTTTGCCAGAATTGCCAAATCAAAAGCCGTCACATAATGATTCTCGTCTGGCCAGCCACTAGAATTGAGGAAATTACTGTTAGCCATACCCAATTCTTTGGCTTTACTATTCATCAGTTTGGCAAATTCATCCTCACTGCCCGCAATGCCTTCTGCCAATACCACAGCCGCATCATTGCCCGATTGCACAATCAACCCATAAAGTAAATCGCGCACCGTTACTTGTGTGCCATATTCTAAAAACATTCGCGAGCCACCCATCTGCTGGGCTTTATAGCTAACATTAAACTTACTATCCATATCAATAAAGCCAGTTTTCAGATGCTCAAACACCAGATAGGCAGTCATCACTTTGGTCATAGAGGCTGGATACATACGCTCATTGGCCGCTTTGGCAACCAGTGCGGTACGTGTATTAAGGTCAATCAACAATAATTGCTTTGCTGAAGTGGTGATTTGCGGGTAATTAACCGTCTGGGCATTTACCGTCTGTATATTAGCAATGATACTACAAAACACTATCATCAACAGTAAAATATGGCACAAATAAGCCACATGCTTTATTATCATATTCATCATTACCTTATTTTTCTGAAACATAAATATAGGATTTTTGATACCCTATATTGATGGCTTGCGTCAATAATTCTTCTATTTTATCTTTATCCATCGTATTAAGCGGCCCTACCAAAACACGGGTGAGATTATCGCGCCCTACTTCTTGCCTTAACACTGGATAGCCAAACTTTGAAAATGCCAATAACGCCCTATCAACATTAGGTGCTTCAACAAACGCGCCTACTTGAATGAATATCCGCTTGCTAAAATCAATTTTCAGCGGTTTAACATTGTTATTTATCTCTGGTTTTTTTGTTTCTGGCTTTTTTGTTTGTGTTGTATCAGCGACAGTCGCTTCTTTTGGCGGTTTTGGCAATGAATAAAATTGCAAACTATCCTGTTGGGGCATGATTAATTCTTGACCTTGCAAATTTCCAACCGAAGAGTTATTTTTCAGCACTTCTTGTTTGCCACCTAAAGATTGCGCTAGTCTTCTACTTTCATTTTCAACAATTGTTACGCGTACAGGTGCGGTTCCTTGTCCTGAAAAACCTAAAATTTCAGCGGCGCGCTTTGATACATCAATGATGCGTCCACGTGCGAATGGACCTCTATCATTAACGCGTAATTTCACCGAACGCCCATTTTCTAAATTATGCACTATCACAATGGAAGGCAAAGGCAATGTGCGATGGGCAGCGGTGAGTGCGTCTTGATTGAAAACCTCGCCATTGGCAGTTTTTTTATTATGAAATTTTGGCCCATACCACGAAGCAATCCCCACTTCGGTATAATCATAATCTATTTCAGGATAATACCACGTACCTTCAATTTGATAACCTTTGCCAATTTTATAATTCGCATTACCTTGTGGGGTATAAGATTCACTATAGGTGAATGATTCATATTGTTCCTGTTCTAGCTGACCTAACGGAATTCCAGCAGGGTTATAATTGCCACACCCTACCAGAAATCCTGCTAAAATTAGCATCAATAATAGATTATCATATCTCATTTGTTTTTTTATCATCTCACTCATTATTTTTGCAATCACATCCGATTTTACATTCACACCTCAAATGGGTCAAGAAGCGCGTGCTTTTTTATCAGCATCTTGCTTTAATCGCTTGTAAATATTAATATCTAAATAGCCATCAATTGGTAGTTTATGTGCTTTTTGATAGCGTTTCAATGCTTTACGACTTTTTGAACCGAATTTTCCATCTGCCTTACCCGCTTTATAGCCAAGCTGATTCAGATATATTTGGGTATTAACAACATATTCGCGCTTCAGCGCATTATGTCCAACATCATAGTTGCTCTGCAACACTTTGCGTCCCGCAATCGCATTGCCCAACAAACCAACGGTGAGCGCATTATGAGTAGAATAATTCCAATTTAAGAATCGATAAAAATTATCATACACCAAGAATTTTGGTCCGTTTGCACCTGCTGGAATCACTAACGCTGCATCTAAATTAGGCTTCGTGGGAAGCTTTCTGCCATCAAGGCGTCTCACCTTCTTTTTGCGCCAATATTTTAGCGAATGTTTTTTCTTAATATTCGCCAGAGAATAGTTGAATTTTTTAGGCACTATTACTTCGCGCCCCCATAATCTATCAGCCTGCCAGCCCCTTTTATATAAATAATAAGCGGCACTGGCAAAAGCATCATATTCATTACTCCAAATATCAATTTTACCATCATTATCACCATCAACACCATAATCATGAAGCGTGGTCGGGATAAATTGCATATGCCCCATCGCGCTTGCCCACGACCCCGTCATTTGTTCAGCAGGACGGTTATATTGCTCCATAATTTGCAAGGCAGTAAAAAACTGTAACGTGAAAAAATTTTTACGCCTTGTATAAGAAAGGGTGGCGGTGGCATTCAAGATATTATGCCTGCCTTTTATCTTACCATAGCGGGTTTCCATCCCCCATAGCGCAATGATATACACACCCGGCACATTATATTTTTTTTCCAACTCTTCCAGAAAACCCTTATATTTTGCGTAATGTTGCTTGCCCTCACTAATAAACTCATCAGTAACCCTCTTATCATAATAAGAAAAGAAAGTTTGCATCAATTCGGGCTGATGCTGGTCAGAACGAACAATTTTTTCATTGGGACTGGTAAGGTTAATATGGGCAAAGGCATCATCAATTACCGATTGCTTAATATTGCGCCTTTCGGCTTCAATTTTAAGATATTTTACCCAATCGGCATAGCTTTGCTCTGCTTTTGCGGTGTTTGCAACCAGCGAACATATAAAAATAGCCAACATAAAAATAGCCCATATAAAAATATTAGGGGGGAAAATGCGTTTAAATGTCATCACTGATAGTTTTTCTTCAACAAACGTCCTTGTTCTACTTTCCACTCCCGATTTTTAATAGCGGCACGCTTATCGGCTTTTTTACGTCCCTCGCTGATGCCTAATTCTATTTTGGCGATGCCTCTTTTGTTAAAAAACAATTTCAGTGGCACAATGGCAATACCTTCGCGCTTTACGGCACCAATCAGCTTATTAATTTCGCGCCGATGCAATAATAAACGTCGCATACGCCTTGTCTCATGTTGTAGCTTTTTATGGGCATGAGCGCAAGGCGGAATATACATATTATACAACATTATTTCATTATTATGATCTGACGCATACGCCTCTTTCAGCGATACACTGCTATCGCGAATCGCACGTACTTCCGTGCCAGTTAGCGCGATGCCCGCCTCGATTGTTTCACCAATTTCATATTCAAACCGCGCACGACGATTATACGCCTTAACATCGTTCACAGCACGGTCGGCTTTTATGTTTTTCTTTACACGCGTATGTTGATTATCGGTTTTAGCTGTTCGTGCCATTTTTATGATATTACAACAAATCTAATGATTGCAATAATTGTTGTAACTCCTGTTTGCTTGCATCTGAAGCCGAAATAAGTGGCAGACGCAATGTATCATGCGCGATGACTCCCATCAGCTGTAATGCGGTTTTCGGCATAATTGGGTTCGGCTCGATAAACAGCCCTTGATGTAGCGGATGCAATAAACGGCATAGGCGCAATAATTCATCGCGATTGCCTGATTGAAAAGCATTGTAACATTCCACCATAAGAAGCGGTGCAACATTGGCGGTAACCGAAATTGTGCCTTGCATCCCCAATATATAACCCGCAACAGTGGTTATATCTTCACCCGAAAGCACACAAAAATCATTGCCTGCCGCAAGATGCACATCAAGCACACGGGTGATTTCACCGGGCACAGCGTCTTTTAGCGCAACAATATTCTTAAAATCTTTTGCCAAGCGCGCAATCACATCAACCGACATATTAATGCCCGTGCGTGGTGGCACATTATACAGAATAATATCAGTTGATACCGCTTCTGCCAAACGCGCATAATGCTGATATAATCCCTCGCCATTGGGTTTGTTATAATAAGGCGTTACTGCCATTAAGGCCGATGCGCCGATTTTTTCCAACTCTTTTGCCAAATGCACCAAATGTACAGTATCGTTACTGCCGCACCCTGCAATCACTGGCACACGCCCTGCAACATAATCGATGGTTTTGGCAACAATGGCGCAATGGTCGGCATCAGGAAACGTGGCACTTTCGCCAGTTGTGCCCATTGATACAATGCCATGCACCCCACCTGCAATTTGTTGTTCTAACAGATTTTTTAGGCTCTGCTCGTCTAGCGCACCATCGGGGAGCATTGGGGTTATTAATGCTGTATATACACCTTGAAACATTTTACTTTCTCTCTATAAATCGCTAACTTACTTCCTATGTTACTTGATGATACCATAAAGCGCAACCTTCATTTATTCACCCTTATGCAAAAATCGCATATGGAAGCGGTGGAACAATGGGCGCGTGCGCCTTATGGGCTGATTTCTGCACATTATCATCCGCAACTATCTGATTTAGCTATGTTTGATGCGATATGTGCTCATACCGATATTAAAATTTTTGATTGCGGGCAATCTAAAAATCCAATTTTGCAAAATATTCACCATCAGCTACGGATTTTTATCTATCGGGGGCAGAAAAGTCAACAGTTGCAACAATTTGCTGAAGTAAAAAATTATTGCTTGCTTGCCTCACGTCCGCCCGCTTTAATTTTATCAATTGATAAAAGTAAATGGCAAACGCAAATCGAACAATGGCAAGCAACGCAACCGATAAAGCTTATTGATTATCTATAGCAAAAATATTGTTGCTAGCCCTAAAAACAGGCAAAAGCCAAAAATATCGGTAATGGTTGTTAGAATAACAGCCGCGCCATTGGTAGGGTCATAATTGTAACGCGCCAACAGAATCGGCACAACACAACCTGAAAAATTGGCAACCACCAGATTGATAATCATTGCCACCGCAATCAAAACGCTTAATTCAAACTGAGCAAACCACACATATGTCGCACATGCCACCAAAATAGCAAACACCGCACCATTGACAAAGCCAACATAAATTTCCTTAACAATCAATCGCCTACATATATTCGGCGTTAGATAGCCAAGTGCCAACGCCCGAATGGTAACCGCCAATGATTGCATGCCCGCATTGCCACCCATAGAAGCGATAATCGGCATTAATATCGCCAATACCACCAATTTTTCCAGCGCCACATCGAAAATACCAATAAAAAGCGAGGTGATAATTGCGGTCATCAGATTCACCAATAGCCAACTGCCACGCAAACGCGCTGTTGTCAGTGCTGTAGAATGCAAATCTTGTCCGCGTACACCTACCAAATTCAGTAAATCTTCTTCTGCTTTTTCATCAGCAATCGCAATCACATCATCAATGGTAATTGTGCCTAATAACACGCCCTTATCGCTAATAACGGGACTCTCTACCAGCCCATATTTACGAAATAGCTGTACCACATTTTCTTCTGTCATATTGGCATCAATCGCATGGATATCCTCATTCATAATATCGCGCAACAATATATCACGCTTGCTTGCCAATAGCTTTGATAATTTCAATACCCCAACGGGAGCAAATTTTTTATTGATCAGCATGATGTTATGGAAATCGGGAAGTTTGCCAGTATGGGCACGCAAATAATCAATCACATTGCCCACATGCCAATTTTCTGCAACGCTGATAAATTCATGGCGCATAAGACGCCCAGCAGTTTCGGGGGCAAATTGCAAGCCGCTGATAAGCGCATCTCTGATTTTTGGTGCTAAAATTGATAATAATTTACCCTGCAAATTGGGTGAAAAATCTTCAATCAAGCTGATACGGTCATCGGTTTCCAAATGTTCCAGATAGCTAGCAACGGATTTAAGAGGCATTTTTTGTAAAATATCTAGCCTTATTGTATCGTCGCTGAACAGTAAAATATCTGGCACCAGTTCTTTTTGCCGTATTTTATTGATGAAAGCCACGCGCTCATCGGGGCGAATCTCGTTCAGCACCAATGCAATATCGGAGACATGCAGGCTTAAAATATAATGATGAAAACGCTTAAAGTCACGCATCTCCCATGCTTCCAGCAGGGCATCGCGCGCATTGACTATCTCTGCAGCTATTTCCTCATGAAAGATAGGAGGTTGAGTTTCATTTGCCATGAATCAGCTTCCTCCTCTTCTAGCATGTGTAGCGATTGCTTAACCATATCACTTAACCTTTACTATATGCCAAATTAGCGGCAGTGACGGCGGTAATATTAAGCATGCCATGTGCGGTAATAGAGTTAGTTACCAAACTGACTGGATGGCTTAACCCCATCAAAACTGGACCAACCACAACACCATCAGCCAATACTTTGATGCAATTATAAGCGGTATTACCAGCTTCGATGGTGGGGAAGATAAGAATATTGGCAGCACCTTTTAATTTACTATCACAAATATGCAGATTTCTTATCGCCTCATCAAATGCGGCATCGGCGTGCATCTCACCTTCCACCTGTATATCAGGATATTGTTCATGCAAGATACGTACAGCCGCACGCATTTTCAGTGCCGAACGGTTTTCGCTTGTGCCAAATTGCGAATGCGAAAGCAGTGCTACTTTTGGCTCAATGCCCAAACTTTTAACATATTCTGCCGCCCTGATAGCGATATTCACGATATCTTCTGCGTCTTTTGGCGTTTGCACATGGGTATCAGCCAGAAACACATCACGTTTTGCGGTTGATACAGCTGTAAGCGCAAACACCCTATCATGTGCAGGCGGGGTAAACACGCTCACCAATTCACGCAAATGAGCATGATAACGCCCTGTTGCGCCACAAATCAGTGAATCTGCCTCGCCACGATGCACCATGATAGACGCAATAACAGTGGGGTTGGTGCGTACAATACGGCGCGCATCTTCCGCAGTAACGCCATGTCTTTGTTGAATATTTTGATAATATTCCCAATAGTCGCGATAGCGTGGGTCATCTTCGGGGTCGCATAATTCATAATCTTGCCCTAGCTCAAGTTTGATATTTAACCGCTCAATTCTTTTTTGTACCACTGCTTTGCGGCCAATAATAATCGGCTTGGCAATGCCTTCTATCACCGCTTGTTGTACGGCATCAAGCACACGAAAATCCTCACCATCGGCATAGACAATCCGTGCGGGGCTCATTTTTGCCACCGCATAAAGTGGCCGCATCAAAGATGAGGTGCGATAGACATAGCTGTGCATTCTCTGCTTATAGGCTTCCATATCTTTTAACGGACGCGTTGCTACATTACTATCCATCGCCGCTTGCGCGACCGCAGGCGCAATTGCGGTTAGTAAACGTGGGTCAAATGGTTTTGGGATAATATAATCCTTGCCGAACTTAAAATCTTCATCGCCATAGGCAAGCAATATCTGTTGATTTACTTCCCTACGCGCCAATTCGGCAATCGCATACACAGCCGCTTTTTTCATCTCTATATTGATTTCAGTTGCCCCCACATCTAGCGCACCGCGAAATAAAAACGGAAAACATAGCACATTATTCACTTGATTGGGGAAATCAGAACGCCCAGTAGCGAGAATCGCATCGGGGCGATGGGCAAGCGCATCATCTGGCATAATTTCAGGCACGGGGTTTGATAACCCAAATATAAGTGGTGATTTTGCCATCACCTCAATATCTTTGCCTTTTAATAAATCTGCCTTTGATAACCCCAAGAAAATATCAGCATTTTCAAGCGCATCTTGCAATGTACGCTTATCAGTTTTTTGCCTGTAAGGGTCTTTATATTGGTCAGGCTTGGTATCACGCCCTTCATGCACAACGCCACGCGAATCGCATAAGAAGATATTTTCTTTTCTCATGCCTAAATTTACCAACAAGCCCAAACAAGCGATTGCCGCTGCGCCTGCACCTGATACAGTCATGGTAACATTTTCAATCTTCTTATCAACAATCTGTAGTGCATTGATGATCGCTGCACATACAATGATAGCTGTGCCATGTTGGTCATCATGAAAAATCGGGATATTACATCTTTCAATCAATTTGCGTTCAATTTCAAAACATTGTGGCGCTTTAATATCTTCTAAATTAATACCGCCAAAAGTAGGCTCTAACGCGGCAACAATATCAACAAATTTATCAATATCAGTTTCGTCCACCTCAATATCAAACACATTGATATTAGCGAATTTCTTAAATAAGACTGCCTTGCCTTCCATCACGGGCTTTGAGGCAAGCGCACCAATCGCGCCCAAACCCAAAACTGCCGTGCCATTAGAAACAACTGCAAGCAAATTGCCACGCGCGGTATATTTTGCAGCATCTTCGGGGTTTTCTTCAATCGCCAAACAAGCCGATGCCACGCCCGGTGAATAGGCAAGCGATAAATCGCGTTGCGTTACCATTGGTTTGGTGGCAGTAATTGCTAATTTTCCAGCAGGTGCTTGGGCATGGTAATCCAATGCCGCTTGTTTTAATTCTTCTTTATCCATAATGCCCTCTTCATACTACAATAATTTTATATCATTATACTACTTCATTCCTATCAAGAAAGAAAATTCAATTTTTATCTTTTACAAATTATTTTTGTAAATATATGCGGTTAATGTTGCGTGCTTCTCAATTTCGGCACAACCGCCTCTGATATGCTTGCATATCACATCAATACATAATATCATGGTGCGGTCGAGAAGATTTGAACTTCCACGGGATTGCTCCCACAGCGACCTCAACGCTGCGCGTCTACCAGTTCCGCCACGACCGCACATAGTCTTTAACTACTCTTATATGATAAAAAATGCAACTCTTGCCAAATAAAATTAACTTAAAAATCAGCCCAGAGATAAATGAGGCACTCATAGATTATCAACAGGCACAAGAATTTATGCAAAATCATGTGCAGAAAATACATGACAACACCGAAACTGATTTAATCTGGTTGTTACAGCATCCACCGATTTACACAGGCGGCATTTCGGCAAAGCCCACAGATTTACTTGAAGCAGAACGTTTCCCCGTCTATCAAACCAATCGGGGTGGGCAATATACCTATCATGGGCCAGGGCAAAGAATCATCTATGTAATGCTAGATTTACGCCAGCATCAAGATATCCGCCTGTTTGTAAGCGCATTAGAGCAATGGGTGATTAATACATTGCAAACATATGGCATAGCGGCATTCACCCTTGATGGTAAAATCGGGATATGGGTGCAAACTGATACCGAAAAATATGCGAAGATTGCTGCGCTTGGTATTCGCATTCGTAAATGGATTAGTTTTCATGGGCTGGCGGTGAATATCAACCCCGATTTGAGCCATTTTAATGGCATTGTGCCATGCGGCATTAACGCGCAAAATTACGGTGTTACATCGTTACATCAGCGAGGCGTGACTGTTACAATGCAGGAATTTGACCAACGATTAGTAGCAGAATTTCCTAAATTATTCGGGGCAAAATTGGTTGTATGATAGGGACAGTTACTGACTAACCCATCGTAAAATCGCTTTGCCTGCATATTGCGCTGATTCGCCCAATATTTGTTCTATCCGCAATAATTGATTATATTTTGCCAACCGTTCCGAACGATTGACCGAACCTGTTTTGATTTGTCCGCAATTTGTGGCAACCGCTAAATCAGCAATGATGCTATCCTCGCTCTCACCAGAGCGATGCGACATCACAACGCGATAATTTTCGCGATGCGCCAGCCTTACTGTACGCAATGTTTCAGTCAATGTGCCGATTTGATTGATTTTTGCCAGCACCGCATTTGCCGCCCCTTTATCAATCCCTTGCCTTAACCTTTTCACATTGGTCACAAATAAATCATCGCCCACTAGCTGTATCTTTTTGCCAAGCTTTGCCGTTAGCGCCTGCCAGCCCTGCCAATCATCTTCAGCCATGCCATCTTCAATCGATATAATCGGATATTGCGCGCATAATTTTGCCAAAAATTCGATATTCTGTTCAGCCGATAATGCTTCCCCATTCATAACATATTTTTTATCTTGATAATATTCGCTGGCAGCGCAATCTAGGGCGAAAAAAATCTGTTCGCCTGCTTTATAGCCCGCTTTATCAGTCGCTTTCATCACATAATCAAGCGCTTGTTCTGCACTATCAAGGTTCGGCGCATAACCGCCCTCATCACCAATATTGGTGCTATAGCCATCAGCTTTCAATATCTTGCCTAAATGATGGAAAACCTCAACGCCCGCACGCAAACCTTCCGAAAATTTGCTAAAGCCAACTGGCATAATCATAAATTCTTGAATATCAACCCTATTATCAGCATGCGCCCCACCATTGATAATATTCATCATAGGTACGGGTAGAATTTTTGCACCAATACCACCAACATAGCGAAATAATGGCATATTTAACTGCGCCGCCGCCGCTTGTGCCATCGCCAGCGATACTGCCAATAGCGCATTGCCACCTAATCTGCTTTTATTTTCGGTGCCATCAAGCGCAATCATCATATGGTCAAGTTTATCTTGCATACAGGCATCTTGCCCCATTAAAAGCGGTGCGATTTCGGTATGAATACCATGAATCGCCTGCTGTACGCCCTTGCCTAAATAGCGTTTGTCATCTTTATCGCGTTTTTCATGTGCCTCGTAAGCGCCAGTAGAAGCACCCGAAGGCACGATTCCTCTGCCAATGATTCCAGAGGCCAACACCACATCTACTTCAATTGTTGGATTGCCCCTGCTATCTAAAATTTCACGGGCAAACACATCATCAATAATGGCAGATTGAAAAACACGCATTTTTATTTTCCTAATAAAATAATGAAAAAAATATTTTATAACATTCGTTATAGCATTGCAACATCAGTAACACTATAGTAAAAAATACCTTATGAATATATTGACCCCCATTCAACAATGCTAGAATTATCAATGATGAACCGAATATTACATGTTTTAACACGCTTTCATTTATCGTGTGTGGTGATGTTGCTACTGCTGATGATGCCATTGCAAAACATTATAGCACAACAAGAAGATGCTTTTCTCAATGATGAATGGAAAGCCCGCCTTGCTGAAACCGACTTTACCCGCACCGATATTGCACTCAATCTACTGATTTCGCCCCTCCGTATGGAAGAAATATTAGATGGCGTTAGCAATCCAGAATTTATCAACCCTGTTGAAGGGGAGGTGATTCATGGCACAAAAGAGCCAATGATTCTGGTGAAAATAGGCGATGATGTACGCGCTTACCCTATCCGCTATTTACTCTGGTTTCGTGTTATCAACGATGTGGTTGGCAACCAACCAATAATGGTAACATATAACCCTTATAATTCTGCTTTTGCGGTTTATTCTCGCGTGGTTGATGGCGTTACCTATCAGTTTACGGATTCTGGTTTGCTGTATAAAGCATCGATTCTATTGCAAGATGATACAACAAACTCACTTTTCTTGCAAAATAATGGGCTTGGTGCTGTGGGCGCGTTAAACGATAAGAACCTGACTGTGCTGACATCGGAATATGTCTCGTTTGATAATTTTTATCGCCGCTATGCAGAAACTGGAAAATTGATGAAAGCACCCGATATTACTGATAAGGATTGGGTGATTTTTGGGGCAACACCGCTTACGGCTTATGAAAGCAACACAATTTCGCAATATTATATCGGTAAAAATATACCAGTGAGTGATAAAATACGGCATTTTGATGAAATTATCAGCTACGGGCAACGAAAATCAGGCTGGAGCACGAATTACATCAGAAATCGCGGCGAGGTGCGAATCAATAATGAACGGGTGCGTATTCGCTGGGAAGCGGGCTTAAATTCGGTGCATGACACATTTTATATTTCGCAAGGGCGTGATATTGGTATGGTGCATGTGGAACAACAAAATAGTCAAGGGCGGTGGCAACCGATTCCTTTTTACCGCGAATTCATGTTTTCTCAGCAAAGTTTTTTACCGGGACGCCGTGTTTTTCACGATACCTCACTCACAATAAATTAACGCCTCTATCGCTTTTACGCAAAATCTTCTTGCTTATAAGGGTTTGCCTTGCTTAATTTATCAAGCGCAACCAAATCAGTTAGTAATTTTTCAACATGCTTTAAGCGCACCATGTTAGGACCATCGGAAGGTGCGTTATCAGGGTCTTGATGCGTTTCCATGAAAATTGCCGCAACCCCTACCGCTACTGCGGCACGGGCAATCACTGGTACCATGCTTCTATCGCCACCCGATGCAGTGCCTGCACCGCCCGGTTGTTGCACCGAATGTGTGGCATCAATCACTACAGGGTAGCCCGTCTGCGCCATTATCGGCAAGGCGCGCATATCAGTTACCAGCGTATTATAGCCAAAACTAACGCCGCGTTCACATAGCATAATATTATCATTACCGCTTGCCGAGATTTTAGCGGCAACATTTTGCATGTCCCAAGGTGCTAAAAACTGCCCTTTTTTGACATTTAATGCCTTGCCTGTATTTGCGGCCGCAATCAGCAAATCAGTTTGCCGACATAGAAAAGCAGGAATCTGTAATATATCCACCGCCTCTGCTACAATGGCGCATTGATGCGGTTCATGCACATCAGTAATCACTGGCACATTGAGGGTTTCGGCAATTTCGGCAAGAATTGGTAGCGATGCTTCAAGCCCAATGCCACGTCTGCCTTTTAACGATGTGCGATTCGCTTTATCATACGAGCTTTTATAAACCAGTCTAACGCCCACCCTATCGCAAATTTCTTTCAGCGCAGATGATAATTCCAACCCATGTGCGCGACTTTCTAACTGGCACGGACCAGCAATTAAAACAAAGGGCAAATCATTGCCAATGGTGAGTGATTTTACGTTAACATGGCGCGGTTCAGGCATAAAATTTGGTTTCCTACTGGTTAATTATCGCGCACAAAAGGCACGAATCTAACATCTAATAAATCTTCCTCACTATAGTCAGTTTCAGATTTTTTAACAATCTTTTTTAATTTCTGCCCGCCTTTATCTGTGCCTAATGGCACAATCATCACGCCATTCACCGCTAATTGCGCTAATAAATCGGTTGGCATTTCGGGGGCGGCGGCAGTGATAATAATGCCATCATAAGGGGCATTTTCTTGCCAACCTTGCCAGCCATCACCTAATTTGAGGTGAATATTGCTAAATCCAAGCTGTTGCAGACGCTTTTTGGCTTGAGTGTGTAATAATTCATGCCGTTCGATAGAATAAACCTCGTCAACCAGACATGCTAAAATTGCCGCCTGATAACCCGAACCTGTGCCTATCTCTAATATTTTATGGGGGTGGTGAGCCAGCAATGCCTCGCTCATCAGCGCAACAATATAAGGCTGGCTGATGGTTTGTTCGCATTCAATCGGCAAAGCTGTATCGCGGGTGGCAAAATTTTGCATCAGCTCTGGTACAAAAGCATGTCTATCGATGCGTTTCATCGCATCTAGCACGTGTTGATTGCTGATTTTATCGGCAATTTCTTTTAAAAAATCAGTCATTATCGCGCCTTTTTTCTACTTATTCAGCAGGTGATAATAAGGTTTTGCCACCCATATAATTGCGTAAAGCCACTGGAATCGTTACCGTGCCATCTTGATTTTGATAATTTTCCATTATCGCCACCATCGTGCGTCCTACTGCCAAGCCTGACCCATTCAGCATATGCGGAAAATGCGTGCCTTTATCCGATGCCGATTTTGCCCGCGCATTCATGCGCCGTGATTGAAAATCCAAACAATTTGAACAGCTTGAAATCTCGCGATACGCACCCGCGCCCGCTAGCCAGACTTCAATATCATAAGTTTTGGTGGCGGCAAATCCCATATCACCCACACATAAAGCCACTGTGCGAAACGGAAGTTCCAGTTTTTTCAAGATAGTTTCAGCGCACTCTGTCATGCGATCTAATTCGTTAAATGATTGTTCGGGTGCGGTGATGCTGACCATCTCTACTTTAGAAAATTGGTGCATTCTTATGAGGCCACGCGTATCGCGCCCTGCCGCCCCCGCTTCGGAACGAAAACATTGCGTCCATGCAGTGAGGCGAATCGGTAATTTTTCAGCAGGTAAAATCTGTTCGGCAGCATAATTTGCCAACATGGTTTCCGATGTTGGTATCAGCCATAAATCCTGCCCTTCGATTTTATATAAATCTTCGGTAAATTTCGGCAAATGCCCCGACCCATAAAGCGTTGATGATTTCGTCAAAATTGGCACATCAATTTCAGTATAGCCATGTTCTGTGATATGGGTATCTAGCATAAAATTAGCGATGGCGCGTTCTAACCGTGCCAAATCACCATATTTGATGGCAAAGCGCGCCCCCGAAAGCTGAGCGGCACGTTTGAAATCTAACAACCCAAGATTTTCGCCAATATCAAAATGTTGCGCGGGCGTGAAATCGGGCATTTCTGCTTCTAAAAACCGCCGCACCTCAACATTATCGCTTTCATCTTTACCATCTGGCACCGAAGCATCGGGCATGTTGGGCAGAATTTCTAGAATCTCCGTTAATTTTTGCTGGCAGTCTTGTTCGTGCTTGTCATAGTCCTCAATAAAAGTTTTTGCTTCTTTAACCTGATTCATCAACACTTCGGTATTATCGCCTTGTTTTTTTCTTCTGCCAATTTCTTGCGATAATTGATTGCGCTTTGCTAAAAATTCATCACGTTTGGTTTGTGCGTCACGGCGCCATGCATCAATTCTAAGAATTTCATCTGCCACTCCATATAATCCACGCCGCTTCATGGCTTCAATAAATTCATCTGTATTTTTTCTTATAAAATCAATATCATGCATAATTTACTTAATCCGAAAAATCTTTCTTTTTTCTTGATAACAGCAAGGCGCCTAAAATCGATAATTCATATAGTAGAATAATCGGTATCGCCAACCCAAGCTGACTTAAGGGGTCGGGCGGGGTTAATACCGCCGCCACCACAAACGCCACCACAATCGCATAGCGCCGTTTTTTGCGTAGCCCTTGCGCCGAAGTGATGCCCGCCTGCACCAGCAATAATAATAGAACTGGCAATTCAAAGCAAAGTCCAAACGCAAAAATCAGCCGCATCACCAGCGATAAATATTCATTCACCTTTGGTTCTAGCGTAATCGCAACAGCTTCGGCTGATGATGCTTGTTCGAACCCTAAGAAAAAATGCCATGCGGCGGGTAATACAAGATAATAGACGAAGCTTGCCCCTAACACAAATAACAGCGGGGTTGCTACCATAAAAGGCACAAATACCCGCTTTTCATTTTTATATAACCCTGGTGCAACAAACATCCAGATTTGAATCAGTATCAAAGGCATGGTTACCAAAAACGCGAGAAACATTGCGACTTTTATCTCGGTGATGAATTGTTCGTGCATGGCGGTAAAAATCATGCCACGCGCCTCGCTACCGCCCGAATTAAGCCAGATATTTTGTAATGGCGCCACCAGAAAGTTGAAAATCCCTTTGGCGAAATAAAAGCCCGCCATAAACACCAATAAAAAGCTTAACAGCGAGTAAATCAGACGCTTTCGTAATTCGCGCAAATGCTCATGCAATGGCATTCCTGCTTTTGTCTCATCTGGTTTTGCATCAGATGCTTCTTTATCTAATTTGGAGGTATCACTCATGAGCTTTTATTTTTAGGCGTAATTTTCTTTGAAGTTACTTTTTTGGGTGATTTTACTGTGGTTTTGCCAGTTTTTTTCGCAGGTTGTTTCTTTGCCACTGGCTTTTTTGTTGATTTTTTTGCAGTTGATTTGTTTGATGCGCCAGCTTTTTTATCGGCTTTCTTATCGCTTTTTTCGGGCATGATTGGCTTATCCAGCCACTCATCGACATCAAAATCACCCATATCATGATCCATCTGATTCACAAGGTGCCTTGCCTGCTGTTCAACGTCATCTTTCATCTCATGAATTTGGCTTTCGCGCACCAAATCATCAACCGTATGATGAAATTCACGGCTGAAGCCACGTAATTTAGCGATATATTCACGAATCGTAACGATAACATCAGGAATATCGCGTGGCTTAACAACAATCAATAACACCATGCCAATGATAAAAAGTTCTTGCCAACCAATATCTAACATTAAGATTTTTTGGTCGTGCTAGATTTTTTCGCGGTTGATTTTTTATCGCTAGGCTTTTTCTCGCCTACTTTCTGCATTTCTTCTTCTTCAATCGTGTCCGCATCGTCATCTTCTTTCAAATTCTTTTTCATCGATTTAATGCCCTTGCCTAAATCGCCCATAATGCTAGAAATCTTGCCACCACCGCCAAACAGCACAACAACCACAACCAACACAATCAACCAATGCCATATACTAAAAGAACCCATAATTACCTCACTTTGAATTTACAATAACATATATTTACACCATATCGGTCGTAACCGCAATCACTAGTTAAACCTATGCTGAAAAGATAAATAATTGTGCCTTATCCAATGTAACATCCATAATCGCTCCTTGTTTTGGTAAAAACCGCCCCGTTACATAAGCATGAAGATGCACATCTTGATTTGCTAGTTCTGGACAATATAAATGCACCATGCTCATACCACCAATCAGACGTGATGCCATCACCCGCATATGTTGCGATTCACTTAATGTTTTAGATGTGCTGGGTTTCAACTGTAACGCTTCGGGGCGGATAGCGATATTCACCGCCTTTGCTTCATTATCAGGTGATGTAAACATGCCAAAGGGCGTTGCTACCTTGCCATCTTGCACAGGCAGAGTGAAATGATTAATTTCAGACATGAAAGCGGCAGTGAATAAATCATAGGGCTGATAATAAAGCGTTTCAGGTGTGCCCGCCTGCACCAACTTACCATCACGCATCAGCGCAATATGGTCTGCCATATACATGGCTTCTTCGGCATCATGCGTTACCATCAAGGCGGCAATGCCCGCTTGCTGAATCACATGCAATGTGCGGTCGCGCACCTCGTCACGCAGGCGTGCATCTAGTCCCGAAAAAGGTTCGTCTAGCAATAATAATTTAGGATGACTGGCAATGGCACGGGCAAGTGCTACCCTTTGCTGTTGCCCGCCCGAAAGCATATGCGGATAACGGTCGGCAAATTCGGTCATATCCACCATTTCTAAAAAGCGCATCACATCATCACTGCTTAATTTGCCCTTTGCCTGCCCCGCAAAAGCAACATTACCCGCCACACTTAAATGCGGAAATAGCGCATATTCCTGAAATAACATGCCAATATCGCGTTTTTCAGGACCAATAAAACCTGACTTATTCCCACTGGCAACGATTGTGCCATGTAGTTTAATCTCGCCTTTTGTTGGTATTTCAAGCCCTGCAATCAAGCGCAAGACCGATGTTTTGCCACAGCCCGAAGGCCCTAGCAATGCCATAATCTTACCAGAATTTAAGCGTAACGATAAATCAGCCACGCCTACCGTATTTTTGCTATAGGTGAAACTGAGATTGTTAATTTCCAATGCAGGAATATCATTCATATCGTTATTGTTCATAGTGGCATTTCATTAGGGGTGATTCGACATATGCGTTACTTTATCAAAAAATTGCTAAAAAACAACATATTATCATCATAAATGGTTTATTGCTTACGCTTCTTTTCAATAACGCGCCATTTTGCTACATTTTTATTATGCTCAGCCAAAGTTTCGGCAAAAGCATGGCCACCTGTGCCATCAGCAACAAAAAAATAATCCTTCGTGGTGATAGGATTTAACACAGCACGGATTGAAGCCTCGCCAGGGTTGGCAATGGCAGTGGGTGGTAAACCGCCATACACATAAGTGTTGAATTCATGGCGGCGGCGCAAATCAGAACGGCGAATCGGACGATTCATGAAGCCTAATTTGTCGCTTTCCCAATAAATCAGCGTCGGGTCGGTTTGCAACGGCCAACCATTGCGTAGCCGATTATAAAAAACTGCAGCGATATGTTTGCGCTCGGACGGGATACCTGTTTCACGCTCCACCAATGATGCTAATATAAGCGCCTCTTCTTTATTTTTGATGGTGATTTTAGGGTCGCGCTGTTGCCACAATATGTCTAATTTTTCATCCATCGCTTCAGCCATCATACTGATAAGCTGATTGCGCGCCATGCCACGATGATAAAGATAGGTTTGTGGCAATAGGCTTCCTTCTTGGGGGACTAGGGTAATCTCGCCCGTTAGATACTCATTATCGTTAATCAGCTGCAACACGCGTTTAACTGTATGCCCTTCCACAAGCGTGAATTGGCGCATCAACACCTTGCCAGATTGCATTTTTCGTACAATTTGCCAAATTGTATCGCCTGCATCAAGCCGATATTCGCCTGCCTGCAAATGCCCATCACTTAACATCAGTGCAATCCGAAATAAATGGCGATTCGTAATCACATCATTATTTTGCAAATGACTGGCAATCTTGATGCCAGAACTGCCAGCATCAACAATCATGTTATAATCTTGCTTTAAGATGCTTTGAGCAGAAATTGCCCAAAACAACGCGGATGATAGTAACAATAACAACGCACCGCTAATACCGATAACATTTAAGCGATAATGATGTGAAAATTTAATAATTTTCATTAAATAATATTTGTAATCTATTGAAATTTCTTGAAAATAAGGCTGGCATTTGTGCCGCCAAACCCGAATGAGTTACTGATAGCGACGTCAATTTTTTTCTCTTTTGCCTTTAATGGCACAAGGTCAATATTGGTTTGGGCCGAAGGGTTATGCAAATTCAAAGTTGGTGGACAAATACCACTTTCCATCGCTTTTAAGGTGAAAATCGCCTCCACCGCGCCTGCTGCCCCTAGCAAATGCCCGATGGCTGATTTGGTAGAAGACATCAACACATTTTCACCATGCGCGCCTAAAAACCGTTCCACCGCCTTTAATTCAATATCATCACCTGTTGGTGTTGAGGTGCCATGTGCATTCACATAGCCAATATCTTCAATATTACTTTTTGCATGGCGCATCGCGTTTTTCATCGCCCTAAAACCGCCATTGCCATCTGCGGCAGGGGCAGTAATATGGTTGGCATCACCCGATAGCCCATAACCAACCACTTCGCCGTAAATAGTAGCACCACGTGCTTTGGCATGTTCAAGCTCTTCTAAAATCACAACGCCCGCACCATCACCCATCACAAAACCATCTCTATCCTTATCCCAAGGACGCGATGCTTCTTGCGGACGGTCATTATAATTGGTTGTTAACGCGCGCGCCGCACAAAAACCAGCAATACCAAGCGGACTAATCGCCGCTTCTGCACCGCCTGCCACCATCACATCTGCATCATCAAACTGAATCAACCGTGCCGCATCACCAATCGCATGGGTGCCAGTGGCACAAGCCGTTACCACTGAATGATTAGGCCCACGCAAACCATGTTTAATAGAAATTTGTCCTGATGCCAGATTAATCAATGCCGAAGGGATAAAAAACGGACTTAACCGACTTGCCCCCTTATTATCAAGCACGTTAGATCCTTCATAAACGGTTGTTAAACCGCCAATGCCAGACCCTACTAACACGCCTGTTCGCTCACTTTGTTCATCATTTTGTGGCTGATAGCCAGAATCGGCAAGTGCCAAATCAGCGGCAACCGATGCATAAATAATAAATTGATTATTTTTACGGCGTTCTTTTGCCTCACTCCAATCATCGGGATTATAAAGCCCATCGGCGGTGGCACCTTCAGGCACCATACCACCGATTTTTGCTTTCAAATCATCAGTAGGAAAAGCATCGATTGACGCAATGCCACTCTTACCATCGATAATTCTTTGCCAAACATGTGGTACACCCACACCTAACGGACAAATAATACCCATCCCTGTGACAACCACTCTACGCATAATCAACTCGCTTAAATGAGGCCAATCAGTAGTGAAACACTACAAATAATTATTTATTGCTATCTTTAATGAAAGTAATTGCGTCTTGAATGGTTAAGATTTTTTCAGCTGCATCATCAGGAATTTCACAACTAAACTCTTCTTCAAATGCCATCACTAATTCAACAGTATCAAGACTATCTGCACCCAAATCATCAATGAAACTTGCCTCATTGGTAACACGTGCTTCGTCAACAGCAAGATGCTCTATCACGATTTTTTTTACTTTTTCTTCCACATCACTCATTGGTTTCTCCTTTAATAAGGTGTTTGTACTACTATATTTAAGCAACAAAAAATATTGCCTAACATTCTCTTCCAAGTGGCTAAAAACGAATTGATACACATAATCATTGATAAAATCAAGGCATTTTCATCCATACTATATTTTTTTAACAGCATATTCCAGCAAATATTATAACAAACTTGCGTTAGCTATACAACTATACCATTAACATACCGCCATTAACATGCAATGTTTGCCCTGTCATATATTTACTTTCACTACTTGCCAGATACAAAGCAGCGGCGGCAATATCCTCTGCTTCGCCAATCGCACCTAAAGGAATTGCGCTTAAAATGCCCTCTTTCTGGGCATCATTCAGCTTATCAGTCATATCGGTTCTAATAAAACCCGGTGCAACGCAATTCACCGTAATATTGCGCGATGCAAGCTCTTGTGCCAATGATTTGCTAAAGCCTAGCAAACCCGCTTTTGCCGCACAATAATTCGCTTGCCCTGGATTGCCTGCACTGCCCACCACCGAGCCGATATTGATAATCCGCCCATAACGT
Organism: Alphaproteobacteria bacterium; assembly: GCA_022599575.1. Lineage (GTDB taxonomy): Bacteria > Pseudomonadota > Alphaproteobacteria > JABAAW01 > JAHZMA01 > JAHZMA01. The sequence goes on along the minus strand of JAHZMA010000086.1, from coordinate 20,876 downwards.
TTTTTCATCATGCCTTTAATAAAGCTTTGGGTAAGCAAGAAAATCGCTTTCAGGTTGATATTCATCACATCGTCCCATTCTTCTTCTTTCATCCGCATAAACAGATTATCACGCGTGATTCCCGCATTATTGACTAAAATATCAACGCCAGCATTATTAAATTGCGTCGCGCATTGCTTGGCAAATTCCGCTATTTGCGCCGTATCTGATACATCTAACGGCACATAGCAAGCGCGCGCGCCTAATTTTGATTGTAATGCTTGTAATTTTTCTTCACGCCTGCCTGAAAGAATCACATTGCACCCATGGGTATGAAGCGCAACTGCAATCGCCTCGCCAATGCCCCCCGTTGCCCCTGTTACCAGAGCAGTTTTCCCTGTTAAATCAAACATAAAAACTCCTTTATCATTGATTCGCTTTAATAAATGTTTCAATCTGTGCCATATCAGCACCCAAACTTACCTGTGTGCTATCGCCTGCAATCCGCTTGACCAATCCGCATAATACTTTACCCGTGCCGATTTCTACAAATTCCTGATGGCTAGCACTCAGTTTTTCGATGGTTTCACGAAAGCGTACACGTCCGCATAATTGTTGAATCAGCGCATCTTGAATCACTGCGCTATCATCCGAACTCTCGGTGGAGATATTCGCATAGACTGGTAATTTGCCTGCCGAAAATCTTGCATCAGCAAAGGCTTGCGCCATTTGCTCGGCTGCGGGTTGCATCAATTTGCAATGTGATGGCACTGATACTGGCAGAGGCAATACCCGTTTTGCGCCCGCTTCCTTGCATAATGCCATGGCGCGCTCAACCGCCTGCTTATGTCCGCTAATCACCACTTGCTCAGCTGAATTATCATTGGCAAGGGTGCAGACTTCATCATCTGATTCTGTTGCTTGTTCGGTGATTTTTGTGACCATATCTGCCCCAAGCCCGATAATCGCCGCCATTGAACCCACACCCTGTGGCACTGCCTGTTGCATCGCCTGTCCGCGCAGACGCAATAATTTTGCAGTCGTGGCAACATCAAACACATCAGCGGCGGTTAATGCCGAATATTCGCCTAATGAATGCCCCACCAGCCCGCTTGCTAAATTTTCAATCGGCACGCCAAATTCATGTTCAATCACGCGGATAACTGCCATTGAATGCGCCATCAAGGCAGGTTGCGTATTTTCAGAAATGCCAAGCGTTTCAGCAGTTCCCTCAAACATTATTGCGCTTAATTTTTGGTTAAGCGCATCATCAATTTCGTCAAAAAGCGCAGAGGCTATTTTGCTTTGTTGCTTCAATGCAAGCCCCATACCCACCGCTTGCGAGCCTTGACCGGGAAACATAAAGATTTTTGACATGTCTTTTCTCCTTGAAAATATCGTGAAAAGATAAGTTTTTACCCGTTCAGAATCAACCCCTAAAATGCCCTAATAATGCCTTAAAAATAATAGAGTGATTTGACAGCGATAAAAAAAACCGCTACCTAATCATATATGAGACATCAAAAAGAATCGATTGTTACAATTATCGGTGGCGGGCTAGCAGGCTGTGAAGCCGCCTATCAGCTTGCGATACGCAATGTAAAAGTGCATCTTTATGAAATGCGCCCGATAGTGACTACCTTTGCCCATCAAACTGATTTACTGGCGGAATTGGTATGTTCCAATTCTTTTCGTTCTGATGATGCGCTCACCAATGCGGTTGGGCTGTTACATTGGGAATTGCGGCAATTAAACTCGCTTATCATGCGTGCTGCCGATACCCATCAAGTGCCTGCGGGCAGTGCGCTGGGGATAGAGCGACAAGGTTTTGCTGAAATGATAACCGATACTATCAGCAATCACCCTAATATCATTGTGTTTCGCGAAGAAGTTACCGCTTTGCCCGATATCGACACCCCTACCATCATTGCCACTGGCCCCTTAACATCTTTTACGCTGATGCAAGAAATCGAAACATTAAGCGGTAAAGATAAGCTGGCATTTTTTGATGCCATCGCGCCGATTGTAACCGCTGAAAGCCTTGATTTTGATATTATTTGGCGGCAATCACGCTATGATAAGGGCAGTGATTATCTGAATTGTCCGATGAATCAGGAACAATATCTGGTATTTCATCAAGCCTTGCTAGATGCTGATTATACTGAATTTAAGGAATGGGAAGGCACGCCTTATTTTGAAGGCTGTCTGCCGATTGAAGTGATGGCACAGCGCGGGGTTGATACGTTACGTTTTGGACCGATGAAACCCGTTGGGCTAACAAATCCCAATTCTGAAGCACCACCATATGCGGTGGTGCAATTGCGCCAAGAAAATAAATATGGCACATTATATAACATGGTTGGCTTCCAAACCAAAATGACTTATGGCGCGCAAAAGCAAGTATTGCGAATGATACCAGGGTTGCAAAATGCTGAATTTGCACGGTTAGGGGGAATTCATCGCAATGGTTTTATTCATTCGCCCGAATTATTAAATAGCCGTTTGCAAATGATTAATGCGCCGCATTTGCAATTTGCAGGGCAGATAACGGGCGTTGAGGGCTATGTGGAATCAACCGCGATGGGGCTGATGGCGGCACTTTATCATTATGCTGCAATTTCTGAAACCCACTTACCCGATATACCGCTCACTACCGCGCATGGCGCGTTAATCGGCTATATTAGCGGGCAAACCGCGCATGATAGTGGTAAGTTTCAACCGATGAATTGCAATTACGGGCTGATGCCGCCTCCTGATAAAGAATCGCCCCATATCGAATCACCTCCTGATGGTAGCAAAAAGCCGAAAAAATTAAAGGGCAAAGACCGCAAACAGGCAATGTCGCAACGTGCGATGAGCGATTTACAGCAATGGCTAGAATATCTTCCGCCTAAAGCGTAGTTGAAGCGATAATAAAGGCGGCGGGGCAAGCGCACGCGGATTCAGATAATCATAATCATATTTGGCAAAATGTTTAAGAGATTTTTGGGCTATCGTTGAAAAAGCAAATAACGGCTCAATATCACGGCATAATGCGCGCATCTCACTATTATCTTGCAACTGTATCAGCGCATCATGATGACGCGCCACAGCATCTTGCGCCATAATGGCAATAATCTCTTTCATTTGCGCTGATTGTAACGCTTGTGCGGGCTGATACGCATCTAACCCATGCGCGTTTAAGATATTTTGCGGCAAAAACAGCAATCCTTGCTTGGCTTGCCAATGTAATGAGCGTATCACACGGCTAAATGTGTAAATCTCGCTTGCTTGAAAAAATAATTCGCGTATTTTATCATCGCGCAACATATCATCTTTTTTAATCAGCACTGCCCATAACGCAAATAAATTACCACTCAGCGTGCCACAATAATGTTGAAATTGTTTTATATCCGCAAAAGGTAATGCGGTAAATTCCTGCATTCGCGCCTCTATCAGCCCCTCAAAATAGCAAGAAGGCAGATGATATTCAGCCATCATTTGATGCAATTGTGCCAATAAATCGCTAATATTGGTGGGTTTATGGGCGGATAATAGGGTGTGATTTTTGGCAATATCGGTATTAGCATTGTCAGCAATGATACTATCACGCCACCATGTTAAGCGCATCTGCCCGATGGTGTCATCGCTAACATCAGCATAAATTTGCGCTATATGTTGATAAAACGCCAGAATCAACCCTATCGCATGATGATGTGTTGACGCATGATTTTTGCCAATATAATTCGCAAGCCATAGATTTTCGTAATCTTTCATCTTAAAACACGCAATTTAATAATGTGTAACTAATAATTGATATTGACACTATTCACAGATGAAGTCAAAATAGGGTTGGTTTCATTATGAAAACTTTCACAATTAAAAAATATGAGAATTAAGGAGTTAATATGTTCGCAATTCTTTCAAATCTTAGAAATACAATCATTGCAGGCATTGTGTTACTGCTTGCTTTGGTGGCTATCAATCATGTGGTTGGCGGTATTGTATGGGCAAAAGGCGATGGCATTCGTTTTACAGTGCGCTGGTTGCATGTGCTTTCAGGCGTGATGTGGATTGGTTTATTGTGGTATTTCAATTTTGTACAAATCCCAAATATGGGTAAAATTGAAGATGCCCACAAACCTGCCATCACCAAAGTGATTGCCCCTGCGGCATTGTTTTGGTTTCGCTGGGCGGCATTGGCAACTTTAGCAACAGGCTTGTTGTTAGGTTGGATTAATGGCTATCTGGTTGATGCGCTGATACTTGGCACCAGAACGGGTGCAGTCGGTCATGTTTCAATCGGTATTGGCATGTGGCTTGGCGTGATTATGGCGTTTAATGTATGGTTTGTTATTTGGCCGAATCAAAAAATCGCGCTCGGTATTATCGACAGTGATAAGGATAAAGCCAAAGCAGGACGTACAGCGATGTTATTCTCGCGTACAAATACCATGCTTTCAATTCCAATGCTTTATGCAATGGTATCAGCACAAGGGCTTTACGTTATTTCGTAATCATCTCTTCTGTTGCTGATAAGCAAAATTAAAAGCCCGTAAATTATCTCTTGCGGGCTTTTTTATGATATTATGATGCGAAAAACTTTACGGGAATATCGGCAGATTTTGAAGCCCTGTTGTTTCAGGCAAATCAAACATCACGTTAAAGTTTTGGATTGCCTGCCCCGATGCCCCTTTCACCAGATTATCAATCACTGATATAATCAACACTCTGCCGTTAATTGGGCTTGGATAAAGCGCGATACGGCACTGGTTACTGCCTAGCACATCAGCAGTTTTCGGTGCGTTTATTGTTTCTGGTAAAATATGCACGAACGCATCATTTTGATAAAAATCAGTTAAATAATCACGCATTTTTGCAATCGAATTATCGCCATTGCTTTTGCAGTGAATGGTGGAAAGAATACCGCGCTTGGTAGGAATGAGATGTGGCACAAAATGAAACTGCACCGAATCATTCCCTTTCACCGCCATATCAAATTGTTCTTGCATTTCTGCGCTATGCCGATGCCCCTCAAGCCCGTACGCGTTAAAGCTTTCGGCTATCTCGCAATAAAGAGTTGCCTGTTTGGGCGCCCTGCCCGCACCTGACACCCCTGATTTCGAATCGATGATAATATCATCAGCACTCACAAGCCCTTCGCGAATCAGTGGTATTAACGGCAATTGCGCTGTTGTTGGGTAACAACCGGGATTTGCCACCAAACGGTTTTGCTTAATCGAATCGCGATTCAATTCGGTTACGCCATAAACCGCATGTTGCTGAATCTGTTTGGCGTGGTGAATATCGCCATACCATCGCTGATATTCATCAACATCCTTCAACCGAAAATCAGCTGATAAATCAATGATTTTCAGTGATTGATGGGTTTGGTATAATTGCAGAATTACCTTTTGCGTGGTGCCATGTGGCAATGCACAAAATACCGCAGCGATATCGCTAAAATCAATCTCATCAATTTTTTGTAAAATCGGCAAATCAACACCATAAAGATGCGGAAACACATTTTGCATATGCATCCCAGCCTTGCTTTCAGCCGACAATGCCGTAATTTCTACATGAGGATGCAATAGCGCAAAACGCAATATTTCTGCGCCTGTATAGCCACTTGCCCCTAAAATGACTGTTTTAATTTTCATATTCACCACATTATTTATTACTGATTAACATCACCGCAATCTGCCGTTCTTCCATTTTTACTGGTGATTCTGTTTTGGCAAATTCTTCTGTATCTTGCACAAAACGCTTCACCAAATCTTCACCAATCTCACGATGGCTCAATTCACGCCCACGAAATCGCAAGGTTAATTTCACCTTATGGCCAGCGTCGATAAATCTTTTTGCCGCCGATAATTTCACTTGATAATCATGGGTTTCAATATTAGGACGGACTTTAATTTCTTTAATTTGCACCGTCTTTTGCTTGCGCTTATTTTCTTGTTTCTTTTTTTGCTTTTCATAGCGCAATTTACCATAATTCATAATTTTAGCAACAGGCGGACTAACATTGCCCGCAATTTCCACCAAATCCAGCCCTTCATTATCGGCCATTTCCAGTGCTTCTCTGGTGTCTATCACGCCTATATTTTCACCCTCGTGATTGATTAACCGCACTTGCGGCACATCTATAGCTTCATTGACGCGTGTTTCATCCTCTTGAGGTTTTTTAATATGTGTTACGATAGCAATACTCCTTATTCAATCATGTTACACCAATCCGCTTGGCAATATTTCGGCAAATTGTGGAATAATTGATTTTTGCCTTAATTGTTGCAAAGCGACGTTCAAATCCAGTGTCTCTTGCTCTTTTTTACCTAAAAAGCGCAGAGTCACTTGACCATTTTCAGCTTCTTTTTTACCACAAATGATAAGAAGCGGTATTTTTTTCAGCGAATGTTCGCGAATTTTATAGTTAACTTTTTCAGAACGAAAATCACCCTCAGCACGCAAACCTGAATCGATACAAGCCTGTAGCACCTCACATCCATAATCATCTAAATCATTGGTAATGGTGCAAATTTTTATCTGCACAGGTGCCAACCAAAATGGTAAATGCCCCGCATGATGTTCAAGCAAAATCCCGATAAAACGTTCCATCGACCCCAAAATTGCCCGATGCAACATAACAGGCACTTGCTTTTCACCATTGGCATCAATATAGGTAGCGCCTAGCCGTTTCGGTAGCACAAAATCAACCTGCCATGTGCCACATTGCCATTCGCGCCCTAACGTATCTTTCAGCACAAACTCTAATTTAGGGCCGTAAAACGCCCCTTCGCCGGGGTTCATCACATAAGGCATATCAGTCGCCTCAATCGCTTCTTTCAGCGATGATTCAGCTTTATCCCATACTTCATCTTCGCCCGCACGTATTTCGGGGCGGTCAGAAAATTTGATGGAAAAATCGCTAAAGCCACAATCTTGATAAATTGATTTCAGCAATTCACAGAATTTTTTTGTTTCATCAATCACTTGTTCTTCGGTGCAGAAAATATGTCCATCATCTTGTGTGAATGCGCGCACCCGCATCAAACCATGTAACGCCCCTGATGCTTCATTGCGGTGTACTTGTCCAAATTCAGCAAGACGTACAGGTAAATCCTTATATGAGGTGATATTTTGATTATAAATCTGCACATGGCACGGGCAATTCATTGGTTTTAGCGCGAAAATACGCTGTAGTGCGTCATTATCAATCTCATTTTCATTGACGGTAAACATATCGTCACCAAATTTATCCCAATGCCCTGATTGCTTCCACAGGCTGTTGCTCACCATTTGCGGGGTTTTCACCTCGTCATAATCTTGATGCAATCGGTTGCGAATGTAATTTTCTAACACCCGATAGACCCGATAGCCATCACGATGCCAGAAAATTGACCCCGCCGCCTCTTCTTGGGTATGAAACAAAGCCATCTGCCGTCCTAATTTACGGTGGTCGCGCTTTTCGGCTTCTTCCAAGAAATGAAGATAATCATTCAATTCTTTTTCGTTGCGCCAACAAGTGGCATAGATGCGCTGTAATTGCGGATTATTTTGGTCGCCAAGCCAATATGCGCCAGAAACACGCATCAGCTTAAACGCCTTGCCAAGCTTGCCCGTAGAAGGCATATGCGGACCACGACATAAATCCAGCCAATCGCCTTGCCGATAGATAGAAATATCGTCGCCTTCGGGCAGGCGCATCACATGTTCTGCCTTAAAAGTCTCACCCTGTTGTTTGAAAAATGCAGCCGCCTGCTCGCGTTGCCATATTTCGCGGGTGAAAGGCTGATTCTGCGCGATAATCTCACGCATTTTTTGTTCGATGGCTGGAAAATCATCAGGGGTAAATGGCGTTTCGCGGTAAAAATCGTAATATAAGCCGTTTTCAATGGCAGGGCCAAAAGTGATTTGCGTGTTAGGAAACAGGCTCTGCACCGCTTCTGCTAACACATGCGCGCAATCATGGCGTAGCACTTCTAGCGCATCAGCATGGTCACGATTGATAAATTCTAAGCGGCAATCCTTATCAATCACCGTGCTTAAATCGCACAACTCACCATTAATCTTGGCAACCAATGTCGCTTTTGCGAGTGATGGCGCTATATTTTTGGCAATATCCAACGCGCTTAAATCTTTTGCAAATTCGCGCTTCGCACCATCAGGCAATGTAATAACCACTTTACTCATTGCGGTTAGCTATTACCCCTGCTTGCGTTAATTGTTGTAGCACCATATCTACCGTTAATTCTGCTGTTGTCAAATCCTGCACCTGTATAAATAAACAATGTGAATAAGGGGGTTTGCATAAATCTGGATTATTCTTACCTGCAAACAAAACCAAACATTTTGTGCCCATTTGCGCGATAAGATGCATCGCCCCTGTATCGTTCCCTACCCCATAATAAGCATTTTTTGCCAATACTGCAATATCCTGCAAGCTAGTTTTACCAACTAGATTGCATATTTTCGGACATAATTGTATTATTTTTTTAGCAATCCCTTGTTCTGCGCCAGCACCAATCAGCACGGGGGTGATATTATGCGCTAGCAAAATATTGGCAATTTTTGCATAATTTTCAATTTTCCAGCATTTTTCGGGGTGTTTAGGCGATGAACCTGCCACTAATAATACATATTTTTTATTATTTTTCAGCGGTGATAATATCTTTTGCGGTAATTCTTTTACCCAAGCGTTATCAGTGCCGAATTGATAGGGAATATCCAAAGCGTTAAGCAATAATTGATGGCGCTGATAGGGCTTTAAGTTTTCTAAAAAACGTCTTTTATACGAAATTGTGGCATATTTTGCCACCCCCGCCCATAATGGCGGATTCGGGCAACAAAAATAGAAATAATTTGCCGTACGTGTTACGCATTGCAAATCAATTACTTGGTCATATTGCCCTTTTATCATTTGGCGTATTTTTTTTATCTGCCCCAAGCGATGATACGCAAAACGTTGATGCTTAATGACATTATCAAATATTTTTAATTTACCTATTTTCAATTGATTGGCAAAATCAGCAAATAAAGGCGCGGTGAATAAATCAATCTGTGCATCAGGATAATGCCGCCTAACCGACTGAAAGGCAGGGATTGCCTGCACCATATCGCCAAATGCACTCAATTTAATAATGAGAATACGCATTTTATGGCAATAGGATCATGCAAGATGCGGAAAACCAATAATATCAGGGTTTGGTGAAGCCCCTTCCAACAATTCACGATACACATCCATATAGCGTGAACACATTAAATCATTGGTAAATTCTGTACGCGTATGCTTCATGGCGGTTGCGCTCATCGCCTCGCGCTCAGTGCTAGAAAGATTCATCACCTTATCAATGGTTTCTGCTAATTGTTCATGATTGCCTGCCTCAACAATAAAGCCAGTCTTACCATCAAGCACCGATTCTGCCATACCGCCCGCATCCGATACTATCACTGGCTTGCCGATTGCCTGCGCTTCAATCGCAACCGTGCCACCGGGCTCTGGCCAAGTGGAAGGCACCACCACCAAATCACAGATTCGATATGCGGCAGGCATATCACGGCATAATCCAGTAAATTGCACCTGCCCACCAACGTCATATTTTTGTATCAGCTCATCTAGCATTTTTTTCACACGCGGACGATTCTGATAATTGCCAACAATTAAATAGCGGATATCTTTGCGCCCTAGCTTAATCGCTTTAATCAACACATCATGCCCTTTGGTGCGGCTGATACGCCCTGGTAACATGACGATAGGGGTCTCTTCTGGAATATCCCACTCTTCTAATAGCTTGACCATTCTATATTGCGATACATTTTCAGCATTGTAATTTTCTATCTGTACGCCAAGCGGAATATTACGAATATTGGCGGGGTCGGCGCCCAATTCTCGCAAATGCTGATTGATAAATTTACTGACCGCAATCACTCTCGCACCCATGCCAACAATGCGAGAATATTTTATTTTAAACGAATTTTTAAGGTTAAAATAGCCATGACATGTATTGATAAAGGCAATATCAGTATTTTTTGTTGCCTTATAGGCAAGCCACGCAGGCAGGCGCGAATGGGCGTGAATCAGCGATATATCATGTTGTGCTAGCAATTGCTTCAATTTTTTAGCGCGCGCATTAACGGTAAAAATATTTTTTTTATGCACAGGCATGGTAATATGCTCAACCCCAGCGCGTGTTAATTCGCGCACCATCGCACCACCATTGGATAAAACAAAGGAGCGATAACCCGCCTGCTTTGCCTTAATCGCAACCGATATTGCCACACGTTCAGTGCCACCAGTTTCTAGTGCGGGTAATATTTGCATTATGCCCTTACTGTTTGCTATAGTCATATATAAGAATCCAAATTAAAATCAGTGTTTTTTATAAACAATCATATGGATTAAGTAAAGCGATTATGAAAGATAACCACGATGCCTATTGAATCTAAGACGCGTAAAATTGAATCTGCTACGCGAAAAGGCGAAATGATAAATTATTTGCGCCTTGAGGGCGATTCAGCAGACCATATCCCTGAAATTTTTTATCTATGTGGGTTTTACTCAAACATTCAAGGCGGAAAAATTCAGCATCTGATTGAGTGGGCGCATCAGCAAAACCGCGCTTTAACCTGTTTTGATTATCGCGGGCATGGTGAATCGGATGGGGATTTCACCAAAAGCTATTTCACCCAATGGTTTAATGATGCGTTACAAATTTTTGAAACATTCACTAAAAACAATCAAATTATTATCGGCTCTTCAATGGGCGGTTGGATGGCGATGAATTTATTAAAGCAAGCAAAATGGCAATCGCGCTTTCAAGCTTCAATTTTGCTGGCACCTGCACCCGATTTTATGACTGAATTGCTTGATGATGAGATGCGGGCGCGTATCAGAACAGAAAAAAAAATAAACCCTTACGAAGGCGAATGGCAAAAAGAAGAATTTGACCCCAATTATGTTTTCACCGAATTGATGTTAGATGATGCGCCCAATCTTGCGGTGTTACACGAAAAAATCAAAGCACCCTGCCCGATTCACGTGTTACAAGGTGATGCTGATACTATCGTACCGCCCGATCATGGCAGGCTGGCATTTGATAATTTTACCGATAATAGTGGCGATTTCCATCTGATTAAAGGCGGCGACCATAGTTTAAACCGCCCCGAAGATTTAAACTTATTAACGCAAATGATTGAAAGATTATCATGATATGGGATATTATGCAGCATTAGATATTGGCACGAATAATTGCCGTCTATTGATTGCCCAAAAAAATGATAGGGCAAATAATGGGGCAGGTGACCATAATAATTTTACCATTTTAGATTCCTATGCCGATGCCGTGTTATTAGGCGATGCGCTGTATGATACTGGCATGATAAGCAAAGCAGCAATGCAACGTTGTATTGATGTGCTGAAAATCTGTGCCAATAAAATTGACGAATATCCCACTATCAAAACCCGTGCTGTTGCCACCGCCACCTGTCGCACTGCTGGCAATGGTAATGATTTTATTGAACAGGCTAATCAGCAGACGGGCTTAAATATTGATATTATTTCGCAAGCAGAAGAATCGCGCCTTGCCTGTATCAGCTGTAAACCATTGGTACACCCCAAAAGTGATTATTGCGTGATTTTTGAAATTGGCGGTGGATCGATTCAATTAAGTTGGGTTGATACCAAAAATGGTAATTATCAACTATTGGGGCATATCTCGTTGCCTATCGGTATTTTGCTTGCCACGTCACGCTTTGGGCCTGAAGCAATAGATGAGGCACTTTATCAGCAACTTGCCGCCATTTGCCACCCCTATCTGCATGAATTTAACGCCTTACATGATATTGATAGCCACATTAAGCAAAGTAATGTACAATTGATTTCAGCATCTGGTACGCCAGTAACACTTGCTTGCTTGTTATTACGTATGAATCGCTATATTCGCTATAAAATTGACGGCAAACAGTTTTTAACTGCCGATATTCTGAATATCGCACAAATGTTGCGTATGCAAACAATGGAACAAAGAAGCAAATATAGCGTGATTGGCGCAGAACGGATGCGTTTGGCGGGTATGGGCGCCGCTTTAAGTGAGATTATTTTACGGCAATGGCAAATTCCACATATTTATATTGCCGATCGTGGTCAGCGCGAGGGTATTTTACGTGATATGCTGGAAAATGTAAGTGAGGGCCGATAATAATGGCAAAATTAGTTGCAGGGCTTGGTAGTAAAAAAGGCAAGAACAAAAAATCTGATAAGCCACAATCGCTTGTGAGTGCCAATCATCGCACTGAAGCAGTGAGAATTAAAACTGCCGCAGGGCGTAAAATCGCCTCTACCCGTTGGCTAACGCGCCATTTTAACGACCCCTATGTGCAAGAAGCACAAAAATTAGGCTATCGTTCGCGTGCCGCTTTCAAATTGCTAGAATTAGAGGAGCGAATCAATCTTATCGCGCAGGCAAAATTTATCATAGATTTAGGCTCCGCACCCGGTGGCTGGTTACAAATTATCCGTGCAATCAATCCACATTGCCTGCTTATCGGCTGTGACTTACTGCCCATTGACCCCATGCCCGATGTGATATTTATCGAAGGCGATTTTACTGATGCCAAGATTCAAACACAGATTCTTTCCCATAGTAACGGACAAAAACCCGATTTAATTTTAAGCGATATGTCGCCTAATTTAACAGGGCATAAAAACACTGATTTTACTAAAATTGCGTTGTTGCTGGAACATACATGGCAATTTAGCAAAACCCATCTTGCCAAAGGCGGGCATTTTATCTGCAAAACCCGCGCCAGCGGTATGGAAACCGATTTGTTAAAAGAAATTAAAGCGCATTTTGCCCAAGCGCGCCATATTAAACCCAAAGCCAGCCGCAAGGAAACAGGCGAGTTTTATTTGGTCTCTATGACTGCCTTATAGATTTTTAACATCAATTTTGGCAAGGGCATATCAGTGATTTTATCGTAGGGCTGCCAATAATAATCGGGTGGCAAATTGGCATTGGCGGTATCACAATAACCAGCACTAACAAAGGCGGTCAGTTTAATATGGGTGAAAATATGGCTAATCGGCTTTATCGGCATCATTTGCTGGTTGCTGATAGTAATTGGTAATGTTTGCATTGCATCACATGCCAGTTTTATCGCATCAACATTAATATCACCATCACTGATATCGTGAAATGCGCTGAGCGGAAAGCCAGTCATGCCACCTAGCAAACCTTTACTGGCGCGCTTATGTAGCAATATGTGTCCGTGCCGATTCTGCACCCAAAAACCGACACAATATTGCTTTTTAGGAATAATTTTTGGCTTCATCATCGGCAATGTTTCAGCAATATCCTGCCCTTTACAGGTGAAATTGAGCGGACATTGCTTGCATTTCGGCTTTTTTGGTGTGCAAATCAGCGAGCCTAACTCCATCATTGCCTGCACCATATCGCCATTGATAGTGGCAGGATATGGGCTATTATTTGCATCAGCATCATCGGGCATAAAAGGCGCAAGTAGCGCGGCATAATCCTTATCGGGCTGTATCTGTTGCACCCGAAACAGACGGGCACATACGCGCCTAATATTGCCATCAACCGCAACCGCTGGCTTATTAAACGCGATTGAGGCAATGGCGGCGGCAGTATAGTCGCCAATGCCACGTAATTTCTTTAATTCCGATTCTGTTTGTGGAATTCTTCCACCGTAATGCGCTATAATTTCTCGTGCCGACGCATGTAAATTGCGCGCCCGTGCATAATAACCCAAACCCCGCCATTGATATAGGATTTCTTCTAAATCCGCCTGTGCCAATGAAGGCAAATCGCACCATTTTTCTATGAAACGGATAAAATAATCATGCACAGTGGCACTTGTGGTTTGCTGTAGCATAATTTCTGATAAAAACACATGATAGGGGTTAGCGGGCTTACCTAAAACACCACGCCATTCTAAATCGCGACGATGTGCGTAAAACCATGTGAGTAAATGAGACGCAAATTTTTGCATTTTTATTTTTTATGCCTATAATGTCTTATGCTGAAACATATCTCTTATAGCATTACGCCAAAAATTAAAAAATTAGGCGGTGATAAAAAGCACCGCCTGTTGATAACCCATTGGCAAGATTTTGTTGGCGACGATTACAGCGCATCTTGCAGGCTGGATAAAATTACTTTTTTCAAAAAGCAAAATCAACGTTGCCTTACCATATCGGCTGATAGAAGCTGTGCCACCGAATTAGAATATCATCGAGATGATATTATGGCACGTATCAACGCATTTTTGGGTGAAGATTACATCACCCAGATTCGTATCAAACAGGGGTTTAGCGCGCAAAGTTAATCGCTATATTAATTAACCCAATATCCGCCATAACAGACCTTTTTTCTTCTGCGCCTCACTTACCACCGCCTTATTAGAACCACGAGGGTTTCTGCTTGGCTGACGCCCTGAACTTGCGCCCCTTTGCCGTCCTTGATTGTCATTGGCCGTATCACGCGCATCATCATCATCTGAATAATCTTTATCTCTTTGATTCCTGCTACCACGATTACCACCACGCGACCTTCTTGAAATTTTTGGCTTCGCCCCATCATAATTATTGAATAATTCTTCATAATTATCAACTGATAATTCTACAATCTCACCATCTTCGATAATCGCTGTCGTATATAATTTTAATCCTGCAATCGGTAAGGATTGGTCTGGATCAATCGTGATACTCAACTGATTCGATGTTTCGATTTCCTGCAATTTTTGCCGTTTGATATTGAAAATATAAACCGCCACTTCCAATGATACCAAAGCACTCATCACTGCTACTTTGCCCTTGCCTTTAATGGCTTCTTCTTCAATATTTCGCATCACCATTAAAGCAGTGGCATCAATGCCTAGCACTTTACCAGTGCCATAGCAATGGGCGCATGGTTTGCTTGTAACCTCTGTAATAGAAGGATTTAACCTTTGTCGCGTCATTTCCAGAAGCCCTAGCGAGCTGATACGGTTGATATGCATACGCGCCCTATCTTTTCGCAATGCTTCCTTAAAATGCCGCTCTAGCGCGTGATTATTGCGCCTATCTTCCATATCAATGAAATCAATCACAATCAGGCCTGATAAATCACGCAACCTTAATTGCCGCGCAACCTCAACTGCCGCTTCCATATTGGTGCTAAAAGCAGTGTCTTCAATGTTTCTTTCTTGCGTTGCCCGCCCTGAATTGACATCAATCGATACCATCGCTTCGGTGGGCTCAATCACGATATAACCGCCCGAAGGCAAATTCACATTAGGCGAGTAAATACTGGCAATCAGTGCTTCTACATCTTTTTTTTGAAAAAGCGGCATGGCTTCTTTATCGCCATAAGATGTAATGCGCTTGACATGGGTAGGCACCAAATGTTTCATATAGTCGCGCGCTTTTTGTAATGCTTCATCACCAGAAATAATGATTTTATCCGTGTCTTTATCGTAAATATCGCGGATACTATGCCACAGCAATGTTGCATCCTCATTCACCAAAGCTGGTGCTTGCGAATCGATTGTTTTTTGCCGAATATTATCCCATAAAGTGCTTAAATAACCATAATCGCGCTTAATTTCTGCTTTTGTGCGCCCAGCACCTGCGGTGCGTAAAATCAGCGCCATCGAATCAGGAATATCCAAGCTCTCCACAACATCTTTCAAACGGTCTCTATCGGCATCATCACTAATTCTGCGTGAAATACCACCGCCCTTGCCACTATTGGGCATCAAAACGCAATAGCGCCCCGCAAGCGAGATAAAGGTGGTCATTGCCGCGCCCTTATTGCCACGTTCTTCTTTTACCGCCTGCACCAGCATCACCTGCCCGCGCTTAATAACTTCTTGAATTTTATAGCGATGCTTTAACCGAAAGCGTTTTGCCCCTAGCACTGCTGCCAAGTCAAAATCACCCGTAGCATTTTCAGCCATTTCGTCCAAATCTTCATCGTCTTTTTTGCCGACACTATTGAGCAATTCCTTGCGGTCATTCACTGGGATTTTATAATAATCCGGGTGAATATCGCTAAAGCCTAAAAAACCATCGCGATTACCGCCATAATCCACAAAAGCCGCCTGTAGCGACGGCTCTACTCTTATTACTTTGGCAAGATAAATATTGCCTTTAAGGGCTAATTTATTGCTGATTTCATGTTGATATTCTACAAGTTCGCCATTTTCGATAACAGCAACTCGCGTCTCCTCCGAATGAGAGGCATCGATTAACATTTCTTTTGACATTACAAAAACTCCACTGCAACACCGCACAACATTTCTCTGTTCGCGGTTGATAATTTAAATTTCTATGAATATGATTGAAGGAAGCCGCAACCCAATAAAAAAAATAAGAACGGTCAAGCAAAAAACATGCGTTATTTGGCATTTGCATTTCTATCAAGCTTCCTTGTAACATGTTAGTAAATCTTATAAAATTAAATGTAACAATTCTATTTTAGAGTATATAAACTATTATTACTTTTAATTTACTCAACTTTTGGCAATTAATGACACTTAAAATCACATAACTGACTATCTGCAATATATATAACCCTATGGTAAGTTGCAAGCAACAATGTTATAATAAATTGCTTTATGTTGAAAATTTTACTTGTATCATCGCAAGTATTATATTAATAAAGAGTAAGGACTTTCAGTATTTTTTATTTCTAAAGGGGTAATACAGATGATGAAGATGATAAAAATCGTAGAAAGTAATACTAACAATGGCGATTGCACCACCCCATTCTTGTCCCCTGATTATGTACCAACATCAGATGAAGCCTTTATGAATCCGATAATGTTGGAATATTTCAGACAAAAATTAGGAAAATGGCGCAAAGAGTTAGTCGAAGAATTAAACGAGACGATTCATAATTTACAGGAAAATAATAGCCCTGAGCCTGACCCAGCAGACCAAGCATCGGTTGATAGTCAGCGCGCATTTGAATTGCGAACCAGAGAAAGATTCTATAAATTAATTGGCAAAATTGACCAAGCATTAGAGAGAATGGATAATGGCACTTACGGGCAATGTTTGGTAACTGGCGAAAATATTTCAATTCAACGGCTTGAAGTTCGCCCTATTGCCACCATGTCTATTGAAGCGCAAGAAGCGCATGAGCGCAATGAAAGAAATAACAAGAAACTACCGCTTGATAAGCCGATATAATAAAATTGAAGCAAACCAAAAACATAAAAAAGCCGACCATCATATAATGGTCGGCTTTTTTTATGTTATCCCGCAAAACTTTACTGTAATGGCACTGGATTGTTAAAACCTGACCCATTTGTGCTTGCCGCACTAGGCGCGCCGTTAAAACTTGCACCCACTGGCACATCAGCAGGGCGTAATGATGCCACCATGATAATACGTGAGCCACGCAACCCTAATGGCTGAATGCTTAATGTTGCAATTCTATCGCCACGTATAAACACAATGCTACTGGTTCTATCTTGCACCGAAAGCACGGTTTGCCAGCCATAGCTAGGCATTTGTGATTGAAAAACGGCAAAGGCACGTACCGGTGAAATTGCAGTATTCATAGAAATACGCCCTGTCCATCTATCGCCACGCCCTAAAATCAGCGAATCAGCAATATCCAATTTTGCACCATCAGGAATTGGGATATCATTCACCAAATCAAGCGATACTTTTTGCTGTTCAAATTCTTCAAGTTCTTTATCAAGCGATGACCGCGAATTGTTCAACGAACAACCACTTACCACCATCGCCATCAGCAAAACGATAATCACATTTGCTTGTAAGATATTTTTATCAAATAATTTTTTCATCATAATCCATCCGTCATATAGTCACATTATTGTTACTTAATCGTAACGCAAATAACATGCCATAACGAACAAAATGATAGAAAAACATCGCATATTAAAGATAAAAGCGATTATGATGATGCCAAATTACAAGCGTTTTTCTAGCAATTCGCGCACTTTTAACAAAAATTCATCAGTTGTAAGGAAGCTTTGATTAGCACCAATAAGCAATGCCAAATCTTTGGTCATAAAGCCAGTTTCCACTGCTTCCACGCAAGCTTGCTCTAATTTTTCGGCAAATTCCACCACTTCGCCTGTTTCATCGAATCGCCCGCGCGCATCTAAGCCCCGCGTCCATGCAAAAAGCGATGCAATCGGATTAGTTGAGGTTGGTTTACCCTGCTGATATTGCCGAAAATGCCGCGTTACTGTGCCATGTGCTGCTTCGGTGCAAATGGTTTTACCATCAGGACTCATCAATATCGATGTCATCATGCCAAGCGAGCCAAAGCCTTGTGCAATCGAATCAGATTGTACATCACCATCATAATTTTTACATGCCCATAGGTAACCGCCTTCACTTTTCAAGGCATAAGCCACCATATCATCAATCAATCGATGCTCATATTCAATGCCTGCCTCAGCAAAAGCTGATTGATATTTTTCATCAAATACGCGTTGAAAAATATCCTTAAACCGCCCATCATAGGTGCGTAAAATCGTGTTTTTGGTGGAAAGATAAACTGATACTTTTTGCGTTAACCCATATTGCAAACATGCATCAGCAAAGCCTTTAATAGATTCATCTAAATTATACATTGCCAAAGCAACACCCGCTTGCGGAAAACGAAAAACCTGCTTTTCTTCTACAATCTTGCTGGCATCATCGGGGGTGAAAATAAGTTTTAAGGTGCCAGGCTGGTCAATCACCATCTCGGTTGCACGATATTGGTCGCCAAACGCATGACGCGCTACAATAATCGGCTTTTTCCAGCTATTCACCAATAAAGGCACATTTTTACAAATAATAGGCGCACGAAAAATTGTGCCATTCAAATAGTTTCGAATCGTACCATTGGGTGATGGAAACATATTATCTAACGAAAATTCTTTTACCCTTGCTGGGTCTGCAGTAATGGTGGCGCATTTAACCCCTACCCTATATTGCTTAACTGCCTGTGCGGCCGCCAATGTTACCTTATCGCCAGTCTGGTCACGATTGGTAACGCTGAGGTCGAAATATTTTAGGTCAATATCCAGAAACGGATTAATCAACTCATCTTTGATACGCTGCCAAATGATGCGCGTCATCTCATCGCCATCGATATCAACAATCGGGTTCTTAACTTTAATTTTAGCCATTACTTCTGCTTTCTTTATTTTTTATAGATGCATATCGCATATTTATAAATCTAACATAAAAGGCATTTATCAAAAAATCAAGCTGTCAATTTAAAGCTGGCAATTTAACGGATAACCATTTAAGAAATCACGCCATGATAGGATTTTACCACCGATTTTCTGAATTTTAGTGATATTCAATGCCGAATGAGCGCTCTGCCCTTTTTTATCTTGTATGTCATTACATTGCACTTTAATACCAGTCTCTAGCGAAATAACCGTACCAGCAGGTGCATGTTTATCGCCCTCACATGCCACAGCCTCATGCACAATCAGCCTTACCGCATCATTGCCTGCACGTTGATGCATAAACCACAAATTCGGCCAGCCCGTAAAAGCACGCA
The DNA here is from genome assembly GCA_022599575.1 of Alphaproteobacteria bacterium. Classification (GTDB taxonomy): domain Bacteria; phylum Pseudomonadota; class Alphaproteobacteria; order JABAAW01; family JAHZMA01; genus JAHZMA01. The sequence continues at coordinate 1,377 of JAHZMA010000086.1, read as the reverse complement.
TTTTACGGCATAATGTGGGGGCATCATCGCGCGTAAAATCAATGCGTCCATCATCGCGGGTAATTTTAGGTGCGTAACTTACTTGCGTTTCATCTTGCGGGCGCGCGGTGATTTTTACCCCTTTTTGGATATAATCAATAATCATTTTTTGCCCTAATTGTTGCAAAATATCGCGCAATTCAGGTGCGGTGATATTATCGGATAATGGCACCGATTCTTGCATTAAAATGCCGCCACTATCCAGCCCCTCATCCATCTGCATCAGGGTAACGCCAGTTTCTTTGCATCCCGCCAGAATCGCCGCCTGTATCGGTGATGCGCCCCGAAAATGTGGCAATAAGGATGCATGGATATTCACTGCGCCCCATTCACACGCCTCACAATAGCTTTTGGGCAATTTCATGCCATATGCCACTACTAGAATCATATCGGGTTTAAATGCCATCAGGCGCGTTAAAAACGCATCATCAAGCCTATCAGGCGTTAATAATGGCAAGCGATATTGTTCGGCAATCATGGCAACATCTGTTGCTTGTGGCTTTTGTCCGCGTTTTGCGGGGCGTGGTGGCATGGTGCAAACGGCAACAATATCAATAGAAGCATCACGCTTGCCTTGCAATATCATGTTTTGTAATATTTGGGCGGCAAAATCAGGCGAACCCATAAAAATAACGCGCATCTTATCTTAAACCTATGCCGTTTTTTCTTTTTTAATAAAACTTTTCCATATCATCTGTCGCTTTAAGCGTGACAAATGGTCGATGAATAATATGCCGTTTAGATGGTCAATTTCATGCTGAATACATCGTGCCAACAAGCCGTCTGCCTCAATTTCTTGAATCTCACCATCGATTGATTGGTAGCGAAACACCCCAGCTATCGGGCGGGTAACTTCCCTATTCACGCCCGGTATTGAAAGACAGCCCTCACTATAGGGTTCAGTCTCTTCACTTAAGGATATGATTTCGGGATTAATCATTTGATATGCGCCACTGCCATCGCGCGTTTGCGATACATCAACCACAATCAACCTTTTTAGAACTGCAATCTGGTTGGCCGCAAGCCCGATACCGCTTTCAGCATACATGGTTGCCAACATATCATCTAATAATGCGATAATCGTATCATCAATATGCGTAACGGGACTCGCAGTTTGGGTTAAAATTGAGTCAGGGATATAAATAACGGGGTATAGCAAAGAATAACACATCCATCTTAAATGATATGATAATTCGTATAAATGGCATCCCCAACGGGGTTCGAACCCGTGTTTCCGGCGTGAAAGGCCAGCGTCCTAGACCACTAGACGATGGGGACATATTCCACTTACATCACGAATGAATAAAGCAATCAGTCGCAAATGGTTTTACAACTTAT
>JAHZMA010000085.1 GCA_022599575.1 Alphaproteobacteria bacterium | reverse complement strand
CCGTTTTGCCGCCACCGTAAAGCCTTGCATATCGGCAAAATTGGCAAAGGCGCCATCAATCGGGCGCAAACCATTGGCACGGGCGGCAATCACCATGCGTGAAAATTCGTAATGTAGCATATCATTCGGGAATAGCCAGCGATTGCCACTGGCATCGGCTTGCCCTAGCACCGCATAATCAGGATTCAACTCACCAATCGCGGGGATATGGGCATGGATGGAAGCGGCATAATCGCCCGGTCCGTAATGTAGCGATTCATTGCGCGGGCTAGCGGCGGCGATGGCATCAATATTCTGCATCGCTTGCGGGGTTTCAATGATAATCTCAAAACCCACACGTTTTTTGCGTTGCTTTGCCGCTTCAATCTGCGTGATAAATAAATCCAGCGCGTAAATATCAGCGGCATAATTCACCTTGGGAATCATGATTAAATCAAGCCGTTCTGATGCTTGTTCCATCACCTCAACAATATCGCGGTAGCAATAGGGGGTATCGGGCGCATTTACCCGCACTGAAACAGTTTTTCTGCCCCAATTCACATCATGCAGGGCGGCGATAATATTGCGCCTTGCCATTGCTTTTTCGCTAGGGGCGACTGAATCTTCTAAATCCAAAAAGATAACATCAGCTTTTGAGGCGGCGGCTTTTTCAAAAAATGCCGTTTTATTACCGGGCACCGCAAGCTCGCTACGGTTCAGGCGCGTTTCTCGGATCGCTTTTCCCTGCGATTCTTGTATCGATTGGGCAGGCTTTGTTGCCGTGCCAATCACACGCATATTTGGTGGCTGAATATCATTATTATTCATCATCTATTATATTACACATCACCCGCGTGGCGGTAAATATTTTCCAGCTGGCTTCACCGCTTGCGTATGGTTAACTGGCTTAACATTGATTGGTTTTTTGATATTGCCACTGCCGATTGTGGGGCTGATAAATTTTTTGCGGTCTAGCGGATTAACAGGTGTGGTTGTATGATAAAGGTTCGGCTGATTATTAAACGAAAGAAATGTGCCTGACCATACGGGGCGTGGTTCGCGTTCTGGCCATGCTTTTCGATAATGGCTTGGCTTTTTCTGATAATAGCGTCTAAAGGCTTGCGAAAAATGCGATACCGAATTAAAGCCACTGGCAACCGAAATATCCAATATTGATAGGCTGGTGCTTACCAACAAAGTACGCGCATGTTCTAACCGCAAAATCTGACTGAGTTGCACGATAGAACAACCCATGTGATCTTTGCATCTGCGTTCTAATTGCCGTTGCGAAATACCAATATGGGCGGCAATATCGGGAATGGCTGGCGGTTCGGTAATATTGCTTTGAATCAACTCAATCACCTTTTTAATATCGGGGTGAAGCTTACCATTGGCGTTGCCTAATGTGTTGCGCTGTGGCGTTTGCGCTGGTCGCCTGCCATGATACATCATCTGGTCAATAATCTCTGATACCAGATGCACACCATGATGCTTTTCAATCAGGCTTAACACAAAATCAAGACTGGCAATGCCGCCCGAACAACAGGCGATATTTTTATCTTGCGTGAAGAGTTGTTCGCACACATCAATATCAGGAAATTCTTCTTTTAAGCCCGCAATGTACGACCAATGGGTGGTGGCTTGTTTGCCATCTAGCAAGCCCGCTTTGGCAAGACTATAAACCCCTAATTCAAACGAACAAAGCATCGCGCCATAGCGCGCCTGTTTACGTAAAAAACCTTCTATCTTTTGCGGCGTTTCACGCTCGCACCCCCAACTGCCACACACAAAGATAATATCGTAATATTTGCTTTCATCGACTGCTTGGCAATTAATCCTCATGCCATTACTAGCGGTTACTTCTAGGTTTTCAAAGCTAAGATATTGCCATTCATAAAAAGATTGTAAAAGCAGAAAATTGGCAATCCGCATCGGTTCTAGGCTGGTGGTTAGGCTCATCATATTGAAGCGGTCAATCAATACCACGCCTACCTTAATTTGTGAGATGCCTGCTTTATCAGTATCTTCTAGCGACTTATCAGCCTGATGCTGAGCCATTTCATCCCCTTTCCCCATTCAATCATTCTTATCAACTGATTAACACGATAACAAATTACCATCTATTTTTCGAGTCAAAAAACATAATAATATCAAAAAAAATTAAAATGCGTGAGAAATGATACTATTTAGCGCATTATAAAAAGGTTTGCCATCGGTTTATCTGACATATTAAGCCAGATTTCCTTTGGTCTTGTGTCATCCATCATGGCTTGCATGCCACTTTCGCGCCCATAACCCGAATCTTTAAATCAGCGTAATAGTCGGTTTACTCTTGCAACGGGTCGTCACCAAAGCGGTTTGCGCCATCAGTGCCTTTTTTAAATGCAAGAATGCCCCATAATATAAGCCCAACAACATATGCACCAATAGAAAGCGTATTCCAAAAAGCGGGTAAACTATTGGTTGCTGCATTTAAGATGCTCATCAAAATACCACTGAAAATAAGAAAAATCCACCACCCGCTTCTATCAATATCATGCAATCTGCGGATGGTAACAGCAACAATTATTACATATATTGCTAGAATCGAGACCAGCAATATCAAATTTATGATACCAACAATAATGGCGCTGCTAGCCACAGCTATGTTCGTAAATGCAACAACAAAAATCGCGGGTAACACGATGAACATTAACCATAATAAACAAAATTCTTTACGTTTTGCGCGGCCACTAAATTGCATGTATTTTTTTAAGGCGTCAAACATTGATAATATCCTTTAGCAATCATTTCTTCAATTTATCCCAAATGCGTTCATAGAGCCTTTGGGCTTTTGCATCACAGCCTTTAATGAAAATTGGCGCCCCTGCGGAAGAAAAGGGATTATTTTCAGGCAAGTTACGCAAATCATCATCTAGCAATGGCGTTACATTTTTCACCCCTGCTGAATAGCGCGTGTAATTTGTAAGCGTAGCCACATTTGCAGGCACTAGCAGAAAATCCATGAATTTCAACGCATTGGCACGGTTGGGCGCATCTTTGAGTAATACAAGACTATCCGCCCATATAATATAGCCTTGCTTCGGATAAATATATTCTACATTGGCACCTTCTTCGCGCACCCTTGCCGAATCGCCATTATAAACCATCGCCACCGCAACATTACCCTCAGCCAGTTCATATTCGGCAGTTTCGGAATTAAAAACAGCCCAATGTTTTCGTGCTTTTTGCAATGTGGCATTAAGTTTTTCAATCTGTTTGCGGTCTGTGGTGCATTGCGGAATACCAAGATGTAACGCCGCCAATGCCATCACTTCTTCCTGACTATCAAGCACACTAATTTTGCCTGATAATGGGGCGGGCGGATTAAACAAAATATCAGTACTATCAGCTTGGCCTCTATAAATATCACGATTAACCGCGAATGATGTTGACCCCCATTGATATGGAATCGAATGGTTGCGCCCATTATCAAACCAGATATCTAGCCATTGCGGTTCGATATTGTTTCTATTATTAAGCTCGCCCACCTCAATCACGTCTAACATGCCTGTTTCAATCATCACTTTTACCGCATATTCGGCAGGCACTGCCAAATCATATTTGCCGATACTGTCTTTTTGCAATGTTTCCAGCATTTCTTCGTTGGAATCGTAATTATATTCCACCACCTTAATGCCCGTTTCTTTGGTGAATTTTTCTAGCAATTCTGGCGGTATATATTCAAACCAGTTATACAAAGCCACTTGACCTGCAGCCAGCGCAGAACCGATGGTTAAAAAGACGTAACTTAATGCTACAATCAATGTTTTGATGATGTGTCTCATGAAATTCATCCCTTAATTATGATACCATTTTTGAAAGGCACTATCGCAAGTGATGGGGGGATTGTCAACGCTAGCGAAACAATAATGCACAATAAATGACTCCTCCGCCAGTGTTGAGTATAGCGGGGGGTATGGGGGGCATTCGCAAGATGGCGAGCTTGCCTTCGCCATCGAGAAGCGAATTCGCGCCCCCCATATTATAATGTGATGAGACACGCACCGCCATTAGTATGAAACACAGCGGTGGGGTATGGATTGCACCGTATTTAGTATTGAGTATGGCGCGGGGGGATTATCAAGGGGGGTAATGGCAAGAGGCGTCTGCTTGGCAAACTGTCCAACGGACACAAGTTTGACAAGCGCGCATCGAGAAGCCATTCCGCACCCCCCTTGATATATATAATGTCTCACAACACGCACCGCCCTTGTGTTACACACCCCCATCATTTAATCAAAAACCGATTACGCAAGGCAAGCGCGACTAAAAACCATAATATCGTGGCGATGATGCGTTCCAGCATGAGTAAGAAATAGAGCGCACCGCCAGTGCCACCCGCTACAGTTTTCAAAAACTCCGCGCTTTCTTTAATGTTGAAAGGTGAAAGATAGAATAGAGATAAAAGCCCTGCGTCATAAATATCAGATGGCTGGCATAATAAAACAAACATTAAGTAATAAATGATAGTAGAGACCACCCCTAATACAGTCAGCCAAAATAATGGAATCTCCAGCGACTGCCCATAATTGCTGATATTTTTGTAAATACATAAAGGGATTAGCTTTAATTTATTCTGCAACTCATCTTTTAGCGTCATTTCCATTTCACCTGCAAAGGCTTGAAGCTGTAAATCTCTATCGCCTGCCTCTTGCGCCATCACTTTTAAGCGACGGTAACGGTCGCCAATGGTGTCGCTGTTCTCTTTCTCATCTTTCATTTGTTCTGCTGGTGGTGGCACGGGGATTGTAATATTATTAATGGTGATTGCTTTTTCAAAATTACACAATCGAAAATTCGGCACCCATTTACATTTTAAATTAGAGAAATTAGCATTACCTTGAAAATCACTGCCGTAAAAATCTAATTCCCCCTTACTTTCACAATCAGAAAAATTAACTTTTTTATGAAATGTTGCATCAGAGAAATCTGCTTTTTTGAGGAATGTTTTGTTAGAAAAATCAATTTTTTCATGAAATGTTGCGTTAGAAAAATCAACCTCATCATTAAATTTTGTGTCAGAAAAACTAAATACTTGTAAAAAATTTGTGCTCCCAAAATTAACTGTTTTTTTGAATAATGTTGTATTAATAAAATTAAGAGATTTTTCAAATGTTGTTTTATAAAAAACAGCCTCATCTCTAAATTTTGTATTCATAAAGGTTGTGCCATCTTTAAATGTTGAATTAGAGAAATCAGTTTTTTTTCTAAATCTTATATCAAAGAAATGTACATTTTCTGAAAATATTATGTTAGTAAAATCAACTTCTTTTGCAAATATTGTCCTAGAAAATGCAACATTCCTTGCAGTCTTTTTGGGATACTCAAAAGTGTCACTAAAAAAGTTAACATTTTCATAAAAAACAACATTCCGAAAATATATTGAATGCAAATTTGTTGAAGATTGTGGGGTAACTTGTATCAAAAATGAGACGTTGTTGCAGTCAATATCAAATAATGATAATAAATGTGAAAAAACTCCTTCATCTATATCAATAAGCTGATTATTAGACTGTGGTATATTTGTTGTATGTTGCTGATACTGCTCGTTATTGCCGATAACAGCATTATCAAAATAAATATAATCAATGCCATACCTTTTTTGTAATTTATCTAAAAATTCTTTGCAAAATTTATTATAGTTATCATCACCACTAT
>JAHZMA010000084.1 GCA_022599575.1 Alphaproteobacteria bacterium | reverse complement strand
GATTATGGGCAGTCAAAGCGATGCCCCCACCATGCAACATGCGGTTGATATGCTCGCACAATTACAGATACCAACTTCTGTGCGGATTGTTTCGGCACACCGCACCCCCATGCGAATGGTTGAATTTGCCAAGACTGCGGCTGATAATAACATTAAAGTGATCATTGCGGGTGCAGGTGGGGCGGCGCATTTGGCGGGCATGGTTTCATCGCTTACGCATCTGCCTGTGCTGGGCGTGCCAGTGGCAAGCAAACATTTAAGCGGGCAAGATTCTTTATTATCTATCGTGCAAATGCCGGGCGGCGTGCCTGTTGGCACATTGGCGATTGGTGATAGCGGGGCTAAAAATGCCGGCTTATTGGCGGCGCGGATTATTGCGCTTTCCGATGATGCTGTGGCGAAACGCTTAATTGCATGGCAACAGGCGCAAACCGATAATGTGCCGCATGAGGTAAGTTAATATGAGTGATGATACAAAGCCAATTCCACCGGGCTCGACCATTGGCATATTAGGCGGTGGACAATTAGGGCGAATGTTTTCGGCTGTCGCACTCCGCATGGGCTATAAAACTGTAATTTACAGTGATGTTGATAACGCCCCTGCCTTCGAAACGGCTAGCGAGTCTATTGTTGCTGATTATAAAGATGAGGATAAGCTAAAAGACTTTGCTGAAAAATGTGATGTTATTACATTAGAGTTTGAAAATATCCCTATTGAAACACTTGAATTTTTAAGTGAAGCAGATGTATTAGTCCGCCCCAATGCTGATGTGTTAAGAATCGCGCAATATCGGGTCGAAGAAAAAAAATTTTTTGATGCGAATAAGATTCCAACTGCTGAATGGCAGCATGTTAGAAATATTGATGAATTGGCAGAAATTTCTAAACTAAACGGCATTCTAAAACTTGCCCGTAATGGCTATGATGGCAAAGGGCAGTTTACCGTTAGTCCTGATAACCCTCTACCCGATTTTCAAGAAGATGCAATTTTTGAAGAGCGGATTAATTTTGAACAAGAAATATCAGTGATTATTGCCCGCACTGCCAGCGGTAGCTTACATTATTATGAACCAATTCATAATATCCACAAATTTCATATTTTACATAGTAGCACCCCTGCCCAAATCAACCAAACAGCCAGTGATAGAGCGATAGAGATTGCCAAAAAAGTGGCGGTATCACTCAATTTAATTGGCATGGTGGCAGTTGAAATGTTTTTATGCGAAAATGATGAGATTTATGTCAATGAGATTGCACCACGCCCGCATAATTCGGGGCATTGGACCATGGATGGCGCGAATATTTGCCAATTTGAATTATTACTCCGCACAATCTGCAATTTACCGATTCCAAAATTATATATTACCCAACGGGTGACAATGATAAATCTACTTGGTGACGACGTTCATAAATGGGGTCATTATTTAGACCAAGAAGATGAAAAAATATATATCTATGGCAAAACCGAGATTCGCGCCAATCGCAAAATGGGGCATGCCAATATCATTACTCCCCTACCCCCAAAATCATGACACAAACACCCCCTAACACCCCTAACCCTGATGGCGACAAACCAGCAGGCGATAAACTTGCCAAATTGATTGCCCGTGCAGGGCTTTACTCACGCCGTGATGCCGAAAATGTGATTCGTTCGGGGCGCGTGAAGCTGAATAATACCATCATCACCATTCCAGCCCAACGCGCTTTACCTACTGACATCATTATGGTTGATGATAAGCCCATCACTTTCGATGCGACTTGTCTTTATCTGTTTCACAAGCCGATTGATACGCTCACCACCCGTAGCGACCCGCATAATCGCGCCACCATTTTTGAATGTGATGCCTTACGCGCCCTAGAAAATAATGATAAAAAATTGCTGAATATTGGCAGGCTAGATATGAGTTCAGAAGGCTTGCTATTGCTAACAAATGATGGCGCATTAAAGCGTTATTTAGAAAAATCAGATTTGCCACGCCGTTACAAAATCCGCTATTTCGGCAGGCTTGATGATAGGAAATTAACGCAATTACAACAGGGCGTTACCATTGATGGCATTCGCTATCAAAAAGCCATTCTGCACCAAATGCCGCAAACTGAAGGCAAGAATAGCTGGTTAGAAATCACTATCTATGAGGGCAAGAATCGCGAAATTCGTAAAATGATGGAATGGTGCGGCGGCAAAGTCAATCGCCTTATCCGTCTGCAATTTGGCAATTTCAAACTTGATAGCTTACCCAAAGGCGCGGTGAGTAAAATACCAAACCATCAATGTAAAAAACTGCTACCCGATTATTTCAAACCCAACAATGTTAAGTCATGAGCCTAAATATTATCAGCGGCTGTGCCAAAGGCATGACATTGGCAAGCCCACCAATATCGGCAGATACGCAACATATCACGCGCCCATCATCATCACGTTTGCGGGCGGCGCTGATTGATATTATCAGGCATCATGCCGATTTTGATAATATCAGCAATATGCTTGATTTATGTGCGGGTTCGGGGGCAATCGGGCTAGAATTTTTAAGCAATAATCTATGCCAACATGCTTTATTTGTTGAGAATCACCCTGCCATCTTACGCATTTTGCAACAAAATATCTCTAAAATTATGCCACGCATCAACGCCAATAATGAGGAAGCGACCGCCAAAATTATCACGCAAAATGCCTATCAGCTAACAACTTTGCCAATCCTGCCCGAAATCATCTTTGTTGACCCGCCCTATGCCGATGATAGCGCGCAATTATGCCTGAATCTGCAACAACAAGGCTTGTTGCAACAATGCCGTTTGCTGATTGTGCAAACCGCGCCAAAACAGATACTTAACCTACCTTTTGCACTTGCTGATAAACGTAAATATGGCAATGCGATGTTGCATTTTTACCGCCCATATCATACATAAAACGCATCATCTCGCTATCGCTCATTATGCGTTTGGTGATTCTGCCAAAAGCGGATATGGGCAGGCTTTATCAGCAGGCATAAAAGCAATCCAAAGAAAAAACCACCCAGATGCGCCCATAATGCCACGCCTGTTTCAAAATCACCGATCTGCTCGCCCGTTGCCACAAAAAAATTAACCACCATCCAGAGCAAAATAAACATAAAAGCGGGCATTCTAATCGGTATCACCACAATCATAATCCATAATTGCGTGCGCCCATAAATCAGCAAATACGCGCCCATCACAGCCGCGATAGAACCGCTTGCGCCAATAATGGCGGTATAAGGATGTTGCGTGCCAAGCAAACATTGCACCAGCACGGCAGCCACACCGCCCAATAGGTAAAAAATCAAAAATTTTAGCCTACCAAAAACAGTTTCAATTGGCACGCCAAACACCCATAATGCCAGCATGTTAAAAATAAAATGAAACATGCCACCATGAATAAATTGATAGCTGATGGCATGAAATAGAAAATTTGGCGAAAAACTAAAATCACGCGCAGGAAAAAATGCCAAATCAATATAAAGCTGTTCCACATAACGCGGTGAGCCATCAAGTTGCGATAATGCCACTACCAAACAGATAAATATCAGCCCAACCGTAACATAAGGGGTTTTGCGCCCTAGCCGTTTGCTGTTATTAAAGACCCACATATTTTTTCACATTCTGTGAGGGTAAATCGCCTTTGCCTGCATTGAATTTTTCGGCAAATTCGGCAATCACCCGCGGATAAAGCTGATGTTCTAATGCTAGCACTTGTTTTGCCAATTCATCGGCGGTGATATTCTCCTGCATTTTTTCAGCAAGATTCAAGCTATATTGCGCCAATATTGCTCCATCATCTAATGCTTCATTCACCAGATGCACGGTGCAACCATGTTCTGCATGTTTTTCTTGTAAGGCGCGGCTGTGCGTGTTTAAGCCTTTGAGTTTCGGCAATAAAGATGGGTGAATATTGATAATAGGCACGCGATATTTATCGCGGCACATAGCCACAAAATCTGGTGATAAGATTCGCATAAAGCCTGCCAAACAGAGTAAATCAATCGGTTGATGCGCTATTTGTTGTAATAAAATTTCTTCCGCTTCAGCCCGCCCTTTATCATAAGGCAAGGCAAGGATAGGAATCATATGTTGACGCGCATAAGCAAGCCCTTTTGCTTGCGGATTATCCGATGAAACCCATAATAAATCGGCAACAATTTGCCCTGATATTATCGCTTGGTGAATCGCCTGCATATTACTGCCACCGCCAGAAATCATGATTGCGATTTTCGCGTTCATGATGTATCCACACCCTTGATGATGATTGACGCCTTAAATAAATTATCTTGCGGTGAATCACATTGTTCGGTATGCCCCAAATATATCGGGTTTTCGCCCTTTTGCTGCAATATAGCAGTTACTTTTTCGGGTTCTTTGGTAAATAACACCATGCCAATGCCCATATTAAAAGTGCGATACATTTCATGCGATGCAACATTGCCCGTTATAGCCAACCAATTAAAAATCGGTGGTGCGTTAATAGCATCAGCATCTATCACCAAACGCATATTTTCAGCCATCACGCGTGGCAAATTTTCGTAAAAGCCACCGCCTGTAATATGGCATGAGGCATCAATTAGATTTTCATGCAATAACGGCATCATCGCATCAACATAAATTTTGGTGGGAGTCAGCAATAATTCGCCAAAATTTTTATGATTGGTATCCGCAAAAGGTGGCGGCGCATCTAGCGCAATATCCGCCTGTTCGATAATTTTACGCACCAGCGAAAATCCATTAGAATGTAACCCCGATGATGGCAAGCCAATCACCGCATAATCTTCGCCCTTATGTAATGATGCGTTGATATTGGCACGTTCCACCGCCCCCACCGCAAAGCCTGCCACATCATAATCTCCTTTGCCATACATGCTCGGCATTTCGGCAGTTTCACCACCAATTAACGCGCAACCCGCTTGTTTGCACCCCTCAACAATGCCATCTATCACGGCTTTGGCAATTTCTAAATCAAGCGCGGCAGATGCAAAATAATCTAAAAAGAATAATGGCTGTGCTTTTTGCACCAATAAATCATTCACGCACATTGCCACCAAATCAATGCCGATACCTTTATGATTACCCGTATCAATCGCTAGCCGCAATTTTGTGCCAACGCCATCAGTGGCACTCACCAAAATCGGGTCGTGAAATCCTGCAGCTTTCACATCAAATAACGCGCCAAACCCTCCGATTTCCGACATTACTCCTTTGCGGTGAGTCGCCTTAGCAACACCCCCAATATGGCGTGCCAACGCATCACCCTTATCAATATCCCCGCCTGATGCACGATATGTTAGCGGTTTTTGCAAGTAATCAATCCTCTTTCATAAAAAACTATTGTATTATCGCTGATATTTTGCTTATTATAGCATAATGCAACCCTACCGATAAGCAAAGAATGACACGCCTTTTTACACCAACTTTTTTTCTAATCAGCATCATGATAGTCAGTATCATGCTAACTGCTCCAACAGCCCACGCCATCGAGGGTAATTTCTATGATGTGGAAAGTTTGCGGGTGCGCGCCAAAGGTAAAAACGAGCTTGCCGCCAAAAATACCGCCATCAATTACGGTAAACAACAGGCTTTTCGTGAAATGATTGCTCGTTTCTTAACAAAACACGATTTTGAACGGCTGGAATTGCCAAAATTGAATGTGATTGATGATATGATTCGCGATTTACAGCTAGAAGAAGAACGCTATGGCGGTGGTATTTATATCGCTACTTTGAATATCAGATTCCGCTTAGAAAATGTGCGTGAATATTTGCGCGATATTGGCTTTGCCTATTCTGAAACATTGGCAAACCCCTATCTGATGCTACCTGTTTTTGTTGATTTAAACACAAAAAAAGTCTATTTGTGGGAGCCTGAAAATATCTGGCTAGATATCTGGCTCAATAGTAAAGAAATTGGTGAACGTCACTTGCTTCCCATCTATTTGCCACATCATGGCTATCAAGATACGCGATTACTAGCGGATATTAACCAAGTCAATAAAAATACTAATATCTTAAATAGAATTAAAGATTATTATAATACGGATAATGTGATTTTACTGACCGCAACTGGTGATTATAGGGCGCAATCGGGTAGCTTAAATGGCGTTGAGGTGGCGGCGCATTTTTTAACCAAAGATTGGCAACGCGATTCGATTGTGGTTAAAATTGACCAAAAAGGTGATGCGGCAAAATTATTAAACAATGCCAAAACAGATATTTTTAACGAGATACAAGACCAATGGAAACATAATACCACCATTGAATTGGATAAAAGAAATAATTTACGGGTGAAAGTGCAGATAAATTCGCTTGCCTCATGGCTTAAAATTCAAAGCACCTTAAATGCAGTGCCTGATGTGATTGATTTTAGGCTGGTGCAAATCGGGCAGACGGAAGCGGTGATTGATATGAGTTTTTACGGCTCAACCGATAAATTAGCGCGCGCTTTGGCACGTGAATTTTTATCCTTAAGTGAAGGAAATGCAAGAAAAGGCGAATGGATATTAATCAGCAAAACACAACAGAAAAACACATAAGCGTTACTATGCCAGCAATACCACAACAATAATGCCACAACAATATATTTTCTCATTTCCCACCCAAGAAAAACTCACCCGCGATAATTTTATCATCGCCGATTGCAACCGTGATGCGTTTGATATTTTACAAAAATATCCTGATTGGCCTGTGCCTTTTTTGGCAATTTATGGCGCGCCAAAAAGTGGTAAATCGCATCTGATAAAAGCATGGTTGCAAGATAAAAATAGCGATATTAATATTCATCAATGCCGTTTTTCTGAATTGACCATGCTTGATAATGATTTGCCAAATGATACTTTATTATGGCTAGATGATGATATGGCTGATGATAAATCGCTCACCAAAACAGCCCAAACAGAAGCCCAAACAGAAGCCCAAACAGAAGCCCAAGAAGAGGCATTGTTTCACCTTTATAACCGCATCATGCTCAAGCAACAAAGGGGGTTAATTATCACCAGCATAACACCGCCTGCCAAATGGCGTATCAGCCTGCCAGATTTGGCATCACGCTTAAAATCTGTACCCAATGTTGCGCTTGGTATGCCTAGCGATGATTTATTGGCGCAATTATTTCATAAATTATGCAACGACCGTCAAATAAAGCTAGATGATAAAATTATCGACTATTTGCTGGTGCGAATGGAGCGTAGCTTTTTTGCTTGCTATGATTTATGCGACCAACTCAATCAGCATAGCCTGAGTCGCAAAGGTAAAATCACGCTAGCAATTGCGCGCCAATGTTTACAAAATGATAATGTGTAACCAACAAACTTGCGACCATAGCTAATTTACAGTAAACTACCCAGCATGACCAAAACATTTATCATCGCCGAAGCGGGCGCTAACCATAATCAAAATTTTCAGCAAGCCTTACGCCTGATTGATGTGGCAAAACAGGCGGGCGCATCAGCATGTAAATTCCAAACCTATTCTGCTGATACGCTTTATAGCCGTAACACGCCTGATTTTGCGGGTTACGAAAATATCAATCAGCTGATTGCTGATATCGCCATTAATCGCGATTGGCAAACGGAGTTAAAGCAATATTGTGACGCGCAAAATATAGAATTTATGTCAACCCCTTTTGACGCAGAAGCAGTGGAACAGCTGGTTAAGATTGGCGTGAAAAGGCTGAAAATTGCAGGTTTTGAAGCAAGCGATTTGCATTTTGTGAAAATGGTGGCGCAAACAAAATTACCGCTGATTATCTCGGCTGGTATTGGCATTGATATCGCCATGATGGAGAGAATCTTGACGGTGTGCGACAATGTTGGCAATGATGATATTACTTTTTTGCATTGTAATAACGCCTATCCTACGCCACAAGAGGATGTTAATTTAGGCACGATGATGCAAATGATGAGTCATTTTAGCGATAAGCACAATATTCGCATCAATTTTGGGCTTTCCGACCATACATTATCGCCTTTTACCCCCGCTTTGGCAGTTGCGATGGGCGCGGTGGTGATTGAAAAACATTTCACCCTTTCGCGCCACTTACATGGACCCGACCATCCTTTCGCGCTTGAACCCAAACAATTAACAAAAATGGTGAGGCTGATTGAACTTGCTGAACAAAGTTTGGGCGTGAAGCAAGATATTTACACCCCATCAGAACAGGAGTTTAAGCATGCCAGACGTTCGGTGGTAAGTGTCTGTGCCATTAAAGCAGGCACGGTTATACAGGCTGATATGCTGACCACCAAACGTCCGTTTTTTGATGATAATGTGCCAGCAATGGATTTTGATAATCTTATCGGCAAGCAAATCAATTGTGATGTTGCGCCCGATACCCCCATCTTATTGAAATGGATTAAAACATGACTATTAATGTCCGTTTTGCACCAAGCCCAACAGGCATGTTGCATATTGGCGGGGCGCGCACTGCCCTTATCAATTATCTGTTCACCCTTAGCAATGGTGGCAATTATCATTTGCGGATTGAAGATACCGATAAGCAACGCTCAACAGACGAGGCGAAACAAGCCATTATCAGCGGGCTTGATTGGTTAGGCCTCTTACCAAAAAATAATGTGCCAAAAAATAATATCATCTTGCAATCGGATAATATCGGCAAGCATCAAGAAGCGGCACACGCGCTGATTAGCAAAGGCGCCGCCTATTATTGCTATGAAACGCCTGAACAACTTGCGACAAAACGCTTGAATGCCGAAAAAAATGGCGAGAAATATTTTTATGATAGGTTTTGGCGTGATAAAAGCGACGCCGAAGCCAAAAAATTAGCGCCCAATATAACGCCATCGGTGCGCTTAAAAATGCCACTTGATGGCGCAAGCATGATTGATGATATGGTGCAAGGCAAGGTGGAGGTTGGCAATGAACAGCTAGATGATTTTATCATTTTGCGTTCTGACCAAAGCCCGACCTATCTGCTTTCTTGCGTGATAGATGATGTGATGATGCAGATTAGCCATATCATTCGCGGTGATGACCATCTCACCAATGCGTTTCGGCAGTTGCAATTATTCAACGCGCTTGATGTTACCGCGCCACTTTTCGCGCATATCCCCCTGCTTTATGGCGAAGATGGTAAAAAATTTTCTAAACGGCATGGTGCGGTGGCAATCAGCGAGTATCAAAAAATGGGCTATCTTCCCGATGCCATCAATAATTATCTGTTACGGCTGGGCTGGGGTAAGACATTAGAAAATGCAGAGAATGACGCCAAAAAAGATGAAATTATATCGCCGAATGAAGCCGCAACTATCTTTCAATTGCAAGATTTATCCAAAGCACCTGCACGGTTTGATTTTGCCAAACTCAACCATCTTAATGGGCTGTATTTGCGTGATATGCCAAATCAAGATTTACGTTCGCTCACGGCTGAATTTCTTACCACCGAACAGCGCGAAAATCAACAAGGCATGGAAGCATTTGAAAAAGGGCTTGCGGGGCTGGCGACACGTGCCGATAAATTAACCGATTTTACCGATATAGGTGCGTTTTATTTCACCGCGCCCGATATAACAAATCTTACTGATAAAAAGGCTGAAAAAGCTATCAATAGCGAGACCGCACCCGAAATGCTGACACAGTTGCATCAGCTTTTTAGCGCAATGGGTAAGAGTGATGACGCATGGAATCGCGAGGCAATTCATAAAAATATCAGTGAATTGGTAGCAACATTAGATGTCGGCTTTGGCAAGATAGCGCAACCCTTGCGCGCTGTGTTGAGTGGCACAATGGCATCGCCAGATTTAAGCGAGATTGCCGCCTGTTTAGGACGTGATGAGGTGTTGAAACGGATAAAAAATGCGATTGAAAAGTTTTAATATTGAATAAGGCGGGGGGATTATCAAGGGGGGTCTTCACAAGGTGGGCGGCTTATGCCTTGCCCACCGAGAAGTGAAGTCGCACCCCCCTTGATATGATAATGCTAACCGCCCCCCACCGCACATCATAATATGGGGGCAATCGAGCGAGACTTGGCTTGAAAATATATTTTCAAGCCTTTAGTCGAGGCGAATAAGATTTGCCTAGATTGCCCCCGCCTTACTCAACACTAAAATTTTGCTTACGAAATCGTATTATTGCACAGCGGTGGGGGTTATAGGGGGCGTCCTTGCGATTAGCAAGGTCGCAAAGCCCCCTATATTATAAAACTTCAGTAAGCGAAACTTCACCGCTACCCCGCCTTAACGGTTTGCGCTGTTGAGGCGATGAACGCCAGCCATGAAGCAATATCAATTCAAACGAGACCGTGAAAAATCCATCTTCTGCTTGCATCTGCAACAATTCATTAATGCGCTTAAAAAATGCCTTGCCATAGGGTTTTCGGCTTCGGGCTGTTAGCGCATTGCCCTCACCCATATAGCGTAAATCGGCAAATAATTTATCAGCCGATTGATAGCGCACATTCACAGTTTCGGCATCAATCACTGGCATGGCAAAGCCTGCCCGTTGCATCAACTGCCCCATAATCTGCACATCAACCAATGGCAAAAAATGCGGCGATACCCCGCCATAGATTTCCAACTCTGCCTGAGTCATCGCATCGCGTAAATTGCGTAAACTGTTACCGCCCGCAATCACACCAAAAAACGCGCCATCTTCGCGCAAAATCCGCTTGATTTGAATCAGCGTGCCAACCAAATCATTCATCCAATGAAGGTGAAATGGCGATAGCACCAAATCAAAACTATTGGGCGAAAATGGCATGGATTCGGCATCTGCCACGATTGTGGTATCCGTGTTTTTCTGTATCACATCATTGGCAAAGTTGAATGAGGATTCCATCTGGGTGAGGTTGCTGATTTTATGATTATCGCCTAACAGCTGATTTTTGCGTAATATATCCGATGAAAAACTGCCAAACCCATCAATCATTAGCCCATCAGTGAAGTGATAGGCGGTATCATGCAATCTTTCTGTTAATAACTCCATGATGCACTCATATAGAAAGCAAAAATCTCTATGATGATAAAAAGCGCGATTGCGATTGGCAATATGGGCTTTTTTATCAATCAATGATTTATCAATAGGTGGTTTGTGCATGATGGCTCTTTTTATCGGTAAAACTGATGTTCGGCAACTGCCCTCTTATGTAGCACAAAACTATGCCTTGATTGAAGAAAAAATAACAAGGCTGATATTCGCGCCCCATTGCGTGATGTGCAACACGCATACTGACCATAGCATCGCCCTATGCAATCAATGTTGGGGCAAGCTAGATTTTGAAATCCCACTTTATCTGTGCAAGCAATGTGGCTTCCCGATGAATGATAATGATGAACATGCCGATTGGGATAGTCTGTGTTTAAGCTGTCTGCAAAAGCCCAGCCTGTTAGATGGCACAGCAGCCACCCTTGCCTATGATGGCGTATCGCGCGACCTTATCCTGAAATTCAAGCAAAATGATGCGCTGTATTTGCGTAAACTTTTAACTTATCTGCTCACATTGGCGGTGCATCGCCTGCCCGAAGCCGATATGATTATCCCCGTACCATTGCACCGATGGCGGTTATGGGGACGGCGCTACAATCAATCGGCATTATTGGCATTCGCACTTGCCAAATTACTGCATAGCGATAATGTGCAAACAGGCATTTTGCAACGCATCCGCTACACCAAAAAGCAGAAAGGCAATCCCAGCCAACGCGCCACCAATTTGCGGAACGCCTTTGCGGTGAGCGCGCAAAAAAAACATTTACTAAAAGGCAAAAAAATCTTGCTAATTGATGATGTGCTGACCACCAGCGCAACATTAGAAAATTGCGCCAAAACCTTAAAAAAAGCTGGTGCTGATAAAGTCTATGGGCTAACTGTGGCAAGGGTGGTAGCACCGCGCCCGATATTTGCCAGATAAATGATGACGTAAATTATGTCTGATACGTGCAACACGCCCATCATTATTTTAATGCAACCGCAATTAGGCGAGAATATCGGCATGGTTGCCCGCGCCATGAAAAATTGTGGCTTTTACCAATTACGCATCATTGACCCGCGTGATGGTTGGCCCAACCCTGATGCTATCAGCGCATCGGCAGGGGCTGACGATATTTTGCAACATGCGCGTATCACTCAAAATTTGGAAGAAGCGATTGATGACTGCCATTATGTGCTAGGGCTAACGGCACGCCCAAGAATGCGCGCTTTGCCCCGTTTTGATTTAACGCAAGCCGTCACTCAAACCAGCCAGAAGCAACAACAAAATCTACAATCGGCTTTGCTATTTGGCGCGGAACGTTCTGGCCTTGATAATGATGCGATTAGCCGCTGCGATGGGCTGATTCATATCGCACTGAACCCTGATTTTCAATCATTGAATCTCTCACAAGCGGTGTTGTTATTTTGCTATCTTTATTGGCAAAATCATCTATTATCAGCCGAAACTGATGGCATCACAACCGAACATATTACAGCTGATAATATCATACCCGCCCCTCGTGATGAATTGCATAATTTTTTACAACGGTTAGAAACATCGCTTGAGAGGCGCGGTTTTTTCAAAACCGAACAACAAAAGCCTGAAATTATCCGTAATTTGCGTAGTTACTTCACCCGTTCTTCACCGACCGACCAAGAATTACGCACCTTGCATGGTATTATTGAACGGCTGAAAAAACCACACACATCATAATTTAGATGCAAAAACCATAAATAATACTGAAACAACATCATTTGGTGGTTGTAATATGGTGATAAAATCGGTTAAAGTAACTTGGTTTTTTACATCGAATATCAGGAAAATGATACTGATATACTCACACAATCAATCAAGGAACAAAGAAAAAATGGACGAAACAGAGAAAAAAGATAATAATAGCAATAATAGTGGGCGCAACTCTTACCGCGGTAACAGAAATAAGCAATCAAGAAAATACTCTCCTGTTACTGGTAAAGCGATGATAACTGGGCGCAGACGCGCACCGCGCAGACGCGAATATCGTTTAGAAACGCTTTCTGATTTTATCATGTATCCATTTCATCTGCTTTACCGCTTGATGAAAAAAGAAGTTTCGGGTGGCGCGTGTTTGGTGTTAGCAACCGTGCTGGCATTATGGATGGCCAATAGCGCCTATGGCGACCAATATGCCAATTTCGTGCATATTCATATTGGCCTTGCATTTGGCGATTGGCATTTTGATAAAAGCATTCAGCATTTTGTGAATGATGCATTAATGGCAATTTTCTTTTTGCTGGTTGGGCTAGAAATTAAGCGCGAATTCAAAGAAGGGCATCTCTCGTCATTTGATAGTGCGTTACTGCCATTCGTGGCCGCTATATTCGGCATGGCGGTGCCTGCACTGATTTATATCAGCTTAAATAGTGGCGACCCTGTCGGTATGCGCGGTTGGGCAATTCCAGCGGCAACCGATATTGCGTTTGCCATCGGCATTATGGCATTATTAGGCAAGCGTGTGCCAATATCGCTAAAAGTGTTATTGGTGGCGATTGCAGTGATTGACGATTTAGGTGCGATTTTGGTGATTGCATTATTTTATAATACAGGGCTAAATTATGAAGCATTATCAATAGCGTTAGGCGTTTTCTTGGTGATGCTATTTTTGAACAGGCGTGGGGTGCATTTTCTTACTCCCTATATGATGCTTGGCTTTATCTTATGGATATTCGTATTCCTCTCTGGCATTCATGCCACATTGGCAGGCGTGTTGACTGCTTTGGCAGTGCCATTATATCCTAATTCTGGAACACGTTCGCGCAAATCACCATTGCGCTCGCTAGAACATGCGATTGCGCCATGGGTGAATTTTACGATTCTACCGATTTTCGCCTTTATGAATGCGGGGGTTAATTTTGGATCGATGGCGGGTGAAGAAAATGTGCTGATGCAACCTATCGCGCTCGGCATTTTGCTTGGGCTATTTTTTGGCAAGCAAATCGGCATTTTCACATCAGTCTTTCTGATGGTGCGCTTACGCATTAGCCCGATGCCATCTGGCACTGGCTGGACGCATATTTACGCCATGTCCGCTTTATGCGGTATCGGCTTTACCATGTCGTTGTTCATTGGTGCGCTGGCATATCCAAGTGGTGATTATGATGCACAAGTGCGCGCAGGTGTATTTGTTGCCTCGCTGGTTTCCGCGGTGTTCGGCTATGTATTGCTGTTCACGCGCTCAAAAGGCACTATAGCTGCAGGTGATAGAGCTGAAAGACAACGCGCCCCTAGAAGAAATTATAATATGGGTAATAATCCAGCCTATAGCACTGCTGGTGGCAGACGCAATTATCAACGTTCGCGTGGTGGCGGTGGTAACAGAAGCAACTCCAGAAGTAGAAATGACAGCAGAAGTGATAATCGCTACGACAGCAGAAGTGATAATCGCTATGATAGCAGAAGTGATAATCGCGACGACAGCAGAAGTGACAATCGGTAAACTATGAATGGCAAAGCAAGCTGATATTATCATTGCGGGTGGAGGCTTAAACGGGCTAATTGCTGGCATGGTTGCCGCCAAAGCGGGTTATAAAACGCTGATTGTTGAACCGCAATCAGCCATAGTGATGCAAAACCCACAGCTTGACGCCACTGTAAAGGATGGACGTGCTAGCACGATTGCCGCAACATCTTTTGCATTATTGAAACGGATGGGGCTGGCTGATGATTTAGCCCCTCATGCCCAAAGAATCAACGATATTCGCGTAACCGAAGCCGACCCTTTATGGGGTGTCTCACCATTTTTTCTGCATTTTTCTGCTGATAAATTAGCAAAGAAGAAACCAACCAATGATGAGCCATTTGGCTATGTGATTGAGAACACAATTTTGCGTCACATATTTTACGCCCATGCTAACAAATGTGATAATTTGCAAATCTTGCATGGGGTATCAGTGGCGCAGGTTGATTTTACGCCAAAAACTGATGCCAATAATAATGATGGTAAAAATCAGCAACAGGCATTAGTCACGTTAGATAATGAAGCGCAATATCTGACGACTTTAATTATCGCATGTGATGGGCGCAACTCAAAGATTCGTGGACAAGCGGGCATCGATGCGATGCAATGGCATTATAAGCAAAAGGCGATTATCACCGCTGTGCATCACGAACGCAAACATGGCGGGGTGGCAGTGGAACAATTTCATCCAAGCGGTGCTTTTGCGATTTTGCCCTTATGTGGTGATGAACATTCTGAACAAAAGAGTGCTATTGTCTGGATTGAACGTAGTGAAACTGCCGATAGATTGAACCAGTTAGATGAGGCGCATTTTCTATTATTATTAAAAGAAAAATTTGGCGACTTTTTAGGTGATATTGCACTGGCCGCACCCCGACAATGCTATCCATTAAGCTTTAGCCATGCTAAAAAATATTATCAGCACAGACTATTATTGCTAGGCGATTCCGCCCATGCGATTCATCCGCTGGCAGGGCAAGGCTTGAATTTGGGTTTACGTGATAGTGCGGTATTATGGGATATGTTAGAAAAATGCCGCAGGCTAGGGTTAGATATTGGGCGCACGGAAAATCTGCATGATTTTGAACGCGGACGCAAAGCCGATAATCATGCGGTGGCGGCAATGACTGATTTGCTCAACCGCTTATTTGCTAACCGCATTCCACCCTTACGATTTTTGAGACAATTAGGCATGCACGCAGTGAACAAAACCCCACCGCTAAAAAACTTCTTCGCCTATCGCGCAATGGGAGTGAAAAAAGGAATGTCCGATAAAATGCGCTTGGATTAGAATTCATCACTCCACTGTTACGCTTTTTGCCAGATTGCGCGGTTGATCAATATCCACGCCTTTGATGAGCGCGGTATGATAGGCAAGCAGTTGCACAGGCAGGCTGTAGAGTATCGGTGCAAGGTCTTGATGGCATGATGGCACTTCAATCACTGATAGTAATTCCATATCGCGCGCCGTATTAATTTGTTGCTTCGCCGCGTCAATTCCTTGCCTATCCGATATTAAAATCACCTTGCCATTACGGCTAATCACCTCTTGCATGTTAGAGAGAATTTTTTCAAATAGCGCATCATAGGGCGCTAGCACCACCACCTTAATATATTCATCAATCAGGGCGATAGGTCCATGTTTTAGCTCGCCCGCCGCATAGCCTTCAGCATGGATATAAGAAATTTCTTTTAGCTTCAGCGCGCCTTCAAGCGCAATCGGGAACATTTTACCGCGCCCCAGAAAAATCACATCGCGCGCTTCTTGCAAATCACGGGCGATGGTTTTAATCATTTCTTCGCTATTGAGTCCTTCTATCAATTTGCTGGGCAGTTCCGAAAAGCCTCTCATCAATTCGAGCGGTTGCTTTTCGCCACCCACTGACTTATCTAATGATTGTGCTAAATATTGTGCTAATAATGCAATCACCACCAGCTGACTGGTAAAGGCTTTGGTTGATGCCACGCTGATTTCTGGGCCAGTGCGGGTGTAAATTGATTGGTCGGCTTCGCGGTCGATGGTGGATTTTTCCACATTCACAATCGCCAATATTTTCTGCCCATGTTGCTTGGCATAGCGCAGGGCTTCCAGCGTATCCATGGTTTCACCCGATTGGCTGATAATAATACATAAGCCATTTTGCTTAGGCAGGGCAGGGGTGCGATAGCGAAATTCCGATGCAATATCCACCTCAACGGGAATGCCCGCCCATTGTTCAATCCAATATTTGCCAACCATGCCCGCATAAGATGCCGTGCCACAGGCAATAATGGTGATTTTTTCTATATTTTTGGGCGCAATCGGTAAATCGGGTAGTTGCACATGATAGCGCGCGGCATCAAGCATTGCGCTTAACACAGTGCCTAGCACGGTGGGCTGTTCGTAAATTTCTTTGAGCATATAATGTTTGTGATTGCCCTTGCCAATCAACGCGCTAGAAATGGTGGATAGCTCAATCGGGCGATCTATTTGAGTGCCCGCTTCATCATAAATCACAATTTTATCGCGTTTTAACACCGCCCAATCGCCATCTTCCAAATAGCAAATATGGGTGGCAAGCCCTGCCAATGCCAACGCATCTGAGCCGAAGAAATATTCCTCTGCATCTTGTCCGCCATAACCCACTACCAATGGACTGCCTTTGCGCGCGCCAATCAGCATATCAGGAAAATCGCGGAATAAAATCACCAACGCAAACGCACCTTTCAGCTGTTTTAATGTTTCATGCACGGCTTGTTCGGGGGGTAAGCCCTTATCTAAATAATCGCTGATAAGATGCACCACCACTTCGGTATCGGTTTCGCTTTCCAAATGCACACCGCTCAGCTGTTTTTGCAATTCGTGAAAATTTTCGATAATGCCATTATGCACCAACGCCACTTTGCCATTACCATGCGGATGGGCGTTATTAACTGTGGGTGCGCCATGTGTTGCCCATCTGGTATGCCCAATGCCGATATTACCCGCAATAGGTTCGGCTTTAATCAGCCTTTCTAAATTCTGTAATTTGCCTTCGGCGCGTCTGCGGGCAATGGCGTCATTGTCTAAAGTTGCGATGCCAGTGGAATCATAACCGCGATATTCTAACCGCCTTAAGCCTTCAATTAGATGTGATACTGTGTCATCATTTTTGCCGATAATGCCGATAATGCCGCACATGGTTAATCCTTTGTTTGTTTATTAGATTTACTGTTCATGCCTTGTTTGCCTATATTTTTCTGTGGCGCACGGGTGAGGGCAAGCGCATCATTTTCAACATTTTTCGCGATAACACTGCCCGCGCCAATTAAAGCATTGTCGCCGATGGTAACGGGGGCGATTAACGCGCTGTTAGACCCCACAAATACATTCTCGCCCAAAATGGTTTTATGTTTGGCAAAACCATCATAATTGCAAGTAATTGTGCCTGCGCCGATATTGCTATCAGCACCGATTTCAGCATCGCCTAGATAGCTTAAATGCCCTGCCTTGACGCCATTTTTTAGATGGCTGTTTTTCACCTCAACGAAATTGCCGATTTTCACATTATCATCTAATTGAGTTTTAGGGCGCAGACGGGCAAATGGGCCAATCGAGGCATTTTCGCCAATGGCTGCACCTTCAATATGGCAGAAACTTTTAATATGCGCGCCTGATGCAATGCTCACTTTTTCGCCAAAATATAAATGCGGGTCAAGCCTAACATCAGTGGCAATATCGGTATCGTGGCTAAAAAACACAGTTTCGGGTGCTTGCATCATCACCCCTTGTGCCATTAAATTTTCGCGTTTTTGTTGTTGCCAATATTGCTCGGCAATCGCTAATTCAGCCAGCGAATTAACGCCCATCACTTGCGCTTCATCGGCAATAATCAGTGGGATTTGTGCGCCAGTTTCAGTGGCAGCAGCCACTAAATCTGTCAAATAATATTCACCCGATGCGTTTTGATTGCTAATCCCGTCTAGCCATTGATGAATATGCGCAAGATTGATTGCCATCACGCCCGCATTACAAAGAGTGATTTTACGCTGTGCAGGAGTTAATTCTTTGGCTTCTATAATTTTACTGATAATATCGCCATCAGCAACAATTCTGCCGTAATTGGCGGGGTTAGCTGTGTTAAACCCTAAAACTGCCAATGCACCTGATTCTTGGGAAGCTGATTGTTGGGCGGCTGTTATCAGCGATTGCGCGGTTTTTTGGCTGATGAAAGGGGTATCGCCATAGAGCACCAAAACAATGCCGTTATCAGCATTATTTTGCGTGTTATGGTTTGTCGCATAATCGGCTAATGCCGCTTTCACCGCATCGCCCGTGCCACTTTGCTGATGCTGAATATGGATAGGGATATCAGGAAAACGCGCTTGAATCGCATCGCAATTATCAGGCGATACAACCAACCCGATATGGTTGTTTTGCGCGTATGTTGGTTGCGTCACAAGCCCATCAGCCAGTTTCAACACATGCCCAAGCATGGGCAGATTGCCGATAGGGTGCAACACTTTCGGCATTGCCCGTTTCATTCTTGAGCCCTTACCAGCGGCAAGGATAAAAATCAGTAAATTTTGCATAATACCCTAATGTTATTTTTAAGTGTTACTTATAACGCAAACAATAGGGTAATGGCAATATTTTTTGATTGACTAGCAGTTTAATCGCCTATTTCGTATAATCACATTGTTTTACAATTTAGCCGTAATGGTATCAATCAATCTGATGGAAGTGCCACTAAATCTTATCACGATTTAAAAAGTGAGTATCACGTTTTTTCAAACGCCTTTGTTGTCGAGAATCTTCTTTACGATGTTGCCTAGATAACATGATATCTAAAGATTTCCATTGAGGTGTTGATAATGTTTGGGTAGTTTCTTTATACCAAATATTACCATATAGTTGTGTGCGTTGTGTATTCAAATGATTATAATCAGCTTTAACGCCATGCAAAGTATCATTAGATGGTGAAAACAAGACGATTGAATTATTCTTTGTTTGTTGAAAAACAGTTTCACACCAATCCCACGGCACCCATGCCCGTTCAGCCAAATCATTACCATCCCAAAAAACTTGCACATGCTTAAATTCTTTTTTAAAATTTAAGTAATGTGTGTGGTGGTTTAAATTCTCCGACTCATTAGATGGATTAATGTTGACCATAAAAGTAGCTGCTTTTCCTCTAATATCGGGGTGAGGACTTATCTCGTAACCATCTAAATATTTTTGTATGCCATTATCCGTTAAACAATCTTCTAATTCAATGTCTAACTTTTCAGCAATTGCTCGGTTGAAATCGTCACTTGCTAATAAATGATTGAGCTCTTCAAGAATTGGTGTTTGAAACTCATATAGCCTAAAAACCATGCCCACACCTTCACAAGTGGCACTGCTCAGCAAATCCTTATCTTTCCCTTTTTCATGCCATTCGACATATTGATCAATATCAATGACGCAACCGGGGAATTTTATCACCTTAAAACCTTTTGCAATTATTCCGTCTATTAATTCCCTATCATTTGTAGCTATTGGCGATACGATTTCAGCAGCTTTTTGTATGGCTAAAAAATGCTCTTCAGAGAAAAAATCTTCAATATATATATGTTTGTAGGGTGTTTGGCAGAAATTTGCTGTTTTAATTTTATCAATAAGATAATCGAAATTATAATTTTTTGGCATCACGCTCACCTTTTTAGACAGCACACTAAAATGTTATTTTAGAATCACATTACATGTTGTTAAACTATTAAACATCCGAACAAGCAAAGACTGTGCCATTTTATTTTACTGATTTATGATTGTTTTTTCAACTGTTTTAGCGATTCTGATGGCGCGGGTTTCTGGTTTTTTGGCGGTTTTTATCCAATATAAAGCGTGTTTTTGATTTGATTTGGTAAGGGCGGTAAAAATTTCAAAAGCAGGGGGTGTTTGCTTGAGCGCAGTTTGCAAATCATCGGGGATGATACATTGCTCCACATCATCTAAAAAATCCCACATGCCAGTTTTTTTAGCAATTTCCACCTGCGCCATGCCAGTAGGGTGCATTCTATTTTCTTGTATCAGGCGGGCGATTTTATCCTTATTGACTTTTGACCAAATACTGTTGGCTTTGCGTTTGCAAATCAGGCGCATGGTGCGGTTATCATCTAGCTTGCCAGTGGTGCTATCAATCCAACCAACACACAGCAATTCATCAACAATATCAGGCCAACTTACATAATGCGGGCTGTGTTTTTTGTAAGTAACTAACCAATAGCTTTGGGTTTGGGTGTGGTTATCAGCCAGCCATTGCCGCAATTCATCGGTGGATTTTACTTCTATTTGGGTAAGATGGGCAAGTTGAGACATGATAGCATATGATAAAATCAAAAAGTATCTTTTTCAAGATGGGGTGGTAGATGGGGATTGAACCCACGACCTCCTGAACCACAACCAGGCGCTCTAACCAACTGAGCTACAACCACCATAAAATAAAGACACGTAATAAAGATACTTTATGCGTGATTAATCATTAATTTTCAAGTATAAAGTAACGATAAAAGTAAATTTATATGGTGAGAAAAATGGTTAAAAATTCAAAAACAACAAGTAATGGCTCAAAAAAACCAACAAAGGCAAAAACGTCAAAAGCAAAAGCAAGCACAGCAAAAAAAAAGGAATCTGCATCATCTGCCACCCGATCATCGCAATCGCCTCAACCACCATCTTCAACATTGAAACAGGCAACACAAAAATTACGGCAAGGCTCTAACAAATATATCAAAATTGGTGGTGCCACCATTCAGCTTGATATGTTTAGCGAGATGCTAGCAGTTATTCGCGATAAGAATAAGCGCCCACCTAAAATCGTCAGTTTGATGATATTATCTGCCATTATATTGGCGGTCATTGTGCCACTTTATCTCAACAAAAATAATGAAGAGGACTATCAGGCAATTTATCAAGAATTTTATAATGGTGATAAAGGCAATGCTGATATTGGCAAAACCATTCAATCGCTTGATAGGCTTTTTGATAGCAAGCATGGTGGCAGTGCTAATTTACTGGGTAAAATTTATTTTCAGGGTAAATTGCTGGAAAAAGATGAGCAAAAGGCGATGGAATATTATCAAGTCGCTGCGATTAAAGGCTATGCTGAGGCGCAATATCAGCTGGCAATGCAATATTATCAAGGTGATATTTACGAACAAGATTACGAAAAAGCAGTTGCTTTATTGCTGCCCGCTAGCAGGCAGGGGCATATGCACGCGCAACGTAGATTGGGCTATATGTATCAGCATGGGTTGGGCACCCAAACAGATAAAATCAGCGCCTATGGCTGGCTAGCGATTTCTGGAAAATTATATAATTCTGCTCAAATTGGCTTAGAATCCTTAAAAAAAGAATTAAGCGCGGATGAAATAGCAAAAGGTGAGGAGACGGCTAAAGAATATATGGCGCGCTATTATAATCCTGAAGCGGCGATAAAATTTCGTGATGAATGGTTTCATTAACCAACAAACAATGATGACGCAATAAAGCCATGAAACAACAAGGGCAAATAAGGGAACAGTCAGACTTAAAAATTGCCCATTTTGATTGCGATTGCTTTTTTGCCGCCGTTGAAAAGCGCGATAATCCTACCTTGCATGATAAGCCGATTGCAGTCGGCAGTGATACGCCACGTTCGGTGGTGGCAACCGCCTGTTATGTGGCGCGTATTTATGGGGTGCGCTCAGCCATGCCGATGGTGAAGGCGAAAACATTATGTCCGCATCTGGTGATTGTGCCGCATGATTTTAGCAAATATAAGCAAGCGCATCAGGCGATTAAACAGATTTTGCAAACAGCCGATTTGCCCTTAAAATATGACATGCTAGATGAAGGCGATATGGATATAAGCCAATATCAGGGCGATAAAATTGCTTTGTGTTTTGCATTACAACAAGAAATTCGTGAAAAATTGCAATTAACGCTGTCGTTCGGGTTAGGGCCAAATAAAGTAATGGCAAAAATTATTTGTAATATTGAAAAGCCCAATGGTTTGGTGGCGATGAATACAGATGAAATCAAGCAATGGATGAAGGATAAGCCAGTATCATTATTAGCGGGCGTTGGCCCTGCTACTGCCACCCGTTTGGCAAAACGTGGTATCACCCGTATATCGCAATTACAAACTGCTGATGCATTAATGTTGATGCAACAATTTGGCAAATTCGGTGCGTCATTAAAAGCGATGAGTCTGGCACAGGGAAGCAGCATCAATATGCAAAAACGGGTGGAAAAAACAATTTCAGTAGAACATACTTTTAGCGTTGATGTTAGCAATATCACACAGTTAGAAGCCTGTATTACCGAATTTAGCCATCATTTAGCGCGTAAATTGCATGGGCGCGCTTGTAAGAAGATTATCTTAAAATTACGCAACCGCCATTTTGAAACCATCACCCGCAATATCACGTTAGTTGAACCGATTTGGCAGGCAGAACAAATTTCTGATGCAGGAGTGGCATTGCTGAAAAATATGATTCAGGGGCGATATTACTATCATGTTGCCAGTGATTCGCAAACCAATCAGCAATCTTACCGTTTGATAGGGTTAGGTATTGGCAGTTTTGTTAAGCATCGCGGTAGTTTGGGGCTATTTGGTACAAATAATGATTAAAACAAATATTTTTCAATTAAGTGATAAATTTTTGTGGCTTTTACTCTTTTTATGTTCTATACTTAATAGAAACATTGATAGAATAAGGAGTAATGTTATGTCATACCAAACTGTAACTGTTGAATTAGAACGTGGCTTAAAAGATGCTGATGATGTCAGCCATAAAGAATTGGTGTTGCGCGAAATGATTGTGAAAGATTTATTGAGTGCAGGCAATGTAAAAGATGAAGAGGCGCGTGCGGTGCATATATTGGCAAACCGTGTGTTGCGGATTGGCGGTATTGAAAATCCGGGCTTGGTGTTGGTTGAAAAGCTGAATTTACGCGATTATGAAAAAATTGTGGAAGCGGCAAATCGGCTTGATGCCCCAGCTGAATCATAAGCCCAATAATATGAGTGGAGGCATGATGAATGATGATGAATATCATATCAGGCGTGTGATTTTATGGGCGGCAAAAACATGGCGCATGAATATCAATGAGATTTTGCTGATGCCACTCGCTGAATTTGAAAAATGGTGTGCAGCCAGTATGGATGACAGTGTGAATGATGAAACGCAAGAAAAAAATTAGAATATTGCGGATTTTGCGGTATCGGCTTGCACATATATCACGATTGGGGCGGGGGCGATTGCTATTAACAAATTTGCCATTATTGACCTATTCGCATCTTACTTCGCCAGCCCTGCCACGCATCAATATTATATTGCCACGCATCAATATTATATTGCCACGCATCAATATTATAGTGCCACGCAAGAATATTATAGTGCCACGCAAGAATATGATAGTGCCACAAAAAAATAAACGGCGTGCTATTACCGCTCTCACCTCACATCATAAGTTACAGCGTGATAAAATATCATCCAATATAAAATTGTCTCATAGCGCATTATATAGGGTGCGACATGCCTCTTATCAAACATATCATGCCAACACATATCATCAGCATCATGCGGGCGGTAGAAAATTGCGGATGCTTCATCAGCATTCAATACAATATCATTCAGGGCAACATTCAGCAATCAAGCAATATGCTACTCAAGAATATGTTTCAAACAGATATGTTAAAGAACAAAATATCACACATGAAAATGTAACACATAACAATATAAATCAGGGGAATATGCTATCGTTGATTAAAAATATCAGCGCGCATGATGGCAGTATCAAAGCAGTGACGCATCGTTTAATTCAGCAGATCGCGCCAATCACAACGCAAGCGAAACAGGCACATCAAGCACCATCAGCAGTGAAAAATGAAATGGCACGTAACACCAAACCAAAAGCCGAAACGGCAATACCACAGCTAGATTACGGGCAAATACGGCAAATGATGCGTGATGAAATGGCGCAAATGGCACGGCAATTACAACATGTGATACGGGCAGAAACTCGCAATGATTTTTTAGAAACCAGCCGTATCCGCGCGCAAGATACAAAAAAGAAGGGATTGTGATAATAACAATCCCTTCTAACGATAATTAATGCGGGGGTTAATTTAATAATATCAAGGGGGGTGCGACTTCGCTTCTCGGTCGCGAGGCATAAGCCCGCTTCCTTGCGAAGCCCCCCTTGATAATCCCCCCGCTATACTCAATATTAGCGATGGGACGAGTTGTTATCATGTCCGTATCATATAAATCAGCGTATAATAGGGGTTGGTTACATCCATATTGGTGATGGCGTGGTTATGGCTACCTGTGCCAGTTATATTTACATCATGGTCGTGGGCTTGGTTGCTACCTTTTTCAGATGATTTGCCGATATTCGCTGCCCTATCGCTTCCTAACAAAAAATACCCCGAACCGCCTGTGTTGCGAAACCGAACCAAAGTATTATTATCCATCAAGTAAACGGTACTATCAGTTTGTTGGCCAGAATTAGCAATAAAATGCTGATGGCGTGGCATTTCTGCTTCCGAAAGCTGATGCCCTTGTGTTTTACCGCTAATATTAACCGTGCTATTGCCTGTATTCAAGGTTTTTGCGAAACTACCGCCATCATCACCAGCTGGTTTATCATTATCAGCCCCCAACGCAAATCTGCCACGCATATTTGGTACATTAAAAGTGTTTGCGCCATTGCCTGCGCCATGTGTTGTTCCAATCACGGCAAATAAATCAGCATATTTGGTGCGGCTCACTGCTTGCCCATTACAATATAAAAAACCTTTTGGCACAGAAGCACCACTGGCGCCACCCCACATCATAATTTGCCCCGCGGGCGCGCATAATTTTCGAATGGCTTGATATAATTGTTCATTATCATCAGCATTGGGCGTTAAGCCACTTTCGCTAATCACATTGACAATTTCGCGTTGGGGGTGTTCAATCGCCTGTGCGGGAATGATAGAACCGGGCGTGTTTGTTTCTGGATTGCCATTGCTATATTTGCTATTAACGGCTTCTTTGAGTGGGTGTACATATTTCATGGTTTTGCTCCTAAATATTTGAGTTAAAATGTAATTTTCGGTTTAAGAATTGAGTTGTTATTTTGCGGTGTAAGATTGTCAGTTGGCTTGGTCAGCTTAAAGCTTTTCACTGCCTGCACATTGCTAATGGCCTCATATAACAGATTGATTCCAAATGAATGACTTAATCCAGCACCGCGCAGAAACAGTGCGCTTAATTGATATTTAATCTGGGTTTCAACCTCCTCTTTATTGCTATTCTCATCGATTTTTAAGTCGCTAATTTCAATGTCAATATTTTCAATCGACGCTGCTTTTACGTTTATTTTTGTGCCGACTGGCCGTTGGGTATCGATATATGTTTTAACCGCTTGAATTTGGGCAGCACTGGGTGTGGCTAAAAAATCACCTTTTTTTTCTACCAGTATGAATATCTCTACTTCACCAGCTTTTATACCGCCTCTTACAAATGCTTTAGAAACTGGCACACCATGTTGTCCGCGCATCAAGCCCCAGCTTTTATAATCATTTTCTGTGCCTAATTTACGTGGGTTGCGTAATTCTAGCAAGATGCGTTGCCGAAACTGGCTATCGCCTTCTGCATTAACAGCCTTGCTGATATTATCAGCCTGCACAATGCCGAATGAATCCACATGCGCGATGGGGATTTGCCATGCTAGCTCGTCATCAGCATCAAGGTTATAGGCATCGCCAGCTTCTGTGGCAGTGACGCTGACACTAACAGTGCTTTGTGTGCTCACAGCGTCTTGTGTGTTATTAGTGTCTGCTGCATTAGCAGCATCTGTTGCTTCAGTTGCGATAATCTTTATTTCTTCATCGGTCTGATACAGTAAACCATTGGCATTGCTGAGCAGGCTGTTGGCAGGAATCGTCGCATCTTGCGCGCCACTGATAGTAATGTTGCATTTGGCAAAAGTGGGGGCGCCACGTTTGATATTCCATAAAAATCCTAGCCTATCTAAATTTGCGCCAGTTGCGGTTGTAACAAAACTATTTTTAACGGCATCATCTAGCGCATCATATAGGCTGGCAATCGCGCCTGCGCTTGCCATTGCCAGTAGATTGAGGGGGTGGGCATCAAGCCTGATATGGTTTTCGCCACTATGGTTAACCATTTGATTGAGCATTCGTTTGTGAATGTCGTCAATAGAATAGCGGGTGATGGGCATGTTTTTTCCTTTCGTTAAATTGTTAGAATAGTATCGTCAATGATAATCTTAATCGCGTAATGTTGCGCGCGCGCTTCGATATGAACGCTAATATCATGCGCCAGATTTTCATTGATTAAAAATTGCAATCGTTCGGTGATTTCTTGCTTGATAATATCAAGCGTTTCAATCCCCGAAGCGATGGGTTGGTTATCGAGATAGCGTTTTTTCAAATAACGCGCTAGCACACTGCCAATATTGGGATTGCCCCAAAAATTCTGCTGATGCGCTTCATGTTTTTCGGTGAGTAAACTGGTGAGTGCCAGCGATGAAACTAACTTTTGTGATTCATCAGCATGCCAGATTTTATCGGGGTTGTTGATGTTGAAATAGGGAGTGAAATGCCACATGATAAATGCCTTTCTTGTTTTTTGGCTTAAAAATTTAAGGGGCTTTGGTGATTGGAAGATTTGCTATTGGGGAGGAAGCACCCGTAATTGTAATAAAATCGCCATCAAGCAATATTGATTTTTTCTTTCCCTCAGGGTTTTCGGCTAATATTTTCTGCCCTTGTTTGGGTTTTAATAAAATAGAACCATCTTTTTGCAAAATGATTGATGCGCCAGATGGTGCGCTCAGCTGATAGCTTCCTTCCTCGTCATTATCGGTGAGGTAATCAATCGGTAGAGCGTAAATAACGCCATCTTGTTGTGGGTAGGGCAATAACAGCCATGCTTTCTGCCCGTTAATCGGCATATTGCACAAGCCATTGATGCGTAACAATTTTACATTATCGTAAATCACTTGTTGCGCTTGTAATTGCATGGTCGGGTTATTGGCTGATGGTGCACGTATGATGGTGGCAAGCATATGAACCTCACAAATTAAAAGAGATTAGGGGTTTAGCATCAATCATGGTGAAGCGACTTTTTTTCGCCTGCCCATCATAAAATTCAGCATTCAATACCAGCATGGCTTTAGGAAAATCTGCAAGCATAGGCGCACAGATAGCACCGGGTAATAGCGGAATCAAATCGGCATATTCGGTGATAAAAACCTGTTCGGGATTTAAAAACTGATGGATTTTTCTGGCATGATGGGGCTTTTCGCCATTGTTGATAATGCGCTGAAAGCCTTTATTTTTGGCTTGATGCAATGAGACGGGCAATGTGGGGTGCCATTCATCTTGGCTGTTACGTGCCATTGTATGAATATAGGGGCTAGGCAGAAATTTTTGTATGGTAATTTCAGTCGGGTTTTGCAAAGCTGTTTGTGCTGTGATTGACGCGCTGTTGATAGTTGGCTGCAAAATGCCAAGCTTGCCATCAATTTGACTGTGCCAAATCACACCTGTTTGTTGCGCTAATTTATTTAATAATGCATCAATGCTATCATCGGCATGGGGCTGTAGCTGATTGATTTTTAAGTTGCTAGGGATAGAGGCAATTTCTATGGGGTGGCCGCTAAAAACCTGCTTTAACGCAGCAGATAATGTTAGCTTGCTTAAATGATGTGGCTTAATCATATGTCCGTAGCGATAGAGAGAAAGGCGATTGCGCCATTCTATGATTGTGTGATGCTTGTGCTGATTGATAGCAACCATCGGTGCATTTTTCAGCAATGGTTGGTCGTTAATATTAACGGCAATATCAGTTAAATCAGATGGTGCATCATTATAAATTTCTGCCGAACCATAGGCATATTCAAGCCCTAATTGTAGATAAATTTGTCCGAAATTAAGGAAGCCTTGTCTGTTATGATTGAGTGTTATGTAATTGCTCATGTTGCTGCCGTGATATAATTTTCGCCAATATAATTTTCATTGGGGATTAGCAATGGCGTTTGTGCTACCATCACACCTGCTTGGCTAAAATCATTCAGTGCGGTAATTTGCTTGGCGGCTGCTCGATAGTTAGTGCCATAATGTTGCCATGCAAATAAAATCAGAGGCATTGATTCAAGCAAAGTGATGGTGCGGTAATCGCCAAGATTGCTGGTACGTAAGAATAGATTGACGCTATTGGTGAGTTCTTCAAAAATCATTGAGGCTTTACGTGATTGCGGGCTATCATCGTGTTGTGCAAAATTTTTGCTTAAATGCGTCAATAGACGCGTGAGCATGGCGCGCAATTCTTCCTTATCGGCAATATCGCCTTGCCATTTTCCGTCAAGAAGCAGCGTGATTAATTGACTCACAAAGATGCTATTGGTGTAATCTTGCAACTTGCCAGAAAGCTTTTGTTCTTGTTTAGATGATGCCCGTTCTTGTTGTGCATTATCATCTGGATTGATGAACTGCTCACCAGCCGATGCCATTAAAGAGGCAGGAAAATTTTCTTTGGGTTTTGTGATATTATTGATACGTTGCTTGAGAACATCATTATTTACGCGTAAATTATCAATACCGCCAACAAAATCATTTTCAAACAATTCACCGAAATTTTGTGTGATTGATAAAGACGTATTGAGATTATCGCTGATTTGTTGCAAACTATAAATTGGGCTTAATGCAATTTCATGTTGCACTGTTTGGTAAAAATCATCCATCACTGCATTCAAATCGGTTAATTTGTCATTGATATTGTCCGCCAACTGATTGATTTGCCGTAAAAAGGATAGGCGTGAATTTTCTACCTTTTCAAGCTTCTCATATTTTTTCTTCACCGTGAGAGAAACGTTGTAAAAATGCTGATAGATATGCGGATAATCAATGTTTAACGTGGTAAGGAGGTAGTCATCACCATTACGCAAACCCGGCAATGATAATTTTGAGGCTATACCATTGACCATTTTCTTTAATTTTTCTAAATCAGCGGCGGCGCGTGGCCCTTGCAAAAAAGCATCAATGGTGAATGTTTCTAGTTCAATGCCAAGCGGTTGCACTTTTGCATCATGTTGGTCGGTTTGCGTTACTGTATTAAGATGAAGCTTATTCCTAATATTGGTGACGTGTAAATACACGTCACCAAATTTTGCACGGCGTGGGATAAAACGCGGCATGATTACTTCACCTCAATCGCAGGATTGCCAGAGATGCTCACTGATAGGTTACCGCTGCTAATTTCATCGGCATTTTCTACCCAAGCATTGCTAACAGCATAGCTTTGACCAGTATCAGCCGTTAACACTAAAGTGATATTATCCATTTCTTCAAAATCACCGATTTTGGTATCCTCGCCGATTGGCACGGTAAAAGCGATTTTGAAAGGGCGCAATGATTGTTTGAAAAATACACCGCTTGCCGAATTTTCGCTCACGCGTTCGAAACCGCCAAGTGCTAAAGATGATATTTCCTTATGAGTGATTGGTTTGCCATTAATCTGCAAATCAATCACGTTTAAGATACGATGGGGATTAGCCATAATTTAGTTTCCTTTAACGTAAAAATTGAATTGAAACAAAGATTTGCCGCAACTGACCGATAAGTTCGGGCTGCAGAATAATCTCTAACCGTCCAGGGTCATTTTGCGAACGATTTACCGCAATATGTTGGCGGAACTCATCAATCGAATTGATAAGACCTGCATTCACCCATTCTTGGGCAAGGGCAAGAATTTCTGCCTTCACATCTTTGGGGCGCACCACACCTTGCCGCAGCATATCGCCATCATTGCCAACT
>JAHZMA010000083.1 GCA_022599575.1 Alphaproteobacteria bacterium | reverse complement strand
CCCTGATGCAAATGATGATAATGCACAGGAAAATTTTTACAATTATGTCTATTTGCGCGATAACCCCGCAGGCGAACATAAGGAATTATGGTATCACGAACATGGCGACCGTTCTTGGTTGATTGTAACGCGCGATACCATCACTCACGATATTATCAATGTGGAATTGGCGCATGATGCAAACTAGATTACCAACCCCCTTTATCAATCCAGATACTCCCCTATCATTCTCGTTTAATGGCAAAAATTATCAAGGCTTGCAAGGCGATACATTGGCATCGGCTTTATTGGCCAATAATATTAAACTGGTTGGGCGCAGTTTCAAGTATCATCGCCCGCGGGGCATTTTAACGGCAGGTTCTGAAGAGCCAAATGCGTTGGTAACTCTGAATGATGGTTTAGGCGATGGCGCGTTTCAAGAACCAAATACCCGTGCCACGATGGTTGAATTATATGATGGTTTGCAAGCAAATCCGCAAAATTATCGCGGGTCACTCAATCGCGATTTTATGGCAATCAATGATTTATTATCTCCATTTTTAAGCGCAGGTTTCTATTATAAAACCTTTATGTGGCCAAAATCATTTTGGGAAAAAATCTATGAACCCATCATTAGAAATGCCGCAGGGTTAGGGCGTTTATCGGGCAAACCCGATGGCGCGCATTACGAAAAGGCTAGCTATCATTGCGATATTCTCGTCATTGGCGGCGGTGTTGCAGGCTTGCAAGCGGCATTACAGGCAGGCAAAGCAGGCGCGCATGTTTTGCTGGCAGATGAAGATTTTGAAATTGGCGGGCGATTAATCAGCGATAAATATAAGATTGATGATACGGATTCTGCTATCTGGGCGCAACAAGCATTGGCAGAATTGCAAGCAATGGATAATGTGCGTATTATGAAGCGCACCAGTATTCTTGGCGTTTATGATCATGGCATTTATGGCGCATTGGAACAGGTGAACGACCATAAAAAACCAAACGCCACCGATACCCGCCAAACCCTATGGACAATTTACACCAAGCAGGCAATTTTAGCCGCTGGTGCAACCGAACGCCCGATTGGTTTTATGAATAATGACCGCCCTGCTATCATGCTATCAAATGCGGTGCGAACCTATAGCAACCGCTTTGGCGTTGCTTGCGGTGAGGCGATTACTATCTTCACCAATAATGATGATGGCTGGCATATGGCGAAAGAATTGCGCGAAAACAAACTAGGCGTAACCGCCATCATTGATAGCCGCGATATTAAGCCGCTTTATGATTTAGATTGCGCGGTACATATGGGGAAAAGGGTTGCTGATAGCAAAGGGCGTTTGGCACTATCATCAGTGCAGTTAAATGACGGCACAACTATCGATAGCGATTGTTTGGCAGTTGCTGGCGGATGGAATCCGAATTTGCATCTTACCTGCCATCATCGTGGCCGCCCGATTTGGAATGATAGCATTCAAAGCTTTGTGCCGAATAGCAAGACATTGCCACATAACATGCAGGTGGTGGGCAGTGCCAATGGCACAATAAATTTATCAGCGATTATTGATGAGGCAAGCAATGCCGCAAAATCTGCCATCAGCGCATTAGGATTAAAGCATCAAACAGGAAAAGCACCTAAAACCGAAGATAAACCCTATAACATTGCACCCTATTTTTACGATCCTGACAAAACCAAAAAAGCCTTTGTTGATTATCAAAATGATGTAACAGTCAAAGATATTTCCCTTGCCTGCCAAGAAGGTTTCACAGCGGTAGAACATGTAAAACGTTACACCACATTGGGCATGGCAACCGACCAAGGCAAAACATCAAATATCGTGGCGTTAAGCGTGATTGCCACCCAAACCAATAAGAGCATTGAACAGGCTGGCACAACCATTTATCGCCCGCCCTACGCGCCCGTTGCGATTGCGGCTTTGGCAGGCACAGTTAAGG
Organism: Alphaproteobacteria bacterium; assembly: GCA_022599575.1. Taxonomy (GTDB): domain Bacteria; phylum Pseudomonadota; class Alphaproteobacteria; order JABAAW01; family JAHZMA01; genus JAHZMA01. The sequence goes on along the minus strand of JAHZMA010000083.1, from coordinate 2,312 downwards.
GCAAGGAATATCGCCCCTATCGCCTCACACCATCGCATCAATGGGCAGAAGAACAAGGCGCAGTGTTTCTTGAAACGGGACAATGGTTGCGCGCGCAATGGTTTCCGCTTAAAGGCGAGACAACATGGCGGCAATCGGTGGATAGGGAAGTTGTGCAGGTGCGGAATCATGTCGGCATTTGCGATGTCTCCACATTAGGCAAAATCGATATTAAAGGCAAAGATGCCGCCGCATTCTTAAACTTTATTTATGCCAATGGCTTTGCCAAATTAGCGGTTGGTAAAACGCGCTATGGCTTGATGTTGCGCGAAGATGGCATTGTGATGGATGATGGCACAACCGCCAGATTAGCCGAAAACCATTTTATCATGACCACCACCACCGCCAATGCTGGCAATGTGTTTCGGCATATGGAATTTATCCGCCAATGTTTGATGCCCAATGCGGATGTGCATTTGCAGACCATCACCGACCATTACGCGCAATTTGCAGTTGCAGGACCAAAATCACGCCGCTTGCTGGCAAAAATTATTGACCAAGATATTTCTAACAGCGACTTTCCATTTATGGCATGTTCGGATATTACCATTTTGGATAATAAATTGCCCGCACGATTATTCCGCGTCTCATTTTCAGGCGAACTGGCTTACGAGATTGCCGTAGCACGCAAACATGGTGATTTTTTGGTGCGCGAATTGATGAAAGCAGGCGAAGAATTGAGTGTTACCCCTTACGGCACTGAAGCGTTGGGCGTAATGCGAATAGAAAAAGGACACCCTGCGGGTAACGAGCTAAATGGGCAAACAAGCGCGCATCATTTAGGCTTTGGCGGCTTGCTTTCTTCCAAGAAAGATTTTATCGGCAATATCATGGCACGAAGACAAAATTTAGTGGCTGATGATGGCTATCGCTTGGTTGGCATTATACCATACGACCCGACGCAAGCCCTCTATGCGGGCATGCATCTGTTCACGCGAGACGATGCCCATAATATGCAAAATGATCAAGGATGGATATCCTCATTGGCGTATTCGCCCACATTTGGGCATTATGTGGCACTGGGTTTTGTTAAGAATGGCAAAAAAAGGCATGATGAGGTGATGCAAGCGGTATCGCCGATGCAAAAACTAAATATAAGGGCTAAAATTATCAGCCCGCATATGTATGATGCGACGGGAGCCAGACAGAATGGGTAATGCTTTGTTAAAATTCAATGGCGATGTAACAGTAACAGCGCATGAAAATATCGCGCTGGTAACGCTGGCATTTTCTAAATCTGAGGCAGATAATATCGGCAAACAGCTGAAAAAATCGTATGGCTGTGCCATGCCTGATGTGAATATGTCATGCTATAGTAGCGATAAAAAACACCGCTTTTTGCGCGTGGCGAAAGACCAGTTATTTTGTATCTGCGACTATGATGGCGAATATCCGCTTGCAACCCTCGCTGGATTTGCAGATTTGGCAGATGCCGAACAATGCTATCTCACCGATTTATCAAGCGGCTTCCGCATGATACATATCACAGGTGATGATGTGCTGGAATCTTTGCGCTATATCTGCATGATTGATGTTGCAGGCATGGAAATCAACACCGCCACCCGCACCATCATCGAGCATACAGGTTGCTATCTCATCAAAAACGACACAAAAGATTTCACACTGCTACTGCCCTCTTCTTTTTGTCATCTTTAACATGCACTACCGCTAACATTGAGTAACAGCGGGGGGATTATCAAGGGGGCAAGCATATCAGGTTTGCTTTGAAATATATTTTCAAAGCTTTACCCCCTTTGAAAATTTCCTTTCCGTAAGAAACGCAAGCGCAATAGTTGCAATCGCAGCAATAGCCTTGTTCTACTGCAAAAACAGAACGTTTTTGCAAATAAAGAACAAAAAATGAAAAAAATGCTTGACTGTGTTTTTTGTTCGTGATATATGTTAAGAACAGGATTGTAAAAACCTGTAATATCACCATTTTGCACCAATAATCGCACTAAAAGGAAAAAACTATGCCCAACAACTCTCACTTTAATACCTACAATGATAATTTTGTTAAGGTTTATCACCCATTGCTTTCAACTGATGATAAAAAACATATTCGTATTCTTTTGGAAAATTTTGATAGAAGCAGTAATATATCTCGCAGCGACATTGAAAAATGCTATCAAGTGGCAGGATTAAAAGGCAAGCCCATTGCCAGCCATAAGAAGAATGAAAGCAATGTCCTGATATCAGGTATCGTATTTGGGTTAAACCTCAAAGAAACAGAGTTTCTAAAACGCATGGCGCAATCATCGCGCACAATGAGT
>JAHZMA010000082.1 GCA_022599575.1 Alphaproteobacteria bacterium | reverse complement strand
GATTAAGATTTTTTCTACCTCGCTATCAGGGTTGATTTTACCTGTATCTTTGCGATTGCCCCAATTACCGCCCGATAGACTTTGCAAATCATTACAAGCGCGCCATCGCTTCCAGCGCAAGATTGTTGGCAATGATGGGTTAGGTGCGATGCCTACTAATTCTCGGGCATTCAATACTTCTTCAACCGCTATTTTATAGGGCATATTATTGACTGTGGCATATTGTTCGATACGGTCTAGCAAGTCTAAACGGGTTTGTAATAATGTTTTATTCTTTATATTATGGGGGGCGTTATGATTTTCACCATCATTTTTATTAAGCACAGCGGGGGGGGTGTTAAGGCATTCGCCAGCGTTTTTATTGACGCGGTGGGGGGCATGGGGGGCGTCATCGCGAGGCTGGTGTCCTACGGACAAACCTGCCGAAGCGCATGTCGCAAAGCCCCCCATATTATTAATGTCCCCCCCGCTGTTATTTAATACTGGCTGTTGCGTGCGCCTCAGCATACTCAATTTAATACGATATTTAATAGGCATTAAAGCCATATTAAACTCATTACCGCCACCTTGCCCTGCGCGTGGGCGTGATGCGATATTTCGCTGGTTAAGCCATCGGCGCAAACCCCGTTCCGAACGTGGCAAGCCATCAATATTGTGCGTAACAATTTCCGATATGCTCAGCCACTCAGCCATCTTATCCCCTCTCGCCAGTTAGCAAGGCCCGCCCTTGAACCAATGGCGGTCTCGCCTTGCCGTTTTTGTTTGTCAGTGCATTTCGGTTGCCCATCTTACCCCTCGCGCCATTATAATAATCGCGTTGTATCTTATCTAACGCGCCATCAATAAAGCATTCCGCCCGCATTTTGCCAATTTTAGCGGTCGGCATTTGAATTTCAGCATAAGGAACGCGTCGCCCAATTTCGATGAGCCGTCCTCTGATAATATTATCGGTATGCCAAACAATGCGTTTCATGCGGGCAGATACCCCCAACATCCACTTAATATGCCAAGCGCAAAACCAACGCAAAAGCATAATATTAACTCCCTAACAACCCTACGCGATAGCTTGTGCTGAGTAACAGCGGTGGGGGTGCAGGGGGTGTCCTTGCGGTCAGCAAGGTCGCAAAGCCCCCGCTTATTAATGCTATTCATGACCATCAATGCCCTCATTGATGGTTTCGTTAAAGAAAGGGGTGTTAATCAAATAAGCGATAAAGGCTGTTTTAACCTCTTTATTGCTTTCAATATAAAGAACTTTTAATTTATTAACTGCAATTTCATTCGCATCGCGCTTATAGGCATCATCACCGCCGCTGTTGGAATAGCCAAGTGCATTTTTCGGTGTGCGTAAATCGGGGTCATCAATTAATGCCTGCGCCGCTTGCACTTGTTTTTCTGTACCGAATAAATTACCCACTTCAACCAATTTCGTGATTGTTATTCCTGATTTGGCAATCCATGAACTAGCAATCATATCTTTAACCTCATCCGTTAAGGCATGGTAAGTAGCAATATCGCGCTGAATGGTGCGGGTTGATAATTTCAGCAAAGCCCGTGTATCAGCATCAAATTGTGCAAACATATCGAGCTGTTTACGGGCTGTGGCACTGCGTAAATCGCCACCGCCAGTGGTGTCAACTTTGCCATGTATTTTTTCCCACACTATTTTACGTGTTGCTAAAAATTTTGCGCGGTCAAAAGCATTTAATTCATGCCGCATCAAATTTTCGTCAATTTCCCAGAGCCTTGCTTCCTCACTCGATACTTTGGGGCGCACAGAAGCGTTAATATGGGTTTCACCTAAAAGCTTAACTGCTTCTAATCTGTGTGCCCCTGATACTAATATGTATTTTGCATCATCCCCATCACCATCTTGCATCACCAAAATAGGCGTTAACTGCCCATTCTCTTTCATGGAATGCGTAATCTTTCCGAGCTCAGCCTTATCAACCACCCGCAAACGCGGTGGTATGATGATATCATCTATTAATATATGGCTCACTCTACCCCCTCATCATGAATGATTTGATTGATTTTTCTTAAAACAAGCCTGCGTTCACGCAATGCTATTTGCGTGAGTGCTAGTGGTGCATTTATCATCACATCAGCATTTTCGCGTTTATAACGCTCATCATTTTCAATCTCACCAATTTGCTGATTAATATATTGCTTTACCTTTTCCAATTTATGATATGAATGTGGATTATTTTGCATTACATTTTTTCCCTTTGCTCTTTAATATTGGGGCGTTCAATCTCCTCTGGCCATGCTAAATCAGACGGCCAATTTATCGAAAACCAGTTAATCACATATCTTGCTCTTTGCACTGTTAAAGAAGAACCGTTTTCTAAATTATGAAAAAAATTGCCATGATTTGACGCATAAGTAGAAACGGTTGATAGTTTCAAACTTTTGTAACTTGCATAGGTTTTAGCAAGGTTTAAGATATGGTTTTCGGTATTCATACCGATGTTATATAGGTAACAATACCGAATTACAATAGTTTTTTATTTTTTTCTTGTGTTTTTTTTACTTTATCGGTATTTTTACCGAAAACGGACGACATTATGTCGCCCGAAAGGGTCGAATGCAGTGAAATACATAGATGTTTTAGAAAAAGAATTAAAAAGGCAAAATCGGTCAGCGGCATCAGTTTCTAAATCCGCTGTGGGTAATTATGATTTAATCCGCAATTGGCAACGCGGCAGTATTCCTAATTTAGAAAAATTTGACGCAGTGCTCAAAGAGTTGAATTGCCGTATAGAAATTATCACACCTGCAGATATGCGATTGCCTGATGAAGCTTATGCTGAAATTCCGTTGCTAGGGGTGGCAGAGGCAGGAACGATTAATGGTTTTGATGCCTATGCCTTTGATAACGAAACAATGAGCGTGCCACGTCCGTTTGAGGGACATGCGGCAATTAAGGTAACAGGTGATTCTATGTCGCCTACTTATGAAGATGGCGATGCCGTGCTGATTATTCCTAAAGAATTTACTAATCCTGAAGAGGTGGTAGGACGCGATGCAATATGTGAAATTGAAGATGGCAATGCATTATTAAAACGGGTAACCGAGGGCAAAGATGGCACATTTAATCTTCATTCTATTCACCCTAGCTATGCACCTATTCTCAATGCACGCGTCCGCCGCTTCCACCGCGTGATTGCTTGCTTGAAACAACCGGGGTTTTAGGTGCTATATACCTAAAACATGTTTTTATATAATAGTAATAAGTTTAAATAATAGACTCTTCACAACTTTTATGTTAGATGATACGGTATTAGTTTTCACTACTAACAATTAGCAGCCCCAATTTCTAGCAACGCCATCTAATTTTTTATAATATGGGTGTTGTTGTAATTCAGGTTTTGCGGTTTTAATATCATCAAGTATATTCCTTAACACTCTTGAAACATG
>JAHZMA010000081.1 GCA_022599575.1 Alphaproteobacteria bacterium | reverse complement strand
GGGAGCGAATTCGCTTCTCGGGCGTGAGGACGGAGCCCACGCCCTTGCGAATGCCCCCCATGCCCCCCGCTGTGCTTCATACTCATTAAGGCACATGCCTTAACAACCCCCCCGCTATACTCAATATTAGCATTGTGCATGTCAGGGCATTTAATAAGAGTCAGAATAGGCAACCTTAGTAAATCTAAAATTCGCACATTCGCGCCTGCTTCTTTGCCAAATAATATCATATCTTGCAAACCGCCCGGTACAGACGCGTAATAGGCCGAAGTGATTGATTTAGAGTTGCAAGAAAATCAGATTGCATCAGTGATGGTGCAATATAACAATCAGCAATATCAGCTAACACCCAAAGCGGTGATTGTGGCTTCGGGCGGTTTTGAATCTAACCGCGATTGGTTGGCAGAATCTTGGGGTGAGGCGCAAAATATGTCAGCTGAAACACCATCATGGCAAAATCTAGTAGATGAAGCCAAACGGCAAACACATATTTGCAATTCGTGCCGCTATTGCGAGGGATTTTGTGATGTGTTCCCTGCCATGCACCAATTAACAGATTCAAAAATGAGTCACGGCTTTTTTAGATTCACGGCTTTGCTGCAGGAAAAAAACAAGCATTACGGGTGATTAAGGCTGCCAAAATCATCACTCTCTTGTCGTCACGCGCGGGGTTTTTCGCGTTTGGGGTCGTGAAACGGGATATCGCACACGCGCGCACTTATTCGTTTCATGCGCCCATCCATTTGCCCCACTTCTAGCATCAAATCATTGGCAGAAAATTCAACCGCCAACCGCGCCATCGCAATAGCACATTCAAACATCGGTGAGCGGGTTGCTGACGTAATCACGCCAACCATGCGTTCGCCTGCAAAAGCATGCGCGCCATGTATTGGCAAATCATTGCAATCAAACTTTAAGCCTTTTAATAATTTGCGCGGGCTTTGCGCGTTGCGTTCAAGCGCGTTTTTGCCAAGAAAATCCGCTTTGTTAAGATTAACCGCAAAGCCAAGCCCTGCTTCAAACGCATCAACCCCATCAGCAAATTCTGCATTGCCCGATGCCAAACCTGCCTCAATTCTGATTATATCAAGCGCGTGCAATCCCATTGGCACAATGCCAAATTCCTCGCCTGCTTCCATCAAAGCATCCCATAAGGCAGGCGCATCTGATGTTGCACAAAATAATTCATAGCCAAGTTCTCCCGTATAGCCCGAACGGCTGAGCATAAAGGGGATACCATCTCGGTCGTTAAGGCGCGCGATGGTAACGCCAAACCATTTTAGATTGGCAAGCGATGGCACGGTGGGTTGCGTGAATATGATTTTCTGCAAAAGCGCACGTGATTTTGGACCCTGCAATGCCAGATTGGGCAAAGCGCCACCCATACCATGAATCCGCACCTGCATATTTTTCGCTTGCGCGATATTCTCTAATATCCGCGCACTTTCTTCGGTGCCACAGCACCAGCGGAATAAATCAGGCGCAAGCCGAAACAAAGTGCCATCATCTACCACTGTGCCCGTTTCATCACAAATCAGCGCATATGTGCCGCGCCAAACAGCCAAACGCGCAATATCGCGCGACATCACATATTGCAATAATTTTTCTGCATCAGGGCCGATAATATCGTATTTTCGCAAGCTAGACATATCCTGCAACGTTACTTTTTCGCGACATGCCCAATATTCGCCAATCGTGCCATAAGTAGGAAAATTTGTTGGCAACCAAAGGTCACGCGCAGGAGCGAATTGCGTGGTTAGTTTTGATGTTGCGGGATGAAAAGCACTATGGTTGGTGATGGACATGGGGGCATTCTCTTTCTCGCGATAGGCTATGGCAACGCGTATGGGGGCATCAGGGCGGTAAATACGGACATGAATATCGGTGGGGTTCCAGCCATTGATGGGGTCAATATCATCGGGGCAAGCGGTGCTAACACAGACCAAATCATCTAAAGCCCGTATTGCCACATAATCGCCCGCACGCGAATAGCTTTCTTCACTCATCAGCTGATGCGAATCTGCATCTATCCATGTGTTCCAGAAAAAATTAATCGCTGGCCAAGCGAAGCGTTTCTGCACACCATGTGGCGCAAGCGCGTATGAAATATTATCAGAACAATTAACATGCCCGGGGAAGCCCCTTTCTTCGTAGCCACGCGCATTGCAGGCCAAGCCAAAAGTATCATGCCGTCCGCACGTATCTTGTAGCACATTCATCATTGGCTTTAGTTCGGCATCAAAGAATTTATCCAATAGCCCGGGGGCAGGATACGCACCACGTACCATCGAACGGGTGGCAGTGCTATCAATCATCATTTCAATGCCATTATCAAGCGGTGCGCGCCTCAATGCCATAAAATCAGAGCATTGCTGCCCTTCAACATCAATAATTTGAATGATTTCGCCCGCATTGACCTGATAGGCTTCAGCGGTGGCACGGTTAATGGTGAATTCATCACGGATTTCCCCTAATAGGGGGGGGAGTTGTGTATTTTTTCGTATTGCTTGTTTATGCGACACCTCAATCAGCCCAACCGAAGCATGGCTAACCAAATTTTCTGCCGTCATCGGGCGGATAACCCATAGGGTGCAAGCCTTTTTCGCTTTAAGAATAAGGGCATCTTCATCGGCGGGTAAAGCATCAAACTCAATCATGGTAACTGGCATGGTAACTGGCATGGTAACGGGTAGAGATTTTATTGGTTTACTGCTATTTTTTGCTATCCAATGGCGTAATTCCTCGCTATTAAAATCATTTTTGCTAATATTTAAGGTGGCGGATTTTAAGCCAAGCATTTCTGGGCATGATTTTCCTTTTGCGTCTGTTATATATAGTGCCACAGACTGCCCTTTGCCCAAACTATGCACAGATATAATATCACCGATTTGCAAATTAAACTGCAAAGCCTGACGCGGTGCAATCACTTGTCGATTGGCTTCAGATTTGATTAAAAATCCGGGGAATGAACGGTTTTTTTGTGCAAAACCGATATTGCTAAATTCATGAAGTATTGTTTTTGCCAACATACCCCCCAAAAAATGCGATGTAATATGCTTGACTCTAGCAATCTGTATCATCGATGTCAACCAATGGAAATAATCATCAAAATATGTTAAGATATAAGATATAATAAGGTTACAATCTTCAGTTTGAAAGTTACGTTATGCTAGATTTTCAATATCAATCAATTGCGTGGTTTCATCAGCAATATTTAACAAATCCTGATTATCCGCATTGGCTGTTATCAGAATTTATGCCCTTATTCGTGACTAAAGCAAAGCAAACGCAAGCCTTGCGCTACCTCGATGATAAATTTCTAGCCACGCAATTAGCAAATCTACAGCAGCGTAACACACAAAATATATCACCATTATTGGGGGTGCCACTTGCCCATAAAGAGCTTTTTAAGCGCAAAAATTGGGCAAACGAGGCAGGGTCAAAAAGCCGTCAAGGCATGAAAGCAGATGAAACCGCCTTTGTGATAACACAATTAGATAAAGCAGGGGCGTTAGATATTGCGCGCCTTACATCGGTGGAATATGGACTTGGCATTACGGGGCATAATCAATATGCAGGCACACCGCCTAACCCATATAATGAAAGTTATATTGCGGGTGGGTCATCTTCGGGGTCGGCAGTGATGGTTGCCAATGGATTTATTCCTGCCTCGCTTGGCACTGACACGGGTGGCTCGGTCAGGTTGCCCGCTGCCGCCTGCGGTTTGGTTGGCTTAAAGCCTAGCTACGATATTATCAGCCGCGCTGGCGTATTTTGCCTATCGGAATCTTTGGATACAGTCGGCACATTAACCCGAAATGTCAATGATGCCAATACCATGTTTGATTCCATTACGGGCAATCATCAGCCATCAGCAATGCCCAATAATATCAAGCACCTACGCATTGCGATTGGCAGTCAGTATTTTTTTGAAGATTGCGATAATGATATTGTCAAAATCATTGAGCCAATATTAAGTTTTATTAAAACGCAAAATAACAGATTATTCGATATTCAGCTGAAAAATATTGAAAGCACCAATGATTTAACCCGTATGATTATTGCCTATGAAGCGAAAAGCAAATATGGTGATATTGTCAAAGTGCGCAAACAAGATTTTAATGCCCAAACTATTTTGCGAATTGAAGAAGGCTTTACCATTAGCGAACAGGAATATGATAAAATCATGCGCCATCGTGCTGATTTTATCCGATCAACCATCAATGATGTGTTTGCAAAAACTGATATTATCATCACGCCTGTTTGGCCGTTTGCTCTGCCAACCATCAAAGCAAGCGATGCAGGCGCAAGCCCCGATGCACCTGCACTTATCAGCCGTGCGGGGCATAATACCAGACCGTTTAATTTTTTAGGCTTCCCGTGCATCTGTATCCCGATAGGGTTTGATAAAAACAATAATCCAGTCAGTCTGCAAATGGTTGCAAAACCCTTGCATGAAAATGATTTATTTTTAATTGCCCATCATCTTGAACAATATATTGGCTTTAGGGATGTTATTTTGTAAGAAAACTATGGGTAACATATAAAAAATATTGCTATTATGCTTTTATTGTTATATGTTGGCATCATTATTTATAAGAAAAGAGAGAAATATATTGGGAGTATTAGAGAAATTTAGCCGTGTGGCATTATGCCACCAACCTACCCCGTTAGAAAGAATGCCGCGCCTATCCAAGAGTCTCAATCGACCGAATTTATGGATAAAGCGCGATGATTGTACAGGGCTAGCAACGGGTGGCAATAAAACCAGAAAACTTGAATTTTTAATGGCAGCAGCCCTTGATGCAGGCGCTGATATGATTGTAACGCAAGGCGCGATTCAATCTAATCATGTGCGGCAAACGGCGGCGGCTTCATGTAAATTAGGGTTAGAATGCCATGCTTTACTAGAACGCCGCGTTCCTGATAGAGATGAAAATTACGAAACAACTGGCAATGTTTTTTTAGATAATTTATTCGGCACCAGCATTGAATATCGCCCCGCAGGGCTAGATATGAATGAAGAAGCCATCAAAGTGGCTGAAAAATTCAAACAAGCAGGTCGCAAACCTTATTTTATCCCCGGTGGTGGTTCAAACGAAATTGGCGCGCTGGGCTATGTCGCTTGCGCCGAAGAATTGATACAGCAAATGGACGAACAGGGACTGAATCCGAAATGGATTGTGTTTGGCACGGGCAGCACAGGCACACAAGCTGGGCTTGTGGCAGGGTTTCATGCGCTTGGTTGCAATGTGCCTATTATGGGTATCAGCGTGCGAAAACCACAACAGGTGCAAATTGATAATGTGTTTGCATTGGCACAAAAAACAGCTGCTTTAATATGTGATAAGCCTTTGACTGACAAAGGCAAAATATTGGTAGATGATAATTATGTGGGACCAGGTTATGGGATCCCAACCAACGCAACAATTGAAGCGTGCGAATTAATAGCGCGCCAAGAAGGAATTTTGTTAGACCTTGTCTATGCAGGCAAAGGATTGGCAGGATTGATAGGTTTAATCAAACAAGGCAAATTAGGTGATGATGGTGATGTTGTATTCATTCATACGGGTGGTTCAGTATCGTTATTTGCTTATGAAGACCAGTTTAAATCTATTTAATTGAAGGTTAAGCGATTAACCGTTAATATTACACAAGCAGGAGGAAGCTTATGAAAAAAATATTAAAATCAGCTATTATCAGTAGCATAATGGCACTAACAGCCAGCACAGCATTTGCAGCAGAAAAAGTTGCGATTGGTGTGCCATCTTGGACAGGGGCGCAAGCCATTGCCAACCTGATTGCAGTTGTTGTTACCGACCGTATTGGTGGGCAAGTGGATATGGTGCCTGGTAGTAATGCGGTTATTTTCCAAGCAATGGATCAGGGCAAGGGCGATATTGATGTGCATCCCGATGTATGGTTGCCCAATCAAGAATCTTTTACCAATAAATATGTAAAAGGCAAACGCACAGTATCGTTAAGCAAAAATCATTATATTGGCAATCAAGGTTTCTGTGTTTCTAAGGCATTTGCTAAAGCAAACAAAATCACCGATATTGCTGATTTAGGGCGTCCTGATGTTGCCAAAAAGATGGATTCTGATGGCAATGGTAAGGGTGAAATGTGGATTGGCGCACCCGGTTGGGCATCGGCCAATGTGAATGAAGTAAAGGTGCGCGATTATCAATTGCTTAACTTTATTGAACCCATTCGTGTTGATGAAAGCGCGAAAACAGCAAGAATCAAAGATGCTATTGCCAAAGGCGAAGGCTATGCTTTTTATTGCTACGAGCCTCATGCCATTTGGTCGCAATTTGATGTTGTGATGCTATCTGAGCCTAAACATGACCCTAAAAAATATAAAATGGTGCAACCATCGGATTCACCTGATTGGTATAAGGAATCATTTGTTGCTTCAAAAGATGCGTTGAAACAAGTGCAAGTTGCTTATTCTAATTCATTGAAGAAACGCTCACCTGCGATTGCAGAGTTTCTTGCCAATATGAAATTAGATGCCTCTGATGTGAGCGGTTTCGCTTATGAAATTGCTGGCAAAGGGCGTGACCCACAAGAAGTGGCAAAAGAATGGGTTAAAAAGAACTCAAAACGCGTTGATTCTTGGCTTGGTCTTTAATCTTTGATAATGACCTTAATAATGACTGGGGCATTCATTTCTTGATGCAAATTATATTGAAATGGGTGCCTCCGCATTACCACATAGGGTAGGAATAGGGTATGGCATCAGATATAGCGATTGATATTCGTAATGTGTGGAAAATCTTTGGTGACCGCGCATCGGAAGCCATGATTGCTATTGAACAAGATAATTTATCAAAACAAGAAATTTTAGAAAAATATAATGCCGTGATTGGCGTTGCTGATGTTTCGCTTTCTATCGCGCCCGGACAAATTTTTTGCATTATGGGCTTATCGGGCAGTGGTAAATCTACATTGGTGCGCCATATTAACCGATTATTAGAGCCTAGTTCGGGTGAGATCATTGTTGATGGGCAGAATATATTAGAGTTCTCGCCGTCACAATTACGCCATTACCGCAACCATAAGGTGGCGATGGTTTTTCAAAATTTTGCGCTGCTGCCGCATTATTCAGTGCTAGATAATATCGCCATGCCACTTGAAATACGCGCCATGAACAAAAATCAGCGTTTAGAAAAAGCCGAACAAATATTACATATGGTGGAGTTAGATGGTTGGGGCAATAAATTCGCCCATGAATTATCGGGTGGCATGCAGCAACGGGTTGGGTTAGCCCGTGCTTTGGCATCTGACCCTGATGTGTTATTGATGGATGAGCCATTTAGCGCATTAGACCCGCTTATCCGTCGGCAGTTGCAAGATGAATTTATGAAATTATCGGCTGTTATGAAGAAAACCACCATTTTCATCACCCATGATTTAGATGAAGCGGTGCGTATTGGCGAGAAAATTGCGATTATGCGCGATGGGCGCGTGGTGCAAGTAGGCACGCCAGAAGAGATTATCACCCATCCTGCTGATGATTATGTCAGCGATTTTGTGGCAGGCATATCGCGCTTGAAAGTGGTAAAAGCCAAAACCGTGATGCACAGCATCATCGATTTTGAAAGTGAAAATGGCACCATATCAGATGATAGACCATCGGTTGATGAAGAAGAAAATCTAACCAAAATTATTCAACTCATCATGAAAGAAAATTCGCCGATTTTGGTGAAGAAAAGCAACAAAATAACGGGTGTGATTACGCATAATAACGTGCTACATACAATCATAGAAGGCACCGAAACATCATGAGTGATACAATGCAACAGGCTGAAACGCAAAAGCAACAAGATAGACAAATATTGCTGGCAAAGTTTGTGGTTACCAATGTTGCTTATTACAAAAAGCAATTTCAATATATTGGTAGCAAATCATCTTATGTTTTTACTTTTAACTTATGGGCGTTTATTTTAGGACCTATCTGGTATGGGGCGCGGTCAATTTGGAATTGGGCATTGGCGTTTCTTATTATCGAAACTTTCGGTTGGGTGCAAATTATCCGTGGGCTATTTGGCGATATTGCGTTTCAAGCCAGAATTCGCATCTCGGAGATAGAATCCACATTGGCGTTGCGAAAACAACAATTAGCCAGTGCTATTGAAAATAATTCAGATAAAATTGATGTGTATCAGCGGACTGTTGAATCACTAGAAGCCAATATTGATGGCATCAGGCTAGAAGCGATTGCAGTTGAGCAAACATGGGTGTGGATTTTTCTATCAGGATTATTCATTATTTTAGCGGCAAAAACCATGCAAGCCAGTTTGGCAAATGTCACGTTAGAAAAACGATTTTCTGCCTCGCTCTCTGATAAAACCCTATCCAATGGCATGAGCCCCAAACATTTTGCATTGGCAGGTATTTTTAATATATTGATTGTTGCCGTAACCGTTATCCATTACAGCTTTCCTGAATTTTCTGTTTTATTTGCTGAATTTCCAACCAAAGCTTTTATTCGCCTCACCGCCATCAATTGGGTGGAATGGCTGTTTAATGTTGCGGTGCTTAATGGCGATGCCTTTTTTGACGCCATCACCTCAGTCATTCGCCTGCTTTTGGATTTTCTTGAATTGGTATTTGTTGGCACGCCATGGCTGGTGATTATTTGTTTCATTGTGTTGCTAACGGGTTTATCGGCGGGCATCAAAACCGCCATCTATTCAACCGCTTTCCTCACTTATATGGGATTGTTGGGATTTTGGGTGAAAGCCATGACAACTTTGGCATTATTGGGCACTGCCGCTTGCTTATCTATCCTGATTGGCATTCCGCTTGGTATGTATTGTGCAAGGCGTGATAAATTCTATAATTTCATTCGCCCTATCATGGATTTTATGCAAACCATGCCTGCTTTTGTGTTTATGATCCCCGTGATTGCCTTTTTTGGCACAGGCAAGCCCGCCGCAGTTGTTACCACCATGATTTTCGGTGGCACGCCTGTTGTGCGCTTAACCGTGTTAGGTTTTCGTGGTGTGCCCGAACATGTGAGAGAGGCGGCGATATCTTACGGCGCGACCAAATGGTATTTATTGCGTAAAGTTGATTTACCGCTTGCCGCGCCATCTATTCGCGCAGGCATCAATCAAACGATTATGCTCAGCTTGGCAATGGTTGTTGTGGCATCGCTTATCGGGGCAAAAGGATTGGGCGAAGATGTGCTAGAAGCATTGCAATATGCCAATGTTGGGCAAGGGATATTGGCAGGTTTCGCAATCTTATTCTGTGCCATGATATTAGACCGCATCGTTCAGGGCAAAAGCCGCTAAATTTTTGATAAAACCATAGGAAAATCAGGATTTTTCTCAACAATTCTGGCAATAGCAATAATCGGCCAATATTAAAACTTGCTTTATTTGTTGAAATATGCTAGTTAGATTGAGTGACACTAGGAGAAAAATTTTGCACAAGTCTTTTTCTATCATTATTTTATTAATGATGTCGGCTTTGATAAATGGTTGTAACACACAGCGCGGTGGTTTTGGTGGTGCTGGCACTGGTATCGACACAGATGATGTTTTTATCGCTGATAGTATTAAAAAAATTGATACTGACCCTCCTCAAACAACTATTGCCCCATATAATTCATTGACTGAAGCATCAGCTGATGCCAACACCACCAACGAGAATAAAGCACTCACTTTGCAAGCGTTAGCCGTGCAAGGCAATGAGACCACTAATTACACTGCCAGTGGTGAGTTCGGTTGGTCGCAAGATGGTGAAACAATCATCAATGTTGCCACAATCACATTGCCTGCTGTGTCACTCACTTTTGATGGTGCTGGCAATATTTCGGGT